>PMCR01000333.1:10466-11506 GCA_003155465.1 Myxococcales bacterium | reverse complement strand
CACGCGGCGGCCTCGGCCACCCAGGCGTCCACATCCGCGGCGAGCGTGGTCGCAAAGGTACTGCTCTCCATGCAGGTCGCCTCCCAGCGCCCAGGGATCACGACGATATGGGCGGCGTAGAAGCGATCGAAGAGGGTTGTCGTTGTCGCGTTTGGCAAACGGAAGTAGAGATTCACGCGCACGGCGTTGGTTCCGGTGAGTTCGAGCCCGGTGTTTGCCTGGTCGACGTGGGCCTTGTTCACGCCCCAGGGCAGGAACACCGCGCCGGTTGCGTCGAAGATCTGTCCGTTCGCGACGAACATCGTCCCCCCCGGCGTGGCGTCGGAAGGCGGGCCGGCATCGGCTGACCCGTCGATCGTGGCGTCAGCGCTGAGGTCGGCACGAGCGTCCGCCGCGCTGTTAGAACCGTCGTGCAGCACATCCGGAGAAACGTCCGCCCCGGCATCCCTGCCTGAGCCGCCCGTCGCGGTGGTTTTCCCGCCGCCAGCGGTCGTCAGGCCGCCGCTCCCAGCAGTGCTCGTCGTGCCGACCGATCCCGCCGTTGGCGCGCCACCGACCGAAGCGGTGGTGGTGATGGCTCCGCCTGTCGCGGTTGTTGCTGGACTCGTGCTTCCGCCCGTTGCCGGGGTCCCGGCAGTGCCGCTCGTGCCGGCCGCTCCATCGGCCGCCGCTCTGCCCGGGGAACCGCTGCAGGCGGCGAACAGGAATCCCGCACTTAGGATGGCCAGAAAACTACCGTTCATGCCTTCGACGTATTTTGCGTGCATAGGTGCGCTCCTCGGATTTCGGACGGCGGTTTCCTGTTTCAGGGTACACCAATTGACAGCAGGGATAGCGTTTTGGCGAAGGACGGGTCAACACTCCTGATCGACGGGGCTCGGGCCCGATCCGGATGACGAGAAACACGTTGACGAAGGCGTTCAGCGGCGCTTTGCAAGCTTCGCGACGGAAGCGCGCCGAAAACAGGCTTCGACGTGGTCGTTGACCATGCCCACGGCCTGCATGTGGGCGTAGACGATGGTCGAGCCTACAAAACTGAA
>PMCR01000333.1:0-10449 GCA_003155465.1 Myxococcales bacterium | reverse complement strand
AGGAAGGCGCGCGCGTTCTTGACGGCCGACTCGATCTTCAGGTGATTGCGAACAATGCCTGCGTCCGCCATTAGCGCGGCGATCTTGGCAGCACCGTAGCGCGCGACCTTGCCTGCGTCGAACTCGTCGAAGGCTTTGCGGTACGCCTCCCGTTTCTTCAAAATCGTGAGCCACGACAGACCTGCCTGCGCGCCTTCGAGCACCAAGAACTCGAAAAGCACGCGATCGTCGTAGACGGGCACGCCCCATTCTTCGTCGTGGTAGCGCACGTAGATCGGTTCCGCGCTGGCCCAGCCACACCGCACGGGTTCAACTGAGGTCTTCGATTTGCTCATGCGGCCGAGTCTAGCCCGGCCGAAATTCGATTGCTGCACCACGATGACCAGCCCGGCGCGCGTAGTTCGTGGTTATTTCACAGCATGATGCGCTTTTGCGCTGGCTGGTCGAGCAGCCGCGGTTCCCGGCTGTCGGCACGCGGATGAACTCACCGTCCTGGGAACGGGGGCTGCGCGTCGTTCGTCCCTTTCCCCCAGGAGCCGCCGGCGCTCGGCGGGCGTGAACCGGTCCGTCTTGAAATCACGCTCATCCTTCCAAGGCTTGCACCTCTTGCAGCCCGCCCTCTGGTGGGCCGGTCTCTTTCTCTTGTGGTTCATGTTCCTGGCTCCGTCTCAGCGCACCCGATGCTCGCAGGCCCGATCGTCGCCCAGGGTACAGCCCCGCCTCAGCTTCTCGGCTGCCTCGGCCTTCTGCCCGCGTGCCTGCAGGATGGCACCAAGGATGGAGCAGTCGCGGCCGCACCCGGAGTCGCAGCTGTCGATGAGCCCATTGACGATCGAGGACTTTGCCGCCCGGAGCAGCGCCAGCGCCTTTGGCCTGCTTTGCGCCCCGCCCAGGCCGAGCAGTTGCATGAAGCCCTGGTTTGCGCACGCGTAGTCGCCGGGGCGGGTCGCGCACGATTCCCGAAACACCTCCAGCGCTCGCCGTTCGTCGCGCACAACCCCCACACCCACGGCATAGGCGTACCCGACGTTCGCGCACAGGCCCCGGTCGCAGTCGCGCGTGTACGCAGCGAATGCACGCACGGAATCCTTGGGAGTTCCCCGCCCGAGTTCGTAGAGTATGCCGAGGGTCGAACAGTTCTCAACCGCGGTACCGTCACAACCCTTCTGCGCCTTTCTGAATGCCTCCGCGAATGCCCAGTCCGACCCCTTGCCCTCGGCCGCGGGCACCGTCCCCGCCACTACCATCTCACCGTAGGCCAGGCAGTCGCCCGGCCGGCTCTCCTGCGCGTTCATGCATCCAGCAAGAAACAGGCGACTGGAGCGCTCGCGCTCGGTCGGCTCGACCTTCCCCCTGCGCAAGGCCAGGGCAACCGTCGAGCAGTTATCGAGATCCCCGAGGGCGCACGCCCGCTCGCGGGTCTTCATGATGTCGGGTGTGTCAGCGGAAACTGGCTCGAGCTTTCCCAGTGCGACGATCAGGTTCCGGCACCCGGTCGCGTCGTTCAGATCTTCGCAGGCACGCCGGTAGAAGGTGACCGCGCGCGTGAGATCGTCCTTCGTGGCCGCGGTCGGGGTGCCGTAGTGGAAGCCGGCAGAGACACATGATGCGGCGGTGCCCGCGGCGCAGGCCTTTTCGTGGAGAGCCAGGGCGCGCTCGAGGTTCTTGGAAACGCCGTCGCCACGCTCGCACATCTGTGCAAGCCCGCTGCAGCCGTCCCCGTCGCCCTTCTCGCATTCACGACGAAAGATATCCTCGGCCCGGCCCGGGTCGTGGAGCACACCCCGGCTGTCGCGGTGGAGGAGACCCAGGAAATGGCACGCGGCCAGATCACTGCGCTCGCACGTCTGCCGCAACAACTCGAAGGGGATGAAGTCGTTGGTCTGGTTCATCGCCAGGAAGACGTACGCGGCGGCCGCGCACATCGACTTGCTGACCTCCGGGCACTTGAGCCCGACCCGCAGGGCCGCACAGGCTCCGGAGTCGTCCTCATCGGAAGAGCAGACGCGCCCTTGCAGCGCCCCCAGCAGCTTGAGATCGGAGCCGCTGCCGACGACTCCGCCCCCCAGGGCCAGGTGCATGCACCCCGCCCTTTCCTTCTTTTCGCACGAGCGTTGGTTCAACTCAGCCCAACGCGCCGGGTCCTTCTCGACCACCGTTCCGAGCAGGTACGCCTCCGAGAACTCGGCGCAACCCTCCGGCTCGTTGCGGGCGCAGGCCAGGCCGAACGCACCGTGGGCCAGGCAGGTGTCCGCCCGCACGCCCCGGCCGGCGCGGTACATGCGGCCGAGCTTGGTGCACCCGCCGCTCCCGTCTCCCTCTTGGCCCCCTGCCCCGCAGGCCTTCCGGTACAGTTCGACGGCCGCCGCGTCGTCTTGCGGAACGCCCTGACCCTCGGCGTGCGCGTCGCCCAGCAATTCGCACGCGAGGCCCAGCCGGGCGTCACACGCACCGGAGAGCAGAGCCACACCACGGCGCTCGTCCTTGGCGACGCCCTCGCCGGCGAGGAGAGCGCTTCCCAGCTTGGAACAAGCGAGCTGGTCGCCTGCCGCACAGCTCTTCTCAAGCAGCCGGAATGCCTCGCTCTCGTTCCGCGGCGTTCCCTGGCCCATGAGGTGCCTGTACGCGAGGAGGCGACAGGATGTTCCATCGACCGCGCAGGCCTTCTCGCAAGCCTCCAGCGGCGGATCGTTCAGCAAGCGGCAGGGCAGCATGCAACGGGCGACGTCCACTTCCAGGGTCGGTCCCCGATCGCAGCTGTTCCACATCCTGGCGCATGCCTCCCGTGAACGCATGCCCATCTGACTTCCGCCGCTCACCACATGGTCGAAGTCGAAACACTCCCCACTATCCTTCATGGCCAGCGAATGCCCGCCAGCCGACAAGAACTTGTCGAGAGCCCCGGAGTTGGTGAAATCCGCGTCCTTCGCGGGCGGGTCGACAGGCCGCACACCGACGAGAGCTGGGGTGAATGCCTTCTGGGAGACCTCGCAGGTCGGCCCGAATCCTGGTGGCTTGCTGGCAACAGTCCCGCTGACCGTCGTGCCCGGGCCGGGCGCTGGCCCGCGCGCTGGCGCCTGCGCGCAGGCTGCCCCTGTCGCGAGGATTACGGCCCACACGAGCGCAGCGCCTTTCTTGCTGCCGAATTCCAGAACCTGGGTCATGGCGCGACCTCCGTTGAGTGACTACCGACTCGCTACATTTGGAGCCCGCTGAGGAAAGCCCACACCAGAGCAGCGATTATAATATAGATGAGAGGCATGGTTTCTCCTTTCACGCCCGGCGCGAACCCTGCCGGAGCATCCGAGTGGTGGACTCCTTGGATTTCATCCACCATGGCTTTGAGCTGACAGCGCAACTCACAGCAACGGCTGTGCCAGCGGATCCGCAGTCCCCGAGGGCGTTGCGCGGGCACCGGGCTCTTACAGATCGAATCCGCGGATGCTGTGCTGCTCGCCCTGTCCAGCTCTCTCGCCGTTCCCATCTGCGTTCCAGCCTGAAACCGCGTACCGGACGGCGATGGGGATCGGCCTTTCCGCAGCCAGTGGCGCCCTGGTACAAGCGTTGCAGTAGCAAGAACCGATCATGTCAGGCGTATGATGCGGTTCGTGCTGGGCATATCTGTTGCGGCCTATCTGGCCGTGGAATACATCCTGGTCGCCATCCTATGGCGCCTGCTGGAAGGGCAGGCGTTCGGGTGGGACATGGTGGCGGTCTGGGTCGCGCTGGGTGTTGGCGCGTGCCTTTTGGCCGAGTTGGGCGAGAGAATTCTGCGCAGACGCGGGCGGCCGGAGGGGGCGTTCCTCGTCCTGGCGCCTGGGCCCCTTGCGGGGGCCGTGCTGGCGTTCCTCGCCCAGGATGGCCTGCGCGAGCCCACGCTCGGGATCTCGGTGGCCTGGCCGCACGCGGTGGCGTTGCTGATCGTGCTGCAGCGGACGAACCTGCCGGGCGAGACGTTCGCGGACGCCCCGCTCCTCCGGCGCCTGCTCCGTGCCTTGTTGCTGCTGGGAGCCGGGGCGTTCGCCGCCCTGGTCCTGTTCCTTTGGCGCTCCCCGGCCACGGGCTTCCACGCGACCGTGAATCTCATGCTCACCAGCTGGCTCGGGGTCGGGCTCGTGTGGGCAGTGCTTCACGAAGTGGTGGACCGAACGCCGGCGCTCACCCTGATGGCCCGCGTGCGTTCCGCGCTGGGGGCCGAGCCGCTGTCGCGGCGCCCGCGGCTCGCGCAGATGCGGCGGGAACTCGGCCTGTCGGGCACCCTGAACATCCCCACCGACTTCCCGGAAACGCTGGCGCAGGCCACCTTCGACGACCCAGCGCTGGCCAAAGCCTCCTTCGACCTTCTGGCCGACATCAGGCGGACAACGGCGCGGGGACCGACGCCCAACCGGGCACTGCTCTGGGAGTGCATCAGCGCGCAGCGACGGCTAGGCGCGTCCGCGATGGCCGACATGCTCCGGGGGCTGGATGACCTGAGTCAGTTGGAGCGGGTGCTGGTGGTGAAGGCCTTCCTGCTCATGCCGCCCTCGGATGAGTCAAAGGCGGAGATGGACGCCAGCCGCCTGCACGTAGACGAGCGGCTTGCGAACGAGCTCTGGCTCTATTTTCAGTACGAACCGGCCGTCGCCGCCCACGTCATGAACGCCGTTACAGCCCTCCGACACAACATCATCAAGCACCAGTACGCGAACCTGCCGACGCAGCCGCGCGGAAGCGCCACCTCGCGCGAGCGGATCGCGAGAGTCATCCCGGCCGAGCTCTCCCCGGGCGAATCCGAGGTGGCGCTCCAGATCATTCGGCAGCTCGCCCCGATACTACGCCAGCTGGGCGAGACCACCATGGCTGAGGAGATCGCCGAGGCCGAGAGCCTGGCGCTAGCTCCGGTACTGGGTCGCGAGCAGTTCCTGCACCTCGATGATCTGGTCGAACGCGTCCGTACCATGGCCGACGAGATTCGCCGCCTCCTTCGCGTCAACCTGGCCGACTGGCTGAGCGTTGTGCTTCGTCTTCGGCATGATCTCCACCCCGAGGTGTCTTTCAAATTCGAGTGCGATTCTGCCCTCCGCGGCTCGCTGACGCTGGTGGCACCAAGGGACTGGCTGGAGCAGATGTTCGGCAGCCTGCTCGACAACGCGGCAAGGGCCGCGCAGGCCGGGGCGACGGTGCGCCCAGCCACAGTGCAGGTCGAGGCCTATCTGGTGGGCGATCCGCGCGCTCCGACGGTCCAGGTGGCCGTCAGCGACAGTGGCGCCGGCATGCCGGCGGAGGAGCGACGCCGGATCTGGGAGACGGCCGGCACGGGGCTGCAACTCGTGCTCCAGACGGTCCACCGCCTGCATGGCGAAGCCCGCGTCGAGGACAGCGCTCTCGGCGGGCTGAAGTTGTTGCTCGACATACCCAGGAATCCTGGGTGACAGGAAATTCCGATGCGAACCGGAAGTAGGCCCAACCCGCGAAACCTCGGTCCGATGAAGGCGCGTCCGACCAGCGCATTCCTGTGCGCCTTGGCGCTGCTTGCCGTCGCGGCCCCGGCGCAGGCGCGTCCGTACACGCTGCGGCCGGCGCCCTTGCGAGCGTCGCCCTCGGCCAGCGCGCGCGTGCTCGACGAGGCCGACGCCAACGAGAGTGTGACCATATTGGAAACCAAAGGCGGCTGGCAGCACGTGCGGCTAGGAGTCGATCGCGAAGGCTGGCTGCCCGCGGCTCTGGTGTCGAATGTGTGGATCAAGGCGTGGAAGAAGGAGCGCAAGCTGTTCTTGCTCAATGGCGAACGTGTGGAGGCGACCTATCGCATGGGACTCGCCTGGCAGGCGCCTGCGGGCGACAAGCAACGCCTGGGCGACATGGCCACACCCGAGGGCCGCTTCTACATCGCCGCGGTCGAGGCTGTGCCCAAGGACGACGTTTCCGGCGCGCGCGGGCTGCGCGTGTCGTACCCCAACGCCGAGGACGCGCGCCGCGGTTTGGCCGCCGGCCTGATCAAGCGCGACGTCTACCTGCGCATCGTGCGGGCGGTGCGCGCCGGGCAATTGCCGCTTCAGCACACGGCCTTGGGCAGTGTCATCGACATCCACGGCGGCGGCTCGGGCCGCGACTGGACGCTCGGTTGCCTGGCGCTCGACGACGCCGACGTCGTCGCACTGTTCGACCGCGTCGGCAAGGGCACACGTGTCGAAGTTTACGCCTCCGCCGCGGATGAGACCCGACTGAACGAGCCGAACTACCTGGCCGCGGCCGTACTTGCAGGCGCACAGGCGCAACTGCAGGCCCCCGCGATCTACACCCACGAGGCCATGCGCGGAGCCACGCTGTCATTCCCCGGCGGCGACATCGACCCTGGCCAGGCCGTGTGCAGCGACATCGTCGTGCGAGCGCTGCGTTCAGCAGGCATCGACCTGCAGGCCCTGATCTACGAGGACCGCCTGCTGCACCCGCGCCGCTACGGCAGACGCGGCGAGGTGCCCAACCCGTCCCTGGATCACCGGCGCGTGCGCAACATCGTGCCCTATCTGCGCGCGCACGCTGCCATCGGCGCCATCGGGCCTGCGGGCGAGTTGCAGCCGGGCGACATCGTAGTGCTCGACACCGGCATCGTGAACGGCACGCCCTACGACCACATCGGCATCGTGGACACGAAGAGGGACCCAGCCGGCAATCCGCAGCTCATCAACCTGTGGACCGTGGGCTACCGGACCCAGTCGATGTCCCTGCTCGGCAAGAGCTATCCCACGGTGGTGGCGTGGTTCAGGCTGGGGCATCCGTTTGACTATGAGTAGGGGCGCGGGGCGACCGAGTTGTTTCGCGGGGTCACTTCCCTGCAATTCATCAAACGAATCCTCGCCCGGCGGTCGAATTGCCTCCCGCTACTGGCATGGCAGAACGAATATTTGCCGGACGACGCCGACGGGTGCGGGAGTTGCAACGTCATCCACGCATGCCGCCAAGGTGTCACGATCCACGCCGGCGCAGGAACAGCAGACCGTCCCCGTGACTGAACTGTCGCTGCCACAAAGGAGCTGAGCGCCTAGCCGCGAGGACTTCGCGAGGCAAGGAAAGTAGCGCGGCCCCCAAGATACCCCCATATAGGTCGCGGCGCATGCTACGCCGGTGGCGACGCTCCCCTCGGGAATGGATATTGACACACTCGGGTTCCAATATGTTTGGTTGCTGTGGCCGTACCAGGCGATCGTGCCGTCGCTGTTCATGGTGATCGAGCAGGTGCGAGGGAAGCCAGTGTTCTGGCACTCGGGCGTGCCATTGCTGCCCGTGCAGGAGATCTGTCCGTTCGTTGCGCAGGTTGCACCCTCGGAGGTGGTTGTGCCGGGAACCAGGCAAGCGCCCCCGACCACGCAGGGGACTGCATCTGAACTGGTCGGGACATCAACTGTTCCGGTCGCGTCGGGTGACGGCCCATCAACGGGGGACGCCGAGGTGTCGACAGTTTCTGCGTCGAGGACCCTCTGGTCCACTGTGTCCGATGGATTGCCGCCATCCGACGACGAGTCGGGGTTCGCCGACGTTGAATCCGGAGCAGATAGTCCATCGCTAAAAGCCACATCGGACGGTGGCGAGGGAAAATCAACCGACCCCGGCCTGTCTAGGCTGGAATCTGGCATGCCTGCGTCCGCCTTTGGCGATGGGACGCTGTCAGCAACTCCGACCATGCTCCCGTCAGCCATTGCGGCAGTCTCTCGCTGATTTGTCTCAGCAGTCAAATTGAACGTGTCCGCAACCGTAGCGCCGTCCCGCGAGATTGTCTCGGCCACAAATGATCCGGCGTCCCGGCCCTTGCACACGTACTCGATACAGCCCAAAGGCTCGACGCACTGGCTCGTCGCGGCACACGGCGCCCCTGCCGGCCTTCCGCCCGCATCCCACATCGGAGCGCTACTTGACCCACATGCGGCCGGGAAAACCAACCCGAACAACGCGACGACTGACAACGACCGTGAGGTCCCAGACGGCAGACGAAAATCCATTGAATGGTCCTCCTCTTTATGGCGTCCAGTGCAGAATGGTCCCCTTATCACCAACGGCGAAGACATCAGTGGGGCCGCTCCCCCATATTGCATTGAGGCTGCTTGTCGCCTGTGTCTTGATTTCGGACCAGGCCTTGCCATCGTAGTGCCATATCGAGTACCCCGTGTCGACCGCGTAGACATCGTTCGGCCCCGACCCCCAAATCTCGACCGCTCCAGGTGCTGCGGAGACAACCGACCATTGACTGCCTCCGTACCGGAGACCGCTGTTTTTCAGACCGCCGTAGGGGCCGCCGAGCGCCCAAACATCGGTGCTACTGCTACCCCAGAGAGCTACTGCCGAGACGTTCTCCACGACGACACTCCAGCTCAGGCCGTCGAAGTGTGCGAGACGTCTGGAACCCACCACGAAGATGTCGTTCGGGCCGGTGCCCCAGACGTCCTGGAAACCAGAGTCAAACTGGAGCACCAGGCTGGAGGGTTGCCAGATGCCTCCTCGTTGCTGGCAAATCGTGCCCTGGTCGAAGTGGACGGCGATGGCTTCCCCGGCCGAGAAGACCTGGAGGGCGGAGAACTCCGGGTGGAAACTGCCGGGTTCTGGGCACGGATCGGTGCTCGACCATTTTGCGGCGGGCCCATGAAGCAGCCGGTTGTCGCTCGTTGCGGCCCACACATCGCTCGGTCCCGAGCCACTGATCGACTTGACCGAATAGGGGGAAACGACATCGGCATCTTGGACGGGAGTCCAGTTCGCGCCATCGTAGTGGATGATCACGCCACCTTCGCCGCCTGCGTAGACATCGGTGGAACCGGTGCCCCACACGGTGTGGAGGCCAAACGTGGTGGGACTGGTCATTGGCGACCAGGGTGAGCGACACACCCCTGATACACATGTCTTCGGGGCAACGCAGGCTTGGCTGGCACCACACATGCAAGATCCCGCCGTGCAGGTGTCGGCAACGGCAGAGTTGCAGGCAAGACAAGTAGTTCCCGCGGCGCCACACTGGCCTGCGGTGGGCGTGTCGATGCAGGTACCCTGTGAGCAGCAGCCGTTGGGGCAGGTAGCTGCGCTGCAAATCGAGGCCTCTTGGGGACCATCGGGGAACGCGGCATCCAGAGGACCGTCGGTGATCGGGGTATCCCGCTCCCCGTCGATAACCGGTGCATCCGGGGAAGCGACGGAGACGTCCCCTGCGTCCCGTGGGCTCGGAACTAGCGGTGTGTCGCCGGGGAGGACTTCAGGGATTCCCGCCTCGGCCCCCGCACCTGAGACGGAACTGTCGGCCAGCAGTGAGCCACCGTCGGAAGAAGTGTCGGTCGCCAATGCGCCACCGTCAAGGGAATCAACCACAGCAGCGGCGAGCCCATCGACGGACGGGGCCTCCGGTTTTCCAGCCTCGGACCACGTGGTCGAACTGAATGCGTCCGCAACCGCAGCGCCGTCCCGTGAAATTGCATCGGAGACGAATGATCCGGCGTCCCGGCCCCTGCACACGTACTCGATACAGCCCAAAGGGTAGGCACACTGGCTTGTCGCATCACAAGGCGCCCCTGCCGCCCTTCCGCCCGCATCCCGTTGGGGAGAGCTGCTTGAGCCACATGCGGCCGGAAGTACCAGCCCTGCCAGAGCCAGAATTGAGAATCCACCGCGAAAACTAGATGGATGAGCGAGGATCATTGGGTACCTTTGCCTTAGGATCGGTTTCGCAATGTGCACTCTGGTGGCCAGCGAGGAAAAGCCAAGCGTCAGGGCTTGAGGATCAGATCTACTCCGGTTGCATCCGCGCCGGACAGCTTCACCGACTCTTGTGAGGACGCACTGTAGCCGGACTTGGTGGCCTGGACTGACCAGGACCCATCGCTGAGATTGCTGAAGCTGTAGGCTCCGGAGCTTCCTGTCGTCACTGTGCCGTTTGCTACCCCTCCTCCCGATCGGAGGATCACCGTGGCCCCTGACAAAGCCGTCCCGTCTCTGCTGCGCACTCTCCCCGCAATGCCGTGCGGCGGTGGTGCCGCCGTCATGGTCAGGGCGATGCCAGTCACATCGGCTCCAGACATCGTCACGAACCGCTGCGCAGACGCATTGTAGCCAGACTTGGTTGCTTGGACAGACCAGGTTCCGTCGCTGATGTTGCTGAAACTGTAGGTGCCGGATCTTCCCGTCGTCACTGTCCCGTTGGCAACTCCGCCGCCAGAGCGGAGGATGACCGCGGCTCCGGAAAGTGCCATTCCACCGTCATCGCGCACGGTCCCTGAGATGCCGTGCGGCTTTGCTTTACACCCGCCAAGGAATAGCAACCCCGCAAACATAGCGATAGCTAAGTCCCACCGAGCGCCAAATGTCCTCGTGACCATCATTGGACTACCCTCACACTGTAATCAGGTTCACAACTTGTTCTCCGGTCGTCCACGGGAAAGCCAAGAGTCAGGGGCCGAGGGTCAGGTTGATGCCCGTTGCATCGGCTCCGGA
>PMCR01000189.1 GCA_003155465.1 Myxococcales bacterium | reverse complement strand
ATTCCAGACCTGGCTGCCGTGCGGCGGCGCAGGTCATGAAGCCGGTTCTGGTCGACACCTCTGTCTGGCGCTACTTCTTTGCTGGGCGAGCGACTGCTCGTCCTTTGGCGACACTCTTGGAGGAGGAGGGCATCGTTTTCGTGCATCCGCTGGTCCTGGGAGAGCTCGTCTTGGGTGGGCTTTCCTCGGATCAGGAACGCCTACTGCAAAGACTTCCGACCGTCGAATGGGTTCCCTACCAGGAGGTTCTCTCTTTCATAAAGCGACGTCGACTGGCTCGCCGGGGGATAGGCTGGGTCGATGCCGAGATCATCACCAGCGGCCTGACATCCGGGGCCGAGGTGTGGTCATTCGATCGCGCGGTCGTCACGGTTGCTGGCGAGCTCGGCGCGGCGTTCGATGCGAATGTCGGGACATCGTGACTCGCGACAGCCGTACGCCGGGCTTTCACCGTCGCGCGGAGACCTTCGAATAGCACCTCGGACCAGCGACGTCGCCTAGCGCTTGCCGGCAAAGAGTTGAGCCCCAAAGAGCGATGGCAGTGCTGCCAGATTGTGAAGCCCGCGACCATCCTGGCCTGGTTGCGATAGTTGGCGGCGCGCAAGTACGACAGCTCCCGACGCAAGACTGGGCGGCCACGCAAGCCGAGAGACATACGTAAGCTGGTGATCGAGATAGCTCTGGCCAACGCGGGTTGGGGTTATACGAAGATCTGCGACGCGCTTCTGAAAGGCTTGAAGATCGAAATTGATCAGAGAATTCGTCGAGCACTATCACACCGAGCGATTCCATCAGGGGATTGGCGGCGAACTGATCAAGAGCCAGCCTGGTTCCGCGAACGACAATCGGTCGAATGGCTCGATTGCCTGCCGCTCACGCCTCGGCGGGCTTCTGAACTACTACCAACGTGAGGCTGCATGAGGCCCGGCGATAGATTTTCGGACACCATGGCTCCTGGCATCTCGATGATGCCACGCAATCCCTGCGGGGCCTCACCTTACAACGGGGCAGCCTAACAATGCACGCAGTTCTGTCGGGCCTGTTGGGGCCACTGGCCGTTGGTGAGGGCGGGGGTGTGACGGGTTGCAGCCGACGGGCGCTTCACGACTTTGGGTCGGGACGTGTACACTGGCTGTGATGTCTTGTCCCCGGATGCTCGCCATCGCGTCCCTGGCCTTGGCCGCTGGCTGCGCGCACCTGCCGGCCTGCCCAGGCAGAGGCGGCCCGCGCTGGAACGAATGGTCGTCGCCGCACTTCCGCCTGTTGACCGACGTCGAGCGGGATGAGGAGGCCGAGACGCTGGCCACACAGCTCGAACACTTTCGTGCGGCCATCCTGGCGGCTGCGTGGCGTGATGTGCCCGAGGCGCGCGAGCCCATTGAGGTCGTGGTCCTGGGAAGCACGGGCGAGGCAGATGTCTTCCTGCCGCCGCAGGCGGAGGGGCTGTTCTTCAGCTACCTCGGCACCGGCATCGTGGTTGCGCCGGCCACGACGCAGATCGAGCGCGAGAACGTGCTCAAGCACGAGATCGTGCACGCGCTCATGCGGCAGCTCGACCTTGATCGCAATGCGCCGCTTTGGTTCAGGGAGGGCATGGCCATGTACCTGGCCATGACGTCGTACGAGGAGAGCAGCGTGGAGGTGACGTTCGGCGGCCCGGACCCGAAGGCTCTGCGCCTGGTTGAGTATCGTGGCCTCTATCCGTGGCGCGATCTGTGGACGACGCCGACGGATTCGATCGAGCACGCGCGCCTCGAAACAACCAGTTGGCTCTTCGTGCACTATCTGTTCAACCACGAGCGCGAACGTTTCCAGCTCTTCCAGGCCGGCTTGGCCAGCACAAGCGACGCGAAGCTGCTGTGGGCCCAGATCTTCCCCGACCTCGCCACACCCGACGCGTTCGCGCGAACACTCGGTCGCTACCTGCGGGGTGGCGGGTATGTGATGCGCAAGGCGCGGATACCACGGCCACACTTCAGTTTCGGCACGCGCCCCATTCCGGATGCGGAGGTCCACGCGCTGCGAGCGCTTCTATCCTCGATGGCGCAAGCGTACGACGACGATGCGCCGGCGCTGATGCGATACGAGCTTGCCCAGTCGTTGCGCCAAGAGCCGCTGAACCTTCGCGCACGAATGGTGGAGCGTCTCCTCGTGGGCGAGAACGTCGCGGACCTGGACACGGCCCAGGCGCTGACCTCGAAGTACCCACAGGCTTGGCAAGCGTGGCTGGTGCTGGCAGCGGCGCACGGCAGCCGGCGCGAGGGCAAGGAACTTGGCGAGGCGCTGGAACGCGCCCGCGCGCTCGGGTTCCGCGGCGATGCGCCTACCCCGATACTTCCGAACGTGGCGGCACCATACTGACGTCGGTCGAGGGCGGGGGGACGACTTTTCGAGCACGGCTCACTGGCTCGGGCGAAATCTCATTACCAACGTGAGGCTGCATGAGGCCCGGCGATAGATTCTCGGACACTACACGAGCGGACAGATCGGCCCGGCCACAAGTTCAGACCCTAAGAGCGTGTCTGAAAAGTTGACGTTGCGTGGAGGCGAGCGATAGCAAAGGCATGAAGCGAGGCAGGTCGTTCTGTCCAGAAAAGCATCGCCATGATTCTCCCATGAATTCGCGAGAATATGGAGCTTGGAAAGGCGCGGCCGAGGCGACAAGGTAGCCACCAATGTTGCCCATGACGCTGCAGTTCTTGATCGCGATGATCGCCGCCGCGATCAACGATCGGCTGCAACGCAAGCTCGACTATGTCGAAGAGGANNGCAAGCTCGACTATGTCGAAGAAGAGAGGCACATCCTACAGGAACAGCTCGATGCTCTGACGGCTGGCAAGAAGCTCTCCTTCACCGCCCACCAGCGCCGGCGCCTGGCCACGGCCGGCAAACAACTCACCCCGGACGAACGGCGCAGGTGCTGCCGGCTCGTCAAGCCAGAGACGATTCTCGCCTGGTTCCGCCAGCTGGCCGCGAGAAAGCACGACAGCTCCAAGGCCAGGCGAGGCCGACCAGCCAAGCCCAAGGATGTCCGCAAGCTGGTCATCCAGATCGCGTTGGCCAACCCGTCCTGGGGCTACACGAAAATGAGGGACGCCATGCGCACTGGACTCGGCATCGAGATCGGCCGAACCACGGTGGCGAACATCCTGGCGGAGGCTGGCATCGAGCCGGCGCCGGAGCGGGAGAAGACTCGCACGTGGAAGCAGTTCATCAAGGCCCATTGGGGTTCGCTTTGTGCGTGCGATTTCCTCAGCGTCGAAGCCCTCGGGCTGACCGGGACGGTTCGCTACATGGTGTTCTTCGTGATGGTATTGAAGACGCGCGTGGTGGAGATCGCGGGGATACGCGTAGATCCGGACGGCGAATGGATGAAGCAGATGGCTCGTAACCTCACCGACGCGGTGGATGGGTTTCTTCGAAATGCGACCTACCTGATCCACGACCCCGATCCGCTGTTCACGGAGGCGTTCGAAGCAGTCCTGGGGGACCGAGGGCTGAAGTGCGTGAAGATTCCGGCGCAGAGTCCGAACTGCAATCCTCACGCGGAGCGGTTTGTCAAAGCGGTGCGGGACGAGTGCTTGCGCCATTTCGTGTTCTTCGGAGAGCGACATCTGCGGTTCGTGCTCAAAGAGTTCATGGTGCACTACCATCGGGAGCGCTTTCACCAGGGGCTTGGTGGCCAGTTGATCGAGGCGCGGGTCGGCTCGACGAGCGACAAAGGGGCTCGTGGCAAGGTCGTCTGTCGGTCTCGGCTGGGTGGGATGTTGAATTTCTACTACCGCGAGGCCGCCTGAATCATGACGATGAATTACCGGACACTACGGCTTGACATCTCGCAACTACTGCATGATCGTGCCCCCATGGGGAGGGCGCCTACTTGTTCCAGCTCTGGCGTTTCATCGTTTGTCAGCAGTCTCTGGTGGCGCTTCTGGGCAGAAGACCAGCCGCTCGATGAGCGCCTCAAGGCCGCGGTCATCGCGGCTCTCCTACTCCCTCTCCACAGCCTGGCTGATCTCCTACCTTCTTCGTGTCTTGCCGGTGACGAAGCGGCTCCAGTTTGTCCAGAGAGCGCGCCGTACATGGGAATTGGGAAGCAGCCGTCCCTCGACCCCAATTGGAGGAATCATGCGAAGAAGAGCTGAGCAAGTTAGGTGTCTAGGGACGGGGCTGCTGATCTTCCTAGCTGCCGGGTGCTACCATGGTTACGAGAAGGCCACGGCGCAATATGCCGCGATAGTCAAACAGAGCAGCGTAGATTTCAGCGCAGAGCTCGATCTCGCCCAGAGCCTTTGTCGGCAACAGAACCGCGTCTACGTCTTCCAGAAGCGGCTCACTGCGATTCCGCCGTCTTGGGCAGGCAGCACATTCCTAATTGACGAGTTCCAAAGGCTCACCGGGCCCGCCTATGTTCCCGCAGAGGGCGAGGAGAACTGCGCGACGATCGCGAAAGTCAGCATGCTCCACCAACAAGGACTGCAGGCCTTGGCCGCCTATGCAAACGCTTTGCATGAGCTTGCCGATAGCGACGGCATCTTCGGCGATAGTATCAAGAACACCATCGAGGACTCGGCAAAGCTGGCGAACGAGTTGGCGAAGGGGTCAGAAGGCTCGGCCGCAAGCCAGTTTGCGAAAGCTCTGGCCTCGCCTCTCAGCGAACTTGCAAAGCTCGTGGCCGGCGAATGGGCCGGGCACAAGCTCAAAGATCAGATCGCGGAGGCAGATGCGCCTGTCGGCAAACTACTAGATGCCCTCACGGACTACGTTGCGATCACCGGGGCTCAGGTGAAGAGCCTCGAAGGTCTAGAAAGGGGAGTGCTCCAGACTCTTGAGCAGCAGATGGCTGACCAAGCCGCCGGAAGGCTCGCATCGCCCATTGTCGGGGCGGTGAACGCGATTGACCTGTACGGCCTCGCCGTCGAGTGGCGCGAACAAGTGCAGGCGATGCGTCAGGCGCAGACCAATTACGGGACAGTGCTCAAGAAGATGCGGGCGGCCCACGCCGATCTTGCAGGGGCCAAGAAGCTCAACATGAGCGAACTGAAGGCCATGGTGCAAAAGGTGGGCAACGACTTGTACGTCATCTACTCAGAATCCGAGAAACTTCGCAAAGCGCTCAGCGGAAAGGGAGGCGCATCGTGACCCAGTCCGTGTCGAATACGTTGGAACTCTTCAGTCTACTCGATGCCTGCTACCAGAAGGTGAACCTGCTGATCATCAAAAACCAGGCAGCGAGCGCCGAGGATGTCGAATCGTTCAAGGCCATGCTTCGCGCGCGCGACCAGCTGCGCGGATTGATCAATGCCGTCATCGAGAACGCGTACAAAGCGTCTGGAGAGGCGGTGGGCCGCGCGATTTCCGAGCTCAAGCCGATTGCGCTTGAGGTCAAGGAGTCCGCCGACATCCTGAAGAAGATCGCCGATGGAGTCATTCTGGTCCAAAAGATCGTCAGCGTCGCCACTGCTGTTGCGGAGGCGGTGGCCAAAGTCTAGGGAAGAGTGGACGCATCGCGCGCCTCCGCTCCTACCTCTCCGCATCAGCTCAGTTTGACGTTGTTCGAAGATGTGGTCTCCGCGCACACAAGGTTACGACCGACAATAGGAGAATATGCCATGGCTGGTCCGTTCACCCATATGCTGCTCGGCCAAAGCGCCGCCGATCCGACCGTCGCCCCCTCCTTGGGATTGGTGCCATTGCCCCTTGATCTCTATGGGTTGCTCAACGCGAATGACTGTTACTTGTGCCTGGGCTTGATCTCGCCCGATCTGCCCGCGATCGCGGACCAGCTCTGGGGTCTGCGGTGGTCGGACGAAATGCATGATGGCAATCTCAGACACGCGGTTGTGCATGTCTTCGCTGAACTCCAGAAGCTGGCTTGCACAGATGCGGCCCTCGCCTGGGTTTTGGGCTACGTCGGGCACATTGTGGGCGATGTGGCCGTTCATCCCGTGGTCAAGCTCGCGAACGATGCACGCGGAGGGAAGGTGCACCGAGAGGTGGAAATCGTCCAGGACTCGCTGATCTTCCACGAACAAACCGGGGCCGATTTGACCTCTGCTCCCTACCTAGAGACGCTCAAGAACTGCCGCCTCGACCTTACGACCTACAACCAGGTCCTGCAGGCTTGGTCGGCCGGACTCAAAACGGCGTACCCCGGATTCGACGGATCCTGCCCGGATTGGTACGGCACCTACCTCGCAGGTGTTCACGTCGCCACCACGCAGTCGGCGGCCATGGCTTCGGGCCTGCATTTTCTCCTTAACACCTATGTCTACCGGCATGTGAAGGACATAGACGCCAAGGACCGAGCGGACTTCTACGACAATGTCGTGGTTCCAAACCCGCCCGGCAAGCGCGGCAAGTTCAAGCCGGATGTTTTCGATCGGGGAGTACGCCGGCTGATCGAACTCTGGCGCCAGATGTGGACGTGCTGGCAGACCAAGACTTCGATCGGTGCTCTGATTCCAGACTGGGACCTCAACAGCGGCAAGGACATCGCAACCGGAAAACTCGCCTTTTGGCCCTGACAACCCCAAGGAGCGTCTCATGAGATCTCTCTATCGCCTGAGCCCGATTGTTTTCACCCTACTGGCGCTACCACTTGGCGGTTGTTGCTGGTTGGGCAATCTGACCTGCGCCGACTGCCGGAAACCCGATCCCTATGGTCAAGTCGCAGTGGCGGTGCTCACGGCCGGGCACGCCCTCGAAGCCAAGCACCACTTCTGCTTCCCTGTGGACTATGGCCGCGCACAGTTTTTCCGCGATTTAGCAGACCAACCTATGAGTGAGGACGCGCTCGGCTACCTTCACCTAGCCGAAATCGACGTCTGGACGGACGCCGATTGCATGGGGTATGTGCTGGTCGCGCACCGGCCGGGCGGCAAGGACGTGATGCTGTGGGACCTGAGCAAGAGCACTAGCCTCATAGACGGCCAAGCGAAAGATGGGAAAGCACCTGGGCCCGTGCCGCCCCGCACACCGCCGACCGTCTGCGCGTGTGGCAAGTAGCCAGCTATGACGGCCGAAGTTCCGCAATCAGGCCTCCGAAACGCAAGTCCGGTCCGGACTTCCCTGACCTGAAACTCGACTGTAAGGGGTTGATCAGAAACAACTTGATCACCCATTGTGCTTTCGATTGGGTCTGATTGTGTAATTCCAGTCGCCGTGAAAGCACTCGGGAACCAAATTGAGTTGCTCCATTTGTGCCGTTGTGGCTACAGATCGCATCCGCGCGAA
>PMCR01000006.1:2343-2977 GCA_003155465.1 Myxococcales bacterium | reverse complement strand
CGGGCGGTGTGAATCGTGTAGGCGCATATGCAAAGGAAGAACAGCGCCAGGGCCAGATAGATCCAGCTCATGGTGACGTAGCCCAGGGCCGTCAGACTGAACAGCCGAAAAGCCACAATCAGAAAGAGCCCAAAAGCAGCCGCCGTGGCGATCTTCGCGCGGGCCGGCACTTCTGTCTCTGCTTCCAGCCAGATGATCAATGCGGGCACCATTCCCAAAGTCGCCACCGTATGATATTCATACGAAATCGTTCCGAAGCAGATTGAGAGATTGGTGAGCGAGAGTGCGAAGGGGGCGCTGATGGCCGTCAGGATGCGTGGCCGTTCGATGGCTGGGAACCGAACCAGGACAAAGAGGGCCACCGACGCCGTGGCCAGGATAGGGGCCAGTTTCGTCCAGATGCGCGGCATGAAGTTCTGCAGGGTCAGTCCGCTGGGCGCAGGATCGNNTTGAGAGCGCCCAAGAAGCCGGATAGCGCCGCCCAGCGGAAGGGATGTCGGATGGCAAAGACACAAACAAAACACAGCAAGAACGATGTCGCCACCAGCAGGTCGAATTGCCCACGGTCAATGTGGGTAAATCCAATCGGCGTCAGAAAATAGAGGCTGGCCTGCACAAGGACCACTCGCCACAC
>PMCR01000006.1:0-2295 GCA_003155465.1 Myxococcales bacterium | reverse complement strand
CTAAAATCCGCGCCGGCGGCCCCGGGAGCATCCTGGAACGGGGATGTTCCCGGTACCGCCATCGGATAGTAGATCGATTGCGGATAGGGCGTGGCCGCCTTTGAGGTCAGCAAGCCGAGGAACGCATTCTGCAGCGTGGCTATCACCAGAGCCACCAGCACCAAGCCGGCGACTCCGGTGCAAAAGAGCCTTGCGATTCTGGTGCCGATCGGAGTTGCCGACTTGGGCGCGGTGTCTGCAACGTCGTTCATTCATCCGCAGCATGCCACGTGCTTAGTTCTCTTGAACGGGTTTCTTCTGCGCCAGGGGACCCGACCCTGCGTCTTGCGGTCGGCCGCAAGGGCGATGATGTGAATGCTAGATGAACTCGCACACGTACGCGGCTGGCTGTTCCGCGCGAATATCGAATCCGGTCTTCGCGGGAATCTCGAACGCCGTACCGACCGGGTAGTGCTTCCACTCGCCGCCCGGCAGGCGCGCGGCAAGTTCGCCGCTCACCACGATCATTCGTTCGGCGCCGCCGGTGTCGAAGTGGAATTCCCCCGGTTGCACCACGCCCGCGGTGGCGCGGCGCCCGTTGCGCTCGAAGCCCAGACTTTGAACCTTGCCGTCGAAGTAGGTGTTGTGTTTGGTCATGGCCAGAAGCATACGCGAGGAGCACCAGGCTTGTCGCCACTCTTGGGTGGCGCGGCCGACGACGTCAGGGGTAGTGGCGGGCTCGCTATCGGCCGCAGATGTCATCGGGATCACTCTTCCGGCCTGGTTGGGGGTGTCTCAAAATGCCCGCGCTGGGCACGGCCGGCGGATCTATACTTGCCGCCGCAGATGGCACTAACTTCTCCTGCCCGACGCGTTTCCCGCATATTCCGCGGCAGGCGTCCGCCCGAGAACGACCTTGTGCCCGGTACCCCTGCCGAGCGCATGCAGATGATGTGGCCACTGACGCTCGATGCGTGGACCTTTCGTGGAGAGCCGATTGAACCGCGATTACAACGACATACTGTCCGCATTGTGCGCGGAGGGCGCTGAATTCCTGGTCGTCGGCGCCTACGCGGTGGGCGCCCACGGCATTCCTCGCGCGACCGGCGACATCGATATTTGGGTACGGCCGACCCGCGAGAACGCAAGACGAGTCATGCGGGCCTTGAAGCGCTTTGGCGCGGCACTGCTTGACCTGACCGAAGACGATCTCGCTACGGCCGACACCGTCTTCCAGATGGGCGTGGCGCCAAATCGCATCGATGTGATGACAGGAATTAGCGGTGTGACCTTCGACCACGCCTGGCCTTCTCACGTCACGGTTGCCATCGAGGGTCTCACCGTTCCCGTGATCGGACGCGATGAGCTTCTCCGCAACAAGGTAGCTTCTGGCCGCCCCAAGGATCTCGCTGACCTGGCCGCGTTTGGGGCAACCCCGGTGGCGAAGAAACCCTCACCGAGCAAGTCGGGCCGCGCCCGGCGACGGTGAATCCGGAAAGGTCTGCCCGGCCCTTGCTCCAGATGTGCACTCACCGATTGACCGACGGAGTACCCGCCCCCTATCATCTGACCTTGACCCGCCCCACCTGAACTCCCCATGCCTTGCTTCCTCTCGATCGTCGTGCCCGTGTACAACGAGCAGCAGACGCTGCCGCGATTCTTGGAAAGAATGCGGGCGGCGCTGGCGCCCGTGACGCAGGACTATGAGATCATCTTCGCGGCGGATCCTGGCACCGACGGCACCGTGGATCTGATTCGCCAGGAACACGCGCGCGACCCGCGGATCAAGCTGCTGCTGTTCTCGCGCCGTTTTGGCCAGCCCGCCTCGACCCTGGGCGGTTTGGCCCATTCCAGCGGCCAGGCCGTGGTTGTGATCGACTGCGACCTGCAGGATCCCCCGCAGCTCATCGAGGAGATGGTGCGCCTGTGGCGGCAGGGCTACAAGGTCGTGGTTCCCCAACGCCGGTCGCGCCAGGGTGAAACCATTTTCAAGCGCATTGTTGCGTACACCGGCTACTGGGTGATCAATCGCATGTCCACCGTGCCGATCCCGCGCAACACCGGGGACTTTCGCCTGATGGACCGCCGGGTGGTGGACGAGATCGTCAAGCTCAGGGAGAGCCACGGTTTTCTGCGCGGGCTGACCAGTGTCGTCGGGTTCAAGACCATCATGCTGCCCTTTGATCGCGAGGCGCGCGCGGCGGGCGAGGGCAAGTACAATCGCCTCACCGGCAGTCTGCGCATCGGGTTCAATGGCATCATCGCTTTCTCGGACGCGTTGTTGAGCCTAATGGTCGTGGCTGGGATGGCCATGTC
>PMCR01000417.1:10344-11443 GCA_003155465.1 Myxococcales bacterium | reverse complement strand
CCAGGCAGACGTCGCCCCTGCCGGCGAATGCGCCGCTGCCACATCGCTCAGTTTGCCCGCCGGATCTCGACCAGCGCCAAGTGCCGCGCGCCTCGGAAGGACGTGGCCACCAAATCGAGTCGAGTTCCAATCTTGGCTCGGGCTGGCACCCATGGCGCCGCACAGGCGCCCTTGGCCGGGTACCTGGGTCTCGCCTCGAAGCGCCTGCGACGGTTAGCGGGACGGCGTCGATGAAAGACTTCGTCTGGCGTCGCATCCCCCATCGACGAGTGCGGCCGGACTTCGTTGTACCAGCCCTCGAACCGCGCCAGGGAAGCGCAGAAGTTGCTGTGCTGGAGAGACACCATTTCGTGTGCAAGGGTTTCTTCTTTGAGGGTGCGGATGAACCGCTCCTCGACGGCAATGCTGCCATGCCGGCCAACTGCGCCGAACCGGGCGCGAACGTCGTGGTCGTCGCACCATTCGAGGTAGTTCTCGCCGAACTCGGTGCCCTGGTCGCTGACGGTGTTCTTCGGCGCGCGTCCAGCACGCCTGGCCGCCTCGTCAAGCACAAGGCAGATCTCGTCGTCCGTGGGGCGCCGTTTGAAAACAGCAAGGCCGAGAGAGCGGCGGGACCAGTGGTCGATGACGACGGCAACCCACCAGCCGAAGGGCCAAGATTGGGCGAAGGAAAAGGGGAGCCAAGTGGTCCAGAATCCTGCGCTGGTCGGGACAGCGGTGGTGTCGAGGCCCCAAACGTGGTTTGGGTAGTTCGCGATCACGGTGCTCGGCTTGGCCGAAGATGGAGGTCGGTCGGGATTCTCGGCGGATGCCGGGGGTGCTGGCGGCTCGGCTGCGGGCTTGCGGTTCAGCATGCGCCTGACGGTGCTCGCCGCGATATGAAGGCCGGCGCGGGCGAGGAATCCGGCGATGCGCCGCCGGCCCATCATGGGAAAGAGCGTCTTGAGCTTGATGACCATGGCTGCGACGAAGTCGGGGAACTTGTTGACCGGGACGGTGGTCTTCACGAGCGCGCCGGGCTCGTCCTCCTCAATCCGGCCGCTCCAGCTGGCGACGGTGTCGTCGGTGACGAGGAAGCGGCGGCCGGCCTCGGCCTTCG
>PMCR01000417.1:0-10316 GCA_003155465.1 Myxococcales bacterium | reverse complement strand
ATGGGGCTGTTGACGGCAAAACCGCGCACATGGGTGAGCACGAAGTGGGCGAGGGAAATGACGTGGAGCGTGGCAGCCTTGGCGTGCTTAGGCCAAGACTTGGGCAACGGGACGGAGAATGGGGAGGTAGGCCTGGTGGGAGGGCAGAGCATGGGGCAGCTCTTGTCGAAGGATAGCGGGGCGAGGGAGTGGAAGCACGCGTCCCGGTCAGCCGCTGCAACGCCGTGATCTCATGGCAGAATCGACGTGCCACGCNNGTGGCGAAATTCGGTGGACCGCTACAGGGCGAGAGCGCGAGCGAGTTCGTGTGGGGTACGCGGAAGGTGGAGAGCGTGCCGCGTGCCGCCCACGCTGGCCGCAGCACGCTGGTCGCTTGCCGCTCACGCTATCGCTACCGCTCACGGTGGTCGGCCTGCGCAGCCCGGCGGTTTCCTCCCTTTGGCGCAGGATCAGGGTCGAGGATGTTTCGACGGAAATCTTGTCGCGCCGGGGTCCGGTGCATACTACGATTTGTGCAATGCCTGCCAAGAAATCCGGTCCCGAGGGCCCCATCGAGATTCCCGAGATCATCGCGGTTCTCCCGCTGCGCAACTCGGTTCTCTTTCCCGGGTCGATCATTCCCATCGACGTGGGGCGCAAGAAATCGGTAAAGCTGGTCGAAGAGGCGATCTCGAAGGAGAGGCCTGTCATCGGCATCGTCACGCAACGTGATGCGCGGACTGAGGATCCCGGCCCCGCCGACCTCTACACGGTAGGCTGCGCGGCCCGCATCCTCAAGGTGATCAAGCTGGCCAAAGACAGCTTCTCGGTGATCCTGCAGGGGATCTCGCGCGTCCGGCTGCTGGAGACAGGGGTTCAGGAGCCTTTCATGACGGCCAAGGTGCAGGTGCTGCCTGACCCGCTCGGCACCAATCTCGAGATGGACGCGCTGGTGCTCAATCTCAAGGATGTGGTCAAGCGGGTTTTCAAGCTCATGCCGGAGTTGCCCAAGGAGGCTTCCACGCTCATCGACAGCGTGACCGAGCCCGGGCAGATCGCCGACCTCATCACGTCGAACCTGGACGTTCAGGTCGACGAGAAGCAAGAGATCCTGGAGATAGTCGACCTCAAGGCCAGGCTTCGGCGCGTGCTGCAGTTCCTTTCGCGCCAGCACGAGGTGCTCAAGGTTCGCGAAAAGATCAACACCCAGGTACAGGAGGAGATGGGGCGGAACCAGCGCGAGTACGTCCTGCGCCAGCAACTCAAGGCCATCAAGGAAGAGCTGGGCGAGATCGACGAGAC
This sequence comes from Myxococcales bacterium, assembly GCA_003155465.1. The sequence goes on along the minus strand of PMCR01000417.1, from coordinate 9,035 downwards.
GGGCGGAGACTTGGACGATTTCCGGGAAAAGATCACCGTGGCTAAAATGCCGGGCGAGACCGAGAAGGTGGCGCTCAAGCAACTGGAACGCCTCAAGGTGATGCAGCCTTCATCGGCTGAGTACACGGTGACGCGTACCTATCTGGAATGGCTGGTCGAGTTGCCGTGGGCGATCGCGACCGAGGACAAGCTGGACATCCCGGCGGCCCGCGACATCCTCAACGCCGACCACTACGACCTGGAGAAGGTCAAGAAGCGTATCCTCGAATACCTGGCGGTGCGCAAGCTGAAGACCGACAAGAAGGGGCCGATCCTTTGTTTGGTGGGCCCGCCCGGCGTGGGCAAGACCTCGCTCGGCAAGTCCATCGCGCGCGCCCTGGGCCGCAAGTTCATGCGGGTGTCGCTCGGCGGGGTGCGCGACGAGGCCGAGATTCGCGGTCACCGCCGCACCTATGTCGGGTCTTTGCCCGGCCGGGTCGTCCAGGGCATGAAGAAGGCGGGATCGAACAACCCCGTGTTCATGCTCGATGAGATCGACAAGCTGGGGCACGATTTCCGCGGGGATCCGGCCGCCGCCTTGCTCGAGGTTCTGGACCCCGAGCAGAACCACGCTTTCTCGGACCACTATCTGGAGGTGCCGTTCGATCTGTCCAAGGTGATGTTCATCGCCACGGCCAACATCCTCGACCCGGTGCCGCCGGCGTTGCGCGATCGCCTCGAGGTGCTGGAGATTCCTGGCTACACCAGCGAAGAGAAGCTGAACATTGCCAAGCAGTTCCTAATCAAGAAGCAACTGGACGAGCATGGCCTGGGCGGTGACCGTGTGGTCTTCGAGGATGCCGCGGTTGGCGAGGTCATCGACAGCTACACGCGCGAGGCGGGCGTGCGCAACCTTGAGCGCGAATTGGCCAACGTGATTCGGGCGGTGGCCGTGCTGGTGGCGGAAGAAAAGGCCACGGAAAAAGAGACCATCACCATGGCCCGCGTGCCCGACTTCTTGGGCCCGCAAAAGTTCCTGCCCGAGGTGGCCGAGCGTACGGCTGAGGCCGGCGTGGCCACCGGGCTGGCCTGGACGCCGGTGGGCGGCGACATCCTGTTCATCGAGGCGACCCGCATGAACGGCAAGGGCAATCTGGTGTTGACCGGGCAGCTTGGTGACGTGATGAAAGAGTCGGCGCAAGCGGCGCTGTCATTCATCCGCGCCCGTGCGCGCTGGCTGGGGCTCGACGAATCGTTCCTTGAGCGCAGCGACATCCACGTGCACATCCCCGCGGGGGCCATTCCCAAGGACGGCCCGTCCGCCGGAGTCACGATGTTCATAGCCATGGTTTCGCTGCTGACCGGCAAACCGGTGCGCAGCGACGTGGCCATGACCGGCGAGATCACGCTGCGCGGGCTGATTCTGCCGGTGGGCGGAATCAAGGAGAAGTTCCTGGCCGCGCACCGTGCGGGCATCAAGCGCGTCGTCATGCCTGAGCGCAACCGCAAGGACATCATCGACATCCCTGAGCAGCCGCGCAAGGAGATCGAGATCATCTTTGTCAAGCGTATGGACGAGCTTCTGCCTTTCGTGCTGACAGAGATGCCCAAGCTGCAAGGCACGATGTCGAGCGCCCTGACGCCCGCGCCGTCGACCCCAGCGCCGCCGGTGCCGCCCTCTGCCTAGCCCAATTTCCGCAGTTCGGGGGCTGAAGAGGTGTCCGGAAATCGACCCTGGGACATGCTACCATGCCGTCCGGGAAAACGGCTGATGACTCGAACCATTTGCCATGGGATTCCCTGTCTCATGCTGTTCATGCTTGCTGGGGCGGGCTGCGCGGGGAAGCAGACTCTGCCAGTCGTCAACGCGGCAGTCGCTGCAACGCCAGCCGCGGCCGTGGACGACCATGCGCTGGTCCAGGGCAACTGGTCCGTGGCCAAAGCCCAGATCGACGGCCAGCCATCCGATGTACTCGCGGGCGCCGCTTTTGCCATCACCGGCAACACGATGGTCACCAAGACCGGCGAGAAATCCGAGGTGACCAAGTTCGCCCTTCGCCCCGGCGCCAGCCCCAAGGAGTTCGAACTCATGGATCCCGAGTCTGGAACGGTCGCGGTCAAGGGCACCTACAACATCGAAGGCGACACCTTCACGATGACTTGGACCGCCGACGGTGAACGGCTGATGCTCGTCTTGAAGCGCTGAATCGGTTTCCGGATCGACCCCCTGGGGGAGTTGGGGTCGTGACCCAGGACAGGCAACGAGCCCTGGCCGAGCCAGGTGAGGACGTTGTTCCAGTAGGCCCGCATATCTGCGCCGTGGGCGCCCGTCCACACATCGTCACAGGTAATCCACTCGTCACCCCAGACGTTGACGTGTCCCTTGTTGTCCAACGGGCTGAGACGACGGGGAGACTGTCATAGGCAGACGATCCCAGCGTAGGCCCTAGGTCACTTCGCGTCAAACGCGATTCGCCTGTCACGCCGTTGCACACAAGGTCAACTCGGGATTTCGGGAGACGGATCCGTTCCTTGACGCGAGAAAGGGCGGTGCTTACTGTACGCCGCGTCTGGGAAACGACCCCCCTCATTCAACGAAAAGGACAAGCAAATGGGCAAGATCATCGGAATCGACCTCGGAACCACGAACTCGGTGGTGGCCATCATGGATGGCAAGGAACCCAAGGTCATACCCAACGAGGAGGGCGCCCGTCTGACTCCCTCGGTGGTCGGGTGGGACGACAAAGGGGAGGTTCTGGTTGGGCAGATCGCGCGTCGTCAAGCCATCACCAATCCCGAGAACACGGTTTTTTCTGCCAAGCGTTTCATGGGTCGGCGCTACGAAGAAGCGGACGAGGACGAGCACCGCGTGCCGTTCAAGACCGCGCGTGGCGCCAGTGGCGAGGTGGTGTTTGAGATACGCGGCAAGAAGGTCACGCCACCCGAAGTTTCGGCCAAGGTTCTGCAGAAGCTCAAGAAGGCGGCCGAGGACTACCTGGGTGAGAAGATCGTCGACGCGGTCATCACCGTTCCCGCCTACTTCNNCGCCAGGCGACCAAGGATGCGGGCCGCATCGCCGGGCTTGAGGTCAAGCGCATTGTCAACGAACCGACCGCTGCGGCGCTGGCCTACGGCCTCGACAAGAAGAAGGACGAACTCATCGCCGTGTACGACTTTGGCGGCGGGACTTTCGACATTTCGATTCTGGAAGTCGGCGAGAACGTGGTCGAGGTGGTGTCGACCAACGGCGACACACACCTGGGCGGCGACGACATCGACGTGCGCATCATGGATTGGCTGATCGCCGAATTCAGGAAAGACCAGGGTATCGACGTGTCCAAGGACAAGATGGTCCTGCAGCGGCTGCGCGAGGCTGCGGAAAAGGCGAAGATCGAGTTGTCACAGGTGATGGAGACGGAGATCAATCTGCCGTTCCTCACCGCCGATGCCGCGGGCCCCAAGCACCTGCAGATGCGCCTGTCACGCGCCAAGCTGGAACAGATGATCGAGGACCTCATCCAGCGCACCGTCGAGCCGACCAAAAAAGCGCTGGCCGACGCAGGCAAGAAGACGGCCGACATCCACGAGGTGGTGCTGGTAGGTGGCTCCACGCGCATCCCGCGCGTGCAGCAGGTGGTCAAAGATTTCTTCGGCAAGGAGCCCCACAGGGGAGTGAACCCCGACGAGGTGGTGGCGCTGGGCGCGGCTGTCCAGGCGGGCGTGCTCTCCGGCGAGGTCAAGGACATGCTCCTTCTCGACGTCACGCCCCTGTCGCTCGGCATCGAGACCCTGGGCAGTGTGATGACGGTTCTCATCCCACGCAACACGACGATTCCCACCAAGAAATCCGAGACCTTCTCCACTGCGGCCGACAACCAAACTTCCGTCGAGGTGAAGGTGTTCCAGGGTGAGCGGCCCATGGCCAACGACAACCGGTTGTTGGGCAAGTTCGGGCTGGAGGGCATCCTGCCTGCGCCGCGCGGCGTGCCGCAGATCGAGGTGACGTTTGACATCGACGCCAACGGCATTGTGAACGCGTCGGCCAAGGACAAGGCGACCGGCAAGGCGCAAAACATAACCATCACGTCGTCATCCGGCCTGTCCGAAGCTGACATCCAGAAGATGGTCAAGCAGGCGCAGGAGCACGAGGCCGAGGACAAGAAGCGGCGTGAGGCCATCGAGGCGCGCAACCGTTTGGAGAGTCTCTCGTTCAGCGTGCAAAAGCACTTCGACGAGAACAAGGACAAGATTCCCTCGTCCGAGCGCCAGGCGCTCGAGGACGCGCTCAAAGACGCCAAGACCACGCTCGAGTCGAACCGCGAGGCGAGCGACGCGGATGTCTTCAAGGGTGCCTTCGAGCGTCTGGAGAAAGCGTCGCACAAGATGGCCGAGGCGCTGTACAAGGCAGCCGGTGGCAGTGAGGGCGCGCAGGCCGGGAGCGCGCCTTCGGGCGGGGACGGCAAGGGCACAGGCGGAAAGGACGACGTCATCGACGCCGAGTTCACCGAGACGCCGAAGCAGTAGCTTGTTCATAACAGAACACAGAGATTCGAGCAGGCCGGGGCCCGGCTAGCGGGTGGTGACTAGCGAGAGCGAGCGCGTGAGCGAGTTCGTGAGTGGCACGCGGAACGCGCTCCGCTCCCGCACAACGCCCACGAACACGCTACCGCCCACGCCCACGCGAGCCGCGAGCCGCGAGTGGAACGCCCAGATGACCGGCAATTTTCCGCCAGACTGCTAGCCAACCTAGAGTCTGCCCGTCCCTGTCGACTGTGAAGCCGCATCGGGGTATGGTCAGTCATGCATCCGATCCTGCTGCAGCTTCCCTCGAAGTGGCTCTTCGTTGCGGCGCTGGTCTTGGCGGCTGCGTCTTTCGTACGCAACCAGGTGCGGCGCCGGCGCGATCCCAAGGTGCCGGCGTCGTCCACCCCGCTGCTTCTCGTGGCGGGCGCCTGGGCGATCCTGAGAATACGGGGCGAAACCTGGATTCCCTACGCCGGGGCGTTCGGCAAGCCATGGCTGCCCGTGCCCATCTTCTCCTACGGCGTGATGCTGGCCACTGGCTTCGTGACGGGTTGGTTTGTGGCCATGCGACTGGCGCGCAGGGATGGCATCCGCAACGAAGAGGCCGGCGCCATCTACATGTGGACCGCGGTTTGGGCGATGGTGGGCTCGCGTCTTCTCTACGTCATCACGCAGTACCAGGAGTTCTCGAATCCGGTCGACATCGTCATGCTCAACAAGGGCGGCTTGGTCGCGTACGGAGGCATGCTGGGCGGTGTTGCGGCAAGCTGGTATCTCTGCCGCCGGCGCAAGATCGAGCTTCTGCGCTGGGCTGATGCGGCCGCGCCGTCGGTGGTGCTGGGCACGGCGATCACGCGGGTGGGTTGCCTGCTCTTCGGCTGCGACTACGGCAAGGTGTCGCACCTGCCCTGGGCCATTCGCTTCCCCAAGGATGCGCCGGCCTGGAAGGATCACGTGTACAGCATGCACGCGCTCAGCCCAGATGCGGCGTGGTCGCTGCCTGTCCACCCCACGCAGATCTACGAGACGCTGACTGGCCTCGCGCTCTTCGGCTTGCTGATGTACTTGCGGCGCGTGCGCAAGTTCTCCGGCGAGGTGTTCCTTGGTTGGGTGTTGGGCTATGGCATCGTGCGCCCCATCATCGAAATCTATCGCGGTGACGACGACCGGGGTAGCGTCGGGGCCCTGTCGACGTCGCAGTTGATCGGCTTGACCTCGGTGGTGGCGGGTCTCGGGCTGCTGGTCTACCTGGTCAAACGTTTCCGGGCTGACCCCGCCGCCGCGCGGCTGTGGGAGATTCCCTTGCCGGCCCAGGCCAAGGCGGAGCCGGAATCGCGCGAGCGGTCGCGCCGGCGCCGCAAGGGCCGTTGACCGGCGCGGTGCGACCGACAGGCTCACGCTGCGGCAGGAATTGGAGTATAAGGTGTCTCAAGTCACAGATGCGAGGGGGCGACCATGAGTCTCAAACGCAGCCACGCGGCGGGCGTCCGCACGAGCTTTAGCAGCGGTAGTGAGTCCGGCGGCAAGCTGGGCCGGCAGGAGTTTTACGACGAGTTGAAGAAACTGGCCCAGTCCGGCCAGGTCTTCGCGCCGGTCGACATTGCGTTGGCCATTGGCGCCAGCGAGGCGCTGGTGTCGCGCTCTCTCCTGGGCCTGGCGGCCGAGGGCTACTTGGAGAAGGTCGATACGGGCAAGTACCGGGCAACGCCGTTCGCGGAGATTCCCCAGGCCGAGTTCCTCAAAGCTTTGGCCCGGGCGTCCAAGATCGATTCGACGCGCCAGCGCGACCTGTCCGAGATTGCCCGCCTGAAGCAGAACAACGACGTGATGCGCACCAAGTTGCTTGCGGTCATCGCCGAGCGGGATCACTACCTGGCGGCGCTCAAGCAGCATGGCATCGACCCCGGCCCCGTGCCAGCGGCCGTGGCCTCGACCGCGCAGAGCGCGCCTTCGCCCGAGCCGACCGCCGTGGGCTCGCCGACTCCGTCCGGTGAGGGCGGCGCCGGCAGTTCATGATGAGGCCGGGTCGGCCCGTACGCCGTCAAGAACCGCCTTGTCCCTTCGCTTTCGCATACGGGCCGGCAGCCAGCTAGGGGCGACCGTTTCGGTCGAGCGGGTGGTGCAGATCGAGCCACGCGAGGGTGGTCTCGTGATTGGTCGCCGACGGGGCGCTGACATCGAGTTGCCCTTCGCAGCCGTGTCCGAGCAGCACGCACGTCTCTCCCGGGGTGGGCAGGGCTGGCTGCTCGCGGATCTGGGCAGTGCCAACGGCACGTTTCTCAATGACCACCGGCTGACGCCGTTCGTGGCGCAGGCATTGTCGGTGGGCGACGTTCTGCGCCTGGCGAGCGTGGAGCTGGTCTTCGAGGGTGAGGGGCGGCCCGCACCGGGCGCCGACGGGCCCGGGGTTGAGGCCGAATCGACCGCCACCCTGGCGCGCCGTCTGGTGAGTGATCTATTCGGGAGAGGCCGGCCGGCCGAGGTGGCCCGTCTCGTGGTGACAGACGGTTCCGCCCGCACGCGTGAGCTGCACCTTGATGTCGTGGGCTGCCGCTACCGGGTCGGGCGCGCAAGCTCCTGTAATCTGGTCGTGCCCGACGACGATATGTCGCGCGAGCACGCGGAGTTTGAGCGTCGCTGGGATGGCGTGTTTGTGCGCGACCTCGACTCGAAGAACGGTGTTCTGCTCAGGGGCGAGCGCCTGGCCGGCGAACGGCGCTTGTCTGACGGCGATGTATTGCGTCTGGGCCAAACCACCTTCCGGCTGGAAGACCCCGAGGATCGCTATCTGCGGCAGTTGGAAGAAGTCGAGGCGCTGGCCAGCCAAACGGCCAAGGGCGGCGCGGGCGCGGAGTCTGCAGCATCCGGCGACCTGGCCGGCCAAGCGGGTGGGGCGGTGCTTCCCGACACCCGCACCTCGGCCAAGGTGGTGGGCCAGGCGGCTTTACCGCGGCAGGTCGCGTGGCCGCCATTCGCGTCTGTCAGCCAGGGGCGGCGACGGCCGCGACACGCTTCGCTGGCCCTGATGGTCATCGCGGGCCTGGTGCTGGTCGGGGCGATCGCACTCGCGTTGTCGTTTATCCTGGGAACCTAAGCTAGAAGCACTCCCAACCATGGATCTTCGCGCCCCTCTCACATTTCGACCTGCGTACCAGACCCTGGTGTGGGGTGGGCGGCGCTTGCAGAAATGGCGGCCGGACTTGCCGCCAGGACCGATCGGCGAGTCTTGGGACCTGGCGGATCACCAGCGCGGCATGAGTGTGGTTGCGCAGGGCGCGCTGGCCGGCCGCACCCTGCGCGAGTTGGTCGTGCAGGCCGGGCCCGCGCTGGTGGGCGCGGGTTTTCACGGGGGCGTGTTCCCCTTGATGGTGAAGGTGATCGATGCCGCTGACCACCTAAGCGTCCAAGTTCATCCTGACGATGCCACGGCCTCGATTCTGGGCGCGGGCGATCGTGGCAAGACCGAGTGCTGGGTGATCCTCTCCGACGGCGGGGCCTTGTTCCAGGGCACGCGCCCGGGGGTGAATCGGGAGGCCTTCGAACGCGCTCTGGCCGACCGGACCTTGGCCGCCACGCTGAACCGCTTCGAAGGCCGGGCTGGGGACGTCTTCTTCATCGAGGCGCGCACGGTGCACGCCTTGGGCGAGGGCTGTCTGCTCTACGAGATCCAGCAGACCTCAGATATCACTTTTCGCGTCTACGACTGGGACCGCATGGGCCTCGACGGGAAACCGCGGCCCCTGCACGTGGCCGAGTCACTAGCCACCGTCGATTTCTCCCGCGCGGGCTTCGGCCCGATTCGGCCGGCGTGGCAGACCGACCAGGGAAGCCGGATCGCGTCGCGCTCGCTGGTCACCTGTCCACACTTCGTCGTGGATCAGTTCCGCGTTCCCGCAGGAGCGACGCTGCGTCGCCCGTCACGTGACGTCTGCGCTGTGGTCACCTGCATCGACGGGCGGGGCGTTCTGGCAACCGACGGAGGCGCACTTCCCCTTGTCCCCATGCAGACCGCTTTGCTGCCTGCGGCTGCCGGCTCATGGCGGGCCGAGGGCGACTCGGCCACGCTCGATCTCTTGGTTGCCTCTCCGCAGCTCTGACTACTTGCGCCGGCGCGCCTTCTTGCGCGCATTGCGCGCATCCTTTCGTTTGCGCTTTTCCTTGGACCGGTCCTGGTTGCGCTGGGGCGCCTGGAAGTGGCCGCGCTCGGGCGACGGCGTGCTCATCATGTTTGCCAGCTGGTCCATGTCCATGCCGCCCAGCAGCTTCTTCGCTTGGGCGATGCCCTTGAATCCGGGGATCTTGCCCAGGAGTCCTGTCGAGGCACCCAGCTGCATCATCACCTGTCTCATCATGGCGAACCGGTTGAGCAGGTCCGCGACCTCGGATTCCTTGCGTCCACAACCGCGGCCGACGCGGCCCAGGCGGCCCATGTCGTAGAAGGCACTGCGCTTCTTCTTGCGCTTGCCGCCTTCCAGAACCTCTTCCCAGCTGGTGACGATGAAACGCTCGGGGTGGCGGCGTTCGTCGTCGGT
>PMCR01000394.1 GCA_003155465.1 Myxococcales bacterium | reverse complement strand
TACACCGAGACCGTGTGGCAATCGGCGGCTGCCGCTCCCCAGTCCCTGACCATCGACCTCGGCACCACCTACAGCGGCATCGACATGCTGAGCTACCAACCGCCCCAGATCGCGCCCCAGCAAGCATCAAAGGACACCACCGGCCGCATCACGGGGTACAGCATCTCGTACAGCACCGATGGCACAGCATTCTCCCCGGTGACTCTCAAGACTGGATACGACGGCACATGGAAATGGAGCGATTCGCAGTTGGCCGGGTGGGCTTCGGCCGAGTTCGAGTCGGTTCGCGCCCGGTACGTCAAACTCGAAGCCACTTCAGCCACTGGCAACAACGTGAAAATCAACGAGGTCGATGTGGGCGGACGACTGGTGTCACCCACAGCAAACTAGGACGCGATTAGGTGAAGGCATGCACGCGATCAGCATGATCTCAGCCTGGAGCTACCCACGAGGGCAGATGCCTCTGCCGGGGCGAACACAGCCGAAGAGATCCTCTGCTGCCCAAACCACCCGTTTGACATCTAGCCCCGAGATCGATCACACTTTATTGGTGTCTCTCGCCGAGGACGGCCTGTTCTTTCCCGATCCGGATCGCAGCCGTGTGCCGATCGATGCACAGGGACATGGCCCCCTGACCGCCCTTGCCAAAGAGGCGCTTGGAAGAGACCCGGAGAAGGTTCGCAGATTCCTCGAGGCCATTGCACCTACGGTTCGGCGGACCTGCCGCGGCGTTTTGGGATGCAGCCATCCCGACCTTGAAGACGCCGTTCAGGAATCTCTGATCGACCTGGTTCGGGCCCTGCCCCAGTATCGTTTCGAGGCGGACGTGTCGCGCTATGCGGCCAAGATCGCCCTGCGCGTTGCCATCTCCGAACGCAGGAAGGACCGCGCGCGCAAACAGAATCTGCACCTCTTCCAGCAGGGCCATGGCTCGCGAAATCCATCGCTGGATCCCTCCGGCGTGGTCGCTGATGTCGAGAACTCCTGGCTCGTGAATCTCATTGTCCGCAAGTTGAGAAGGTCACAGACTGAAGTGGTTATCCTGCGCTTCTTTCTGGGATGCTCGGTGGAGGAGATTGCCTCCATTACCGGTGTTCCGATCAACACCGCCAAGACGCGACTTCGCACAGGCAAGGAGAAGTTGCGGCGTCATCTTGAGAAGCAAGGCTATGCACCCGAGACTGCCGAGGTGTTCCGATGAATCCTTGCTCGCACCCAGAAGCTGCCCTGGACTTGGTACTGAACGGAACCCTGCCTGCCGCGCAACGCGAGGATCTGAAGCTGCACCTGGCGGCCTGCGCGGCCTGTGCGGCGCATGTGACGGCGGCCCAACGGGTGCGGCAGACGTTGGCGGAACAGCCCTGGGATGAGCAGTTGGACAAGCAGGCTGTCGAAAGGGCCATGGCCGGGCTTTTCCCGCCCCGGTTTGCCATGCTCGGGTATCGACGAGCTTTCCGCCTCGGGTTCGCGCTGGCCGTGGTGCTCTCGGGCGCCGGCATAGCGGGGGCGACCTTCTGGCGCTCGCACCGATCGTCCTCAGTCCATTTGTTGTTCCCCGAGCCGTCCGGGACAAAGAGCAAGGTTTCCTCAGCCCCCAGCCAGGCCGAGCCGCGCCTGGCAGCCGAGCCCGACCCTCCGTCCAGCGAGCCGGTCTTGCAGCGGCCATCGCGCGCCCAGCCGTCGGCGGCCGCGCTGTTCGCACAGGCGCTCGCCCTGCGTGGCGAGGGCAAGGTCGACGCGGCGATTGCAACTCACCTGAAGCTGCAGCATCTCTATCCGGTGGCGCGTGAAACGCGGTTGTCATTTGCTCTCGCCGGACGATTGCTGCTTGAAAGAGACTCGCCGGAGCAAGCGTTGGCCCAGTTCAACCAGTATCTGGATCGGCCAGGAGACGTTGCGGAAGAGGCGTTGGTAGGGCGTGCAACGGCCCTTGGACGTCTGGGCCGTTCTGCCGCCGAGGCTGCGGCTTGGCGAGATGTGCTCGAACGTCATCCGGGATCGATCTACGCGACTCACGCGAGAAAGCGGCTGGCCGCCCTGGCCGAGAAGCCGCGCGCCGCGACGGATCCCAAGCCCAGCCGCTAGCGCCCATTTGTGCCCGGAACCCGACTCAGATCGGGTATTGTTTGTCGAAGAGTGTCTCCCGGGCTGCGCGTCCTAATCCTGTTCGCCGTGACCAGCATGCTGGGCGGGCGGCCTCTCTTTGCCATGCCGCCTGCACGGGGCGAGGTGAAGGTCGTGGTTGCGGGCAGCGACCACTCATACGCCGCCATCACGAAATCGCTGACCGAGTCTCTGTCTTTCATCGCCGTGACGGCGCAATTTGAACAAGCGGCGTCCGTGGACCCACGCAGCGTCTCGGAAATTCGCCCGCCGGGACAGTCCCTTTTTGCCTACCTGTGGATCGATGCTGCGGCAGATCTCGACGTCACGTTGTACATCACAGATGCTGCCACCGAGCGAGTGTTCGTCCGGCGCATAGGCCTGGACCACGGCCTCGACACAGTGGCAGTCGAAGGCTTGGCGTTCGTGGCACAGAGCTCACTTGAAGCCCTGTTGGCAGGCAAGATCATCGGCATAACCCGCGACGACTACGAGCATTCACTCGAAGCCGCTGCGCCACGCCCTGCCCCGCAACCTGTGCCCAAGCAGACCGCGGCACCCACACCGCACCCGAACAACGCAGGATCGCACGATGTGCGGCCGTCCAATTGGCAGCTTTGGGCTGGCTATGAACTGCAAGGGTGGGATGGCGCTACCATGCGCCACGAAGCGGCTCTCGGTATCGAGTACGAGCGCTGGGGGTTGCGCTTCGGAGTGGATTTGTTCAGCACCTGGCCGATCCAGTTTCACAGTGGGGAATCGGGGGCAGAGTTGTTCAGCAACGGCGTCCGGCTGGACGTGTCGCGTCCCTTGGCGCTTCCCCATCGCCTACGCCTTGTCCCTGGCCTCGGGTTTGCGATCGAGTTGACTCGCGTAAGTCCGGAGCTGGGCAGTCCTGACGCGCGGCCAGCATCCGCATACTTCGCCCTTGACCCGGCGATACGCGCCGTTCTGGGCATCGAGCGGTCTTGGGGCCGCTGGTCGCTGCGCGGAAGCCTCGGCGTGGATTTCGTGACCCGCCCGGTTCGCTACGTGGTTACCTACCAATTGGACCCGGTGCGGACACCTTGGCGGGCGCGCCCCTTCGCCGCCATTGTCGTGGCAGCGGGATTCTAGCTGGATTTCCAGACGGGCCGCGACTACCGCGAGGCTTCGTAGATCTTGGAGGGGCCGCCGCGCGAATCGAACACGATGTGGCGTCCGTCGTCCGACAGCCAGGGATCAGCCGCGTTCCCCAGGACGTCGAATTCGGAGGCGAGCCGCGGGGTAGAAAATGACTCCCCCGCCGAGCCGCGCGTGGCGTGAAAAAGCGAATTCGACGTGTTCAAGCGTCGCGACGCAAACACGATGCTGGTTCCCCCGCGGTACAGTGCCGGATCCCAATCGTATGCACTGGAATTCAATTCCGTGAGGGCTGTGGGCGGCCCCCACGGATCAGCAATCGACCGGCGGGTGGTTATGTAGAGATCCCAGTCACCCCCATGTTGGGAAGCGAACGCCATCATCAATTGATCTCGCTGCAGCGTGGGCGAAGTGTCCAGGTCCCCTCCAGTGGTGAAGTCAGTCACCGGCCCCGGCTGCGGCCAGGGATCGCCACGTTTCGCTCGGTGTGACACCCAAAGGCGCCTGCCCGGGGACACGCCTCCGGGGCGCTCGCTCGCGAGGTAGATGGTCAGCCCGTCGGCCGAAACCTCCGGCGTTTCGTCCAGGGAGGTGCTCGATAGTTCGTCGACCCTGGCCGGCGTGCCCCAGGGCGCCGTGCTGCTCGCTCGTTGAACCAGCCAGATGTCATAATCGGTGTTGGGATTCGACGAAAAATAGAGCTCCAACTCATCGGCAGTCAGGCTCGGATCCGCCTGACTCGCATTGAGATTGGCGAGCGGAGGGAAAAGGCTCGGTGGCCCGAAGGGAACCCATATCTCCGGCCCGGACCACACCTCGCCAGCCAGCGCATCTTGGCTGTATATCAGCCCATCGACCGGTCCATCGACTGGCCCATCGACGAAAACTTCCGCCGCTGTGCCGGCCTCACCCCGAGGTGCGGCCAGGCTGCCCAGGGTACGTTGGTCCACGCCGCACCCATTCGCCGTCAACGCGGCAAACCAGGCAGCCAGCAGCAAAGGCCAGACCCTTGTCATGCACACGCAGCTTAGCCCAGCGCTCGGGCGCCGCCAAGACTACGGATGAAACTTGCCGCCAGTACGCCGCAGGCAAGCAGCGGCTGCTCCTGCCGGATCGCCGGAGCCCAGCCAACCAGTTGCACCGCTTTCGCGCTGCTCGCGCTTCTCGTGTGTGCGCTTCGTCCTCGAAGAAGGCGCTGGCGCAGACCCCCAGAATGTCACGGTTCGCAATTGGGCGTGCGATTGTGGCGGCCCGTGGCCGAAATTGGCGCTAACCGTCAGCGCGAAACCGGTGTGCTTACTACTTGAACCGCTGCTGGAGAGCTGCAAGTCGAGGGAAGGAGTTGCCCCCCTCAAGCCCTCTTGCCAGCGTGTATGATCGAGCACCCCAAGAGATCGGCGGTTTCACCATGACTTCACTGGCTCAGCTTCCGATTCGCCTCAGAGCCCTGGCCGGGCTTTCACTGGCCCTGGCGCTGGGCGCATGCTCTGCAAAAGATACAGCCTCCAGCGACGCCAGCGCACAGGACGCTGGGGTGGCTGGAAATGGTGGTGCCACGAGCGTTGGGGGTACGCTCGCGACGGCCGGCAGCCCGGCGATCGGGACCACAGAAGGGACTGGCGCGGCGGGAGGAAGCATCGAACCAGCCGCTGGCTCCACCAATGCGGGCGGCATGAGCGCGGCAGGGGGCGACGCGAGCGGCTTTGCAGGCACCGGTGAATCCACGGCAACGGGCGGGTCGACAGCAACCGGCGGTGCCGCGGCGTCTGCAGGGACAAGAGCAACCGGCGGCGCCTTGGGGGGATCGATAGCCACGGGCGGCGCTACGGCTACCGGAGGGAACGCGATCACTGGTGGATCAAGAACCCCGGGTGGCAGCATCAGCGCCGGGGGCGGCGGCGCCACAGCTTCTGGCGGCACTCCATCAACCGGAGGTACGAAAACCACGGGAGGCAGCACGGCCTCGGGAGGTACGACCGAACCCGGCATCCTCGCGGCCACGCCTCCCATGGGCTGGAATAGCTGGAACAAGTTCGGCGGCGGCGTCACGGACACGTTGGTGAGGGGAATCGCGGACGCAATGGTTTCGAG
>PMCR01000286.1 GCA_003155465.1 Myxococcales bacterium | reverse complement strand
GGCCAACGCCACCCGCCGCTGGCCAGCGATCTGCTGTCCGCGGTCGAGCTTGATGTCGGGGACGATCACCAGCGTCCCAACTCCACCTCGCCAGCGATGACCCTCGCCTTCTTCGGCGCCGTGGCGGACGCGGCCGCGCCGATCGATCCTGCGCACTTGCTCCCGCTGCGCGACCAGGCTCGGGCCGGGCTTGCCGCCGCGCTGGCAGCCCTAGCGCTGATTCTGGCCGTGGCTTTGTCACCCGACACCGTGGGCCGCGGCTTGCACCTGCTCGCCCATCGGCCGAGCCGGTTTGAAGCCGCCACGCTGTCGCGCGAACCGCTGGTTGCCGACCTCCGCATCACCTATCAGTACCCGGACTACACAGGGCTGGCGCCACGGGTGGTGGAGGGATCGACGGGCGACATCGTGGCGCTGCGGGGAACTTCAGTGCGGCTCGAAATGCGCCCCTTGCGCTCGACCCGCCATGCGCTACTGCTTCTGGGCGAGTCAGGCGAGGCGGGCGAGATCCCGGTGGCGTTGGCGGCCGGCAAGCTGTCGGCGGGGCTGCTGGTCAACGAAGACAACAGCTACCGCATCTGGCTGTCGCCGCTCTTCGGACGGCCGGTGCGCGAGATGCGGCCCCATCGCATCGTGGTCGAAGCGGACCGGCCGCCTGAGGTGGACATCATGGCGCCGGCTGATCGGCTGGAGCTGGCCGTGCCCAGGCCAGTGGAGGTGGGCTACTCCGCCCGCGACGACTACGGCCTTTCCCGCATCGAGCTCGTCTACCGGGTCAACAACGGGCCCGAGCAGCGAACGCCCGTCAAGGACGCGCAGGGCGCGCGGGCGGTGCGCGGCACCACTTTGTTCGAGCCCACCACGGCCATGCTGACGCCTGGCGCGCGTGTCGCCTATCACGTCGAGGCCTTTGACCGCGACGACGTCTCGGGCAGCAAGATGGGCGCCTCGCGCACCCTCACCGTCGTGATCCAGAATCCGCGCGAAGCCATGGACGAGCATCTGGCGGCGGAACACGTGGTGCTCGACAAGCTGGTCGGCACCCTGGCCGACCGCATCGAGTTTGGCGAGGCGGCGTCCGACCTGCCGCCCATGGAGTGCCTGTGGCGCTGGCGCGATCTGCACGAGGCCGAAGAATCGCACCTGGTGCTGCTCGGCCGCCTGGTCGACGAGCAGCGGCGCAAGTCCACGTCCAGCCGGACCTTGGTGGCGTCCCTGGCCGGCATCGCGGATCGACTGGGACGGCAGATGCGTGAGGAGTCGGACCTGCTCAAGGGGCTGCGCAAGAAGGCCGACCAGGGCGCGCTGACCCCGGCGCGACTGCACCGGCTGCGGCCGGCGGGCGCCAGCCATGTGGCCGAATTGGAGACGGCCGTGCTTCTGCTCGACGATCTCATTGGCCGGCAACGCCTCGACGACCTGGCCGAACTGGGCAAGGAACTGACTGACGCGCACAAGCGCCTGCAGGATCTGCTGGCGCGCTACCAGGCGGCCGGCGACGAAGGGTTGCGCCGCCAGATCGAGCGCGAAATCCGCGACCTGCGTGCACGCATCGCGGAGTTGGCGCGCAAGATTGCCGAGGTCAAGGAGCGCAACGAGGTCGCGACAGATTGGATGAATATGCCTGATCCAAAGAAAGCCATGGAGCAGGCGGCCCGGCTCGATTCGCTGCTGGAAAAGGGCGACGCCCGCTCGCTGGCCGAAGCGCTGGCCGAGTTGGGCAACACCCTGGCGGCACTTGCGCGGGCGCTCGACAAGAATGCCGACGACTTCGCGCACGAGCGCTTCCCACAGGAAAGCCGGGCCCTGGCCGAGGCCATGAAGAAGATCGGCGATCTGGAAGGCGACGAGCGCAGCTTGGCCACGGACAGCAAAGCGTTGGCGGCAGAAACCGAGGCGGCACAGGCACGCCGTATCGAAGCGCTGCTCGACGCTTTTCTGGCCAAGGCCAAGCAGAGCCTCGACGGTGTGCAGCGGCGGATCGGAGGCGCGCCGCCGCGCGAGGCGGGGTCCGCCCTGAGCACGGATCTGGAGCGCGCGCGCGACAACGTCCGGCAACTGCGCCGACAGCTTCCGGCCAAGGAATGGGCCGAGGCGCGCAAGGAAAGCGAACGCCTGGTGGCGGGTCTGCGCCGGGCGCAGGGCACGCTCGCGGAACGCAGCGCGGGCAAGCCGACGTCCTCTTCGCTTGACAACTATTCACAGCAGATCAACGAAGCCGGCGCTCTGGCGCAAGAGCTGGCATCCGACTTGGCCAAGCTGGTTCCGCGCAGTGAGGAAGCGCTGACGCCCGCGCAACGCGAGCAGGCGCGGGGCATGGGCGAGCGGCAAGACAGCATCGGCGAGCGCACTGAACGGCTGGCGCAAGAGTTGGACAAGCGCCAGGGCCAGGTGCCGGGTGGGGAAATAGCGAGCTCTGAGCTGGGCGGCATTGCCGGGCAGATGCGGCAGGCAAGCAAGGACTTGCGGCAGGGCGCCGCGGTGGAAGGATCAGGGCGCGCCCAGGAGGCGGCCGACCGCCTGGGCAAGCTGCGCGAATCACTGGGCCAGCGCCCGCTCGGCAGCGGGCGCTCGGCACGCGAGCCGGTGCGGATTCCCGGAGCCGACGAGTACCGCGCCCCGCGCGAGTGGCGCGAAGAACTGATGGAAGCCATGCGCGAGCAGGCGCCGGAGAAGTTCCGCGATGAGGTGCGCCGGTACTACGAGGAGCTGGTGCGATGAATCGAACCCTGTCCCTGGCCGTGGCTGCGCTGTGGTTGGCGGCGCCGATTCCCACGGGTGCCGAGGAGGGCGTCGACGTCGGAGAGGCGGAGACGGTGGTCAGGCTGTACGACCAGTGGCGCTTCCCGGATGCGGACCGGATGCTGGCCGAGCTCGAACGGACACATCCCGGCGAGGCATATACGCTCTACGCAAAGGGATATGAGCGCTTTCTGAGCGGCGACTACCCGGCCGCGGTGGCCAAGTTGAAAGCCGCGGGCGCGGGCACGCCGGTCAACGAGTTGTTGCCCCTGGCCGAGGGCGCGCAGACCAGCATCGAGGGACATCAAGAACGGCGCTCGGCGCATTTCGTGATTCGCTTTCCCCCGGAAGACGCGGTGATTGCCGACTACGCCCTGGATGCGCTGGAAGCCGCCACCGCGGCATTGCAGGCAGACCTGGGCTTTGTCCCGTCTCGGCCGATACCGGTGGACATCCTGCGCAGCCCGGCCGACCTGGCGCTGGTCACTGCGCTGACCACTGACGACGTGGAGCGCACCGGCACCATCGCGGTGTCCAAATGGGGCCGCATCATGCTGTCCACTCCGCGCGCCATGCGGCTCGGCTACACCTGGTTGGACAGCCTTTCGCACGAGCTGGTCCACTACGCGGTGGCGAGCGCGACCCATGATCGGGCGCCGGTGTGGCTGCACGAGGGTCTTGCCAAGTTTCTCGAACACCGCTGGCGGGATCCGCCTGGCCTGGATCTCACGCCTTCGCTGCAACACCTGCTCGCCAAAGGGCTGCAAAACCACAAGCTGATCAGCTTCGATGCCATGCACCCGTCCATGGCCAAGCTGCCGCACGCCGAGGACGCGTCCCTGGCTTTTGCCGAGGTGACCACGGCTGTCGCCTTGCTCTATGCAACCGCGGGCATGCCGGCCCTGCGCAACGTGCTTTCCATGATCGCGCTGGGCGCCGACGCGCGCATGGCCGTGGCCCGCGCCTATGGCGGCAGTGGAACCTGGGCCGAGTTCGAGAAGGCTTGGCGGGTCTTCATGGCCGCCCAGCACTACAAGATGATCCCAGGCTTCGAGGCCCTGTCGCCCAAGTACCGCAAAGACAGCGCCATCGCTGCCCGCCGCGCGCCGGTTGAAGACGAGGCCACCCCGGAGCGCGCCGGTGCCGAGCGCTTCCTGCGCCTGGGCAACATGATGCTTGCACGCGGCCGGGTGCGGGCCGCCAGTGCCGAGTATGAAAAGGGCGCCAAAGAGGCCGGCCCGGTGTATTGGCTGTTTTCAGTCAAGCTGGGGCGCAGCTACCTGGCCATGGGCCTGGCCGACCGAGCCTTGCAAGCCGTCGCGTCCGCACAGTCGCTCTACCCCGAAGTGCCCTGGCCCCACCTGATTGCCGGACAGGCCCTCTTGGCCAAAGGAGACGCCGCCGCTGCGGTGGCGCCACTGTTGGCGTCATTGGCCGCCAATCCCTTTGACCCGAGTGTCCACTGTAGCCTGGCCGAGGCCTACAAGAAACTGCCCGCGGATGCCGCAATGACCAGCAAGCGACAGCGAGCGGAACGCGACTGCCGCGCATTGAGCAGGTAGCAGGCCACGCCCGCGTCGGCGGGTGGGGTGGTCACAAGCGCCAAGGCCAGGTGCCGGGTGGGGACGTGGCCAGGCACGGCAAATGCCTGGCACAGGGGCATGACGCTGGTCGGAGATCTACCTGGCGTCGCCCAGGCGTGAAATGCTGACCGCCCGGATCTTGCGCGCGAGGGGAAGGGTGTCCTGCCCGGCGTGGATCACGTCGAGGGAAGACAGCCACCGACGGCGCGGGATCTCTGTTATGATCGGGCCAGGGAGGAGAGCGCCACGATCGAGGCCCTTGGCTCAACGAAGAGTTGGTCGTTTGTTTCGACGGCACGCTTGCGCCATCGGTGCCGCCGCACTCTTCAGCGCGTGCGGTTCCGGGGGCTCGGAAGGCTCGGGGGGCACGGGCGGCTCGGGCAGCATCGTGGTGCCGATCCAACCCGGCGAGCCCGGCAATCCCGAAGGTCAGTGTCCGATTCCGAGCGAGGCGCAACTCGATGATGTGTCGAGTCCCACGACGGTGGTGGGGACCGGCACGCCGGAAAGCTGTATTCCCGAAGCCTTCACGCAGATTTCAGCGCACGACGATACGCCGATCACAGTCACTGACTCGACCATCGAGTGAACTTGCTGACCTTGCCATCTTTCGACCCGTCCGCGGCACGCAGAGGAAGCCCGAGGCGTGAGACCAGCCGGGGATAGCGCGCGATGACCTCGTGCTCGGCTTTGGTCAACTGGTACAGGCGGTCCACCTCGGCGTCGAGATCCTCCCACAAGCCTGTCAGGCCGCCACGCACCGCCTCCAGTTGGCTCTCTCCCCTGGTTGTCAGCAACTCCTCTTGCAGGCCTTGGATGCGCGCGCCGAGCGAGGCTAGCCGCGCCGCACTTGCTTGCTCCTTGAGCCGCCGCAGGGGAAACGGGACGAGTTCCGCAAACTGCCGGTTGAATTGGCGCCATCCCGAGTCGCTCAGGCCAGCCTTGGCCAGGGCCAGTGCACTGAAAGTGGTTGAGTTGATCACGGCCGCGAGCGCCACTTGATCGAGGCCGGGAACGGCGAGTGAGTTGACGCGAACGTTGTCCTGATACACCTCGCCGCCAGAATCTGCGGTTGCGAGCGTGTCCTCGATGGTCGAAGGGAATAGAACCTTCGGGCGGGCTTGCGCCACCAGGTTTTGCGGGCGCGTGTACAGGTGCCAGCGGTCTTTGCCGTCCTCCAGTTCGACCTTCTCGCGCAACGTCGCACGGTTCTGCTCGAGGTAGTGCGCGGTCTGCGGGAACCGCTCTTTCCACTCTGCCCAGCGGATCTCGCGGAAGTCGTCGCCTGTCACCTCATAGGGAAAGATGACCCACGCGTCGGCGTTGTCGCGGCGGAACGGGTAGAAGCCACGGTTGCGACAGAGCGGCCGCAGGGCCTTCCGCTCGAACACCGCTTCGGCACCTTCGCCGTTGCGCGCACGAACGGTGCGCGGACCTATCGCCACCGCCTGGAGCTGGTAGATTTTCCCATAGAGGGTCTGCAGGCCGACCGAGATCGACATCTCGCGATGCTGACCGATGGTGCCGTGCCTGCGGGCGAGTTCGCGGTGAACATCGAGAAGGTCGGGTTGATCGAGCGACCAGACTCCGTCATCGAGGTCGTCGAGCTTGACCGTGGTGCGCACCGAGGGCCGATCAGCGGCAGCGCCGGCGTGGTCGGCGAAGCTGCGATACGTGCAGGATCGGCTGCCCGGCTGCACAACCAGAATCGCCGTATAGGTGGTGCGGCCCGCGAAGATCTGGATGTCGCGGAAGTCGTCGACTGATTCGAGGAGCGAATTGCGACGCAGCCATCGCCGCGCCAGCTCGCCGTATTCGGTCTTGAAGAAGCGGTTCTGCATGATGAAGCCGAGGCGGCCTGCCGGTCGGAGGAGTTTCACCGCCCGCTCCATGAACGGCATGGAGATGTCGGTCTTGCCTTCTGTCGCCGTCTGGTAGCGACCTTCTTGCTTGAGGTAGCGGTACATGTCCGGCATCCAGTCCTTGTACCGCTTGACCTCGATGTAGGGCGGGTTCCCCACCACCGCGTCGAACCCGCCAGCGCGGAGAATTTTCCCGAACCCATGCTTGGGATCGGCGAAGCGGAAGGGCATGGTGCGCTTGATCGCGCCGGCATCAAACCCCAGGCTCAAGATGTCGGGCTCCACCAAGAAGTTGCCATGCCGAATGTTCTTGCCGATCCCGGCAAGCAGATCCCTGGGTTCTGCCTCCTCATCCCGAGCGCAACGCTCAAGCATACGCAGAGCAAGGGACATCCGTGCCACCTCGACTGCCCCCGCGTCGATGTCCAGCCCGAACAGGCACCCACCGATGATCCGGCGAGCCGTGGTCGCTGACAATCCCGGTTCGTCGTCCCCTTCCATCAGGTACTGCGGGCGGCGTTGGTCCCGCGGGTGCGCGGCAAACCAGTCGAGGATCGCCCGCTCTAGGTGATCGTACGCGCCGAGCAGAAAACTGGCGCATCCGCACGCGGGGTCAAGGACGCGCAAAGCGAGGATCCGATCCGGGTCCACGTCGTCGGTGAGTGGCGCCAGGGTTCGTCTGACCACCCTGCGCACCACCCAGGGCGGCGTATAGACCGCACCCTTGCTCCGTTGGTACTCTGGCTTGGGCTGGTCGTGGACCTTGTCGCCCACAACCAGCAGCCGCTTGCCGAGGTATTTTTCGTAGATGCCACCGAGAAGTTGCAGCGGTAACACGTCGAACCGATAGGGGCTGGGGAAGTAGAGGGCCTGCACGATGTCTCGAAAGACCGGGCCCGTGAGCCGCCACACGCGCAGTCTGCCTTCAATGCCCATTGGATCGTCCTGCGCGCAGCGGGGAAAGAGGATGCCCTCATAGACGCGGCGATAGCGGCGCTCGTGCTTCTGCATGAATATCGGCCAGAAGCCATCGTCGTGGTTCGCCATCGCATTGAGGGCACCGAATTCCTCGAAACCCAGCTCTTCGCAAATGCGCAAGAAGATGATCCGATGCAGGATTCGCTGGGCCGCGGCCGACAGAACAAGTGGATCTCGTTCCTGCTCGTGGCGGACCATCATGGCGGCAAGCTCGCAACGCCAGCAGGACAGCCTATGCTCGAAGTCCGCGTCGAGCGGCATTTCTGCCGGCCTGCGCCGAGCACTGGCCTTGGAGCGACCCATGGGGGCATACTACGCCCTGGGTCGGACGACGAACAAAGGGCTGATCTCGTTCTTGGGAAATCCGTGACCGGTTCCGGTGGCCGGGGTGGTCCGCTCCTGCGCCCGGCTTGCCGCAGGATTCCGGGGCGCCCCCTTCTATTGACGCCGGGTCTGCGCCCCCGCACGATGTTGGGTAGCCAGTTGGAGGGAGGAAGGAACGTGTCCACTCGCTTTCAGAATTCCGTTTTCTGCATTCATGTTTTCGCCTGGGTCGCGCTGGCCGGTGCCGGCTGCCGCAACAGCGACGCCGCCCACGTCGTGCAGGTGACCCCGCACGGAGAGGCGAAAGCTGAGGATCTGCGCGTCGGCGTGCGCATCAGCTTTGATCGCCCGGTGGTGCCCGGCTCCGCGCTCGGCGCGCAGCTTCTGCCGCCGCCGGTGGTGCTGACCCCGGGCGTGCCCGGCACGACGGTGTGGTTGGATCAGCAGACCCTGGTATTCACGCCGGCGCAGAAGCTGCAACCCTCCACTCGCTATCGGGTCGCGCTGGAGCAAGCGGCTTTGGGCAAGACCATGGCAAAGGTGGAGGCGTGGGCCGGCGACTCATTCGTGTACCAGCGTCTGCGCGTGCGGAATGTCGCTTTCGCGGCGCCTGGCCCGCAGTTCCAGGGTCGAGAGCCCGTTCTTCGGATCGACTTCAGCGAGCCGGTCGATCCGGTGGAGGTGGCCAAGGGCTGTCAGTTCATCGCCGACCGGGGCAAAAAGGTTGAAGCCCGCGTGGGCGCGCCGGCCGTCGCCAGCACGGAAGAGTCGGATGGCGACGGGCAGGAATCCGGGCCGGGCAGGGGCACGCTGGTGCGCCTAGCGCCGGTGGAGAAGCTGGAGCTAGGCGCTGGCCACAAGCTGCACTGCCGGGCCGGCCTTCTGCCTCTGGTCGGCGGCGAAGGCCTGGCCGAAGACACGGAGTCGGCGTTCCAAACCTACGGTCCCTTGCGCGTGGTCAAGGTTGCTCCCGAGGGCCACGACGTCATTCCCGACGAAGCGGTGGTGAAGGTCGAGTTCTCCACGCCGGTCGATCCCGAGCAGGTCCGCCGGCACGTCAAACTGGACATGGGTGGCGACCAGGCCAAGGCGCAACCCAGCTTCGAGGCCAACGGTCTGCACACGATTCACTCATGGAAGGGCAATCTCGAACCCTCGACCTGGTACAACCTGGTGATTGCCGGTGAGATCAAGGATGTCTTCGGCCAGAAGCTGGGGGCTGACGAACGGCGCGCCTTCCAGGCCGGCGACGCAGGACCGCGCCTGCGCGTGGAACGTGGCATCTACGCGGTCGAGCGCAGCAGCGGTCGCTACGCGGTGTGGACGCGCAACCTGCACGCGTTTGGCGTGACCTGCGCGCGCATCGCCGAGGCCAAGCTGGCCACGCTTCTCGGCGGCCCGGTGAACTTCGATTCCTGGTACGGCAGCGAGGACAAGCCGGTCGACTACCGTGAGCTGGGCGTGCGGCCGGCCCGCCTACGCATCAAGACCACCGGATCGGTAAAGAACAAGTGGCATGACGACAGTCTGGTGCTGGCCTCGGTTTGCGCCGGCGCGCCCCGACCCGCGCCGGCGGGGCAGGAGGCTTCGGTCGAAGAACCCCCGGCTCATGAGACGGACGCTCCCGCCGCGGCGGCACAGGCCGGGCTGGCGCCCGGGGGTGTGTACCTGCTGGAGATCGACTCGCGCGAGCTGAAACCCGAGGCACGCGAGCGCCAGCGTCGCGTGCTGGCCAATGTGACTGACCTGGGCCTGCTGGCCAAGGTGGGCGACGCCGCTTCGCTGGTCTGGGTGGTGCGGTTGTCTGATGGCCAGCCGGTGGCGGGTGCGACGGTGCGCATCCGCGATCTCAAGGGCAAGGTGCGCTTTTCCGCCAGCACTGCGGCCGACGGTACCGTGGTGGCGCCGGGTGTGGCCAAGTTGTTGCAAATGGCGCCCAAAGCCCCGCAGGGCGATGGCGACGACCACAACGAGGCGTACGAGGACTGGGACAGCCGCGGCGACCGGCGCATGATTGTGACTGCGCAGACCGGGGACGACTTGGCCGTGCTCGACACCAACTGGTCGAGCGGCCTGCAGGCATGGAACTTCGGCGTCAATGAGGAACACGCGGGCAGCGATCTGCGCGTGCGCGGCTTCCTCCAGTCGGACCGCGGCCTGTATCGTCCCGGCGATACTGTGCACCTGCGCGGGCTGGTTCGTGCCATCGACCTGGCCGGCAAGATGCGCGTGCCCGCCAAGGCGAAGAAGGTGCACCTGGTGATCGAGGATCCGCGCGGCACCACTCTCGTCGAGGAGGACGTGGCGCAAAGTGGGTTCGGCGGGTTCCATCGCGATCTGGATCTGGACCCCGAGGCGCGCCTGGGCGACTACCGGGTCAAGGGCACCGTGCTTGGGCAGACCTTCTCCGACAAGTTTTCCGTCGAGGAGTACCGACCGCGTAGCTTCGAGGTCAAGCTGGCCGCGGGCAAGAAGAACCTCTTCTTCGGTCAGAAAATCTCCTTCAAGGTGGAAGCCGCCTATCTCTACGGGGCGCCCTTGCGCGGCGGCAAGCTCAAGTGGGGAATCCGCCGACGGGCCCACACGCCGAGTTTCCCCGAGTTTGAACAGTACTCGTTTCAGGATCTAGTCGCCCTGTGGGAGGAAGGCGCGTACTGGTCGCGCAACGAGGAGCGCTCGTTCTCTTCGTTCGTGCAGGACGGCGAGAGCGATCTCGACGGGGATGGGCGCGCGCAGGCGTCGGCTCGCGACGATGACAAGAAGCTGGCGGGCCCGCAGGACTACCTGGTCGAGGCCACGGTGACCGACAGCCGCGGCGAGGCGGTCACCGCCCGCCAGGCCCTGGTCATGCATCAATCATCTCTCTACCTGGGCCTGCACAGCGAGGAATTCGTGCAGAAGGCGGATGCGCCCTTTGCCATCCAGGCGGTGGCCCTCACACCCGACGGCAAACGCCGCGCGGCCCAGGGGGTGAAGCTCACCATCACGCGCTCGCGCTGGGACTGTAGCGGCATGGGTCGCTGCGAGCGCAAGGTTGAAGCCCCGGTGGTGACCCGCACAGTTGATATTCCCGAAACCGGGCCTGCGGTCGAGCGCGTCGAATTGCACCAGCCCGGGTCGTACAACGTGAGCCTGCAGGCCGGCGACGGCCGCGGCGGCCAAGCCATCGCGTCTGACAGCATCTACGTGGTGGGCAAGGGCGAGGCGTTCTGGAGCGGCGACGAGGGCGCGCGCATGACCCTGGTTTCCTCGCGGCCGAAATACAAGAGCGGCGACACTGCCAAGCTGGTGGCCCAGGCCAACCTGCCGGGCGCGCTGGCCCTGGTCACGCTGGAACGCGACGGGGTTATGCAACACCAGATCAAGCGGCTGGAAACCAGCGGCGAGGCGATCGAGATCCCGGTGGAGGCGCGCTTTGCCCCCAACGTGTACGCGGCGGTCACCCTGGTGCGCGGCCGCATCGGCGCGGGTGAGGAAGGCAAGCCGCAGTTCAAGATGGGCATGGTGAATCTGGAGGTCGACAGCAGCGACCGCCGGCTCGAGGTCACGGTGGACACCGACCGGCCGAGCTATCGCCCGGGCGAGACGGTCAGCGCCACGGTCAAGGTGCGCAACCGGCAGGGCGCGCCGGTGAAGGCGGAGTTGGCGTTGGCCGCAGCCGACGAGGGCGTGCTGCAGATCGCGGGCTACAAGACCCCCGATCCGTTGCCAACCTTCTACCGGTCCTGGGGCCTGGGCGTGAACTCGTCCACTACCTGGAACCGCATCGCGCAGGTGCGCGATCCGTCGCAGGGCAGCGACGACGAAGGCGAAGGCGGCGACGCGGGCGGGGACGAGGGCGGGCGCATCCGCTCGCGTTTCATGGCCACGGCATACTGGAACCCGGCCCTGGTTACCGCGACCGATGGAACCGCCCATGTCACCTTCATCGCGCCCGACAACTTGACCGCCTTCCGCGTGATGGCGGTGGCCGCCGACAGGGGCGAGCGTTTTGGCTCGGGCGAGAAGCGGTTCACGGTCAACAAGCCCCTGCAGGCCATGCCCGCTCTGCCGCGCTTCCTCACCACGGGCGATGTGTTCAAGGCCACAGTGGTCGTGCACAACAACACCAAGGAGCCGGCCAAGGTCACAGTCAGCGCCGCGGTCACGGGCGGCGTGCACCTTTCGGGCGAAGCCTCACAGGTCATCGACGTTCCAGCCAGCGGAGCAGCGCCCGCGGTATTCCTGGCCGTGGCCGCGGAGGGCGAGGCCAGCTTCACCTTCCGAGCGAGCGGCAACGGCGAAGCCGACGCAGTTGTGACCAAGCTAACCGTCGAGGTGCCCAGCACAAGCGAAACCACGCTGGTGGGCGAAGGCTCGACCGCCAAACGCGCCGAGCACCCGCTGCCCAAGGTTGCCGGCGTGCTGCCCGGCCGCGCTCGTCTGGAGGTGGTCGTCGATACCACCGGACTGTCGCGCCTGGATGAAGGGCTGTCTTATCTAGTCGGGTACCCGTACGGCTGTTTAGAGCAGACAACGTCCAAGGTGGTGCCCATGGTGGCGGTGGGCGATCTGGCGGCGTCGCTGGATCTGCCAGAAGTGAATCAGGCCAAACTCAAGCGCTTCGTCACCACTGGGATCGGCAAGATCTTGCGCCACCAGCACGAGGACGGCGGGTTCGGCCTGTGGATCGGCGCGCCCACCGAGGAGCACTACACGGCGTTTGGCCTGTGGGGGCTGGCGGTGGCCCGGCGTTCGGGCTGGAATGTGGACCAGGCTGCACTGGACAACGGCGCGCGCTGGCTGCGCAGCTCGCTGGCGCGGTCGAAGAACCAGGACGGCTATCATTATATGGGTGTGGCAGGCGCGCAGGCCTTTGCCCTGTACGTGCTGGCTGAGCTGGCGGGCGACAAGATCGGACCTGGCGCCGACGCGGCCCTGCTGAGCAAGCTTGTCGCTGAGCGCAGCAAGCTGCCGCGCTACGGGCGCGCGTTCTTGGCCCGCGCGCTGGCGCGCATGGACCGCAAGGATGAGGCCAAGAAGGTTCTCGACGAGATCCTGAGCGAGGCAGGCGCGGGCAACGGCCCGCTCACGATCGGCGAATCACACGACAACGATCTGTCTTGGTATTGGAGCTCGGATACCCGCACCTCGGCCATCGTGCTGGGAGCGCTGATCGAAGTCGATCCCAAGCACCCGGCCGTCCAGCGCCTTTCCGAGGGACTGCTGGCCGCGCGCAACCAGGGGCGCTGGGAGAACACGCAGGAGAACCTCTATTCGCTGGTTGCGCTGGCCGACCTGGCGCGGGCGCGCGCGTCCAGTGGCGGCGCAAGGATCACGGTCACAGCCGGGGGCAAGTCGCTCTACGCGGGCGTGCTCAAGGGCACCGAGGTAAGGCGGCTGGCGGTTCCCGCTGACGGGCTGGGAGCGGGCAACCTGGTCATCGAGAGCGACGGCGTTCCGGTGTACTACCTGGCGCGGCTGCACAGCGTGCGCGCCCTGGATCCCGCGGCCAGACAGGCTGGGCTGACCGTCGGGCGCGAATATCTCGACGGTGAGAATGGACGCCCGCTGACCCAGGCCAAGGTCGGCCAGTTGGTGAAGGTGCGGCTCACCATCCAGTCGCCGTCGTCACGCTCGCACGTGGCGGTGGTGGATCGTCTACCCGCCGGCCTGGAGCCGGTGCTGACTCGCTTCAAGGCCGCGGACGAGGAAGATGACGGCGAGGGGTCCATTCGCTGGTGGTGGATGGCCAGCAGGACGCGCTGGCAGAACCAGCAGCTTCACGACGACCGCGTGGAACTCTTCGCCGATGTGCTGGTGGCTGGCGAAACCACGCACGAGTACCTGACCCGCGCCATGAGCGCCGGCAGCTTCATCGCGCCCGGCACTTTGGCCGAGATGATGTACAAGCCGACCGTGAATGGCCGCAGCGCCGGTGGCACGCTACGGATTGTCCGCTAAATGACCGGTCATGATTCGAGGACACGCACTTGGATCCGGACGCAAGGGCCGTGCGATTCAGACTCATTTCAGATGCCCCTGTCCGCACATCACGCCTAGGTTTCTCGTCCCGCTTGGCCTGGGCGCCGTCGCGGTTGCAGCCGGCCTTGCGCTTGTGGCGGCGGTCTACTTGGTCGACTACCCGGCAAGTGGGCTGGCACCCGAATCCGCGACCTCGCTTGAGTTGCTCGATCGCGATGGCAATCTGCTGCGCGCCTTGCCGATCCGGGGCGGCGGGCGCGCCGCCTGGGTCGGGTTGGGGCAGGTGGCGCCGTCGGTGATCCTGGCCACCCTGGCCTCCGAGGATCACCGCTTTTTCGACCATCACGGCGTGGATGCGCGCGCGGTGTTGCGGGCTCTGTGGCTGGACCTGCGCGCGGGCCGGGCGCGCTCGGGCGCATCCACCTTGACCATGCAGCTTGTGCGCATGGTGGAGCCGCGGCCGCGCGGGCTGGTCAGCAAGCTGCGCGAGGCGGTGCTGGCGCTGCGCCTGGAGCGTGCCCTCGGCAAGCAGCAGATCCTCGAACAGTACTTGAACCGCGCCTACTACGGCAACGGCGCTTTCGGCATCGAGCAGGCCGCGCGCCACTACTTCGGCAAGCCGGCCTCGGCACTGGGACTGGCTGAGGGCGCCCTGTTGGCTATCCTGCCGCGCGCACCGAAGACCTACGATCCGCAGCGCCATCTGGCGGCGGCGCTGGCCCGGCGCGGGCACGTGCTGGAGATGCTCGAACAGCGCGGGCAGGTCACCCGCGAGGAACGGCAGCGCACCGAGGCCACCGCCCTGACCTTCACTTTCAGTGCGCCAGATCCGGGACTGGCGCCGCACTTCTGCGACTGGGTGCTGGCCGGGCTCTCTCCGTCGCAGCGGGCGCATGGGGGGCCGCTGCGGACCACGTTGGATCTCGATCTGCAGCGCGATCTGGAGCGCGCGGTGCGGGCGCATGTCGACGAGCGGCGCAGCCTGGGGCTGCACGAAGCAGGCGCCGTCATGCTGGAATCGTCGACCGGCGCAGTGCTGGCCATGGTGGGCTCGCCCGAATATGGCGGGCCCGCGGGCCAGCTCAACATCACCACCACGCCCCGCCATCCCGGATCGGCGCTCAAGCCCTTTCTCTACGCCCTGGCAATCGAGCGTGGCGACACGCCGGCCACAGTGGCCTTTGACGTCGCCGATGTCGAGTCGGAATGGCATCCGGCGCCGGGGGTGCGGCAGCACGGCCCGGCCCGCTATCGCGAGGCTCTGGCCGGTTCGTACAATCTGGCCGCGGTTCACGTGTTGGAACACGTGGGCGTGGAAAAACTGCTCGACCGCTTGCGCACGGCCGGGTTGGGCCCGCTGGCCGGAACCGCCGGCGACTACCGACTGTCCCTTGCCTTGGGTTCGGCCAAGGTGCGCCTGCTGGACCTGGCCGCGGCCTATGGCTTTCTGGTCAATCGTGGAACCGTGGCGCGCGCTTATGGTGCGGGCTCGCCCGCCGCCCCGGTGCGGCTCTTCGACGAGAAAGTGAGCTGGTTGGTGATGGACATGCTGGCCGATGCAGACGCGCGACGACAGGTGTTCGGGGCGGAACTGCCGGTGGACCTGCCGTTTCCCGTGGCCGTCAAGACCGGGACATCAGGCGGCTTTGCCGACACTGTGGCAGTGGGCGCCACACGCGAAGTCATTGTGGCGGCCTGGGCTGGCAGCTTCGATGGCAGTGGCACGCGCGGCTCGCTGGCCATGTGGAGTGCAGCGCCCTTGGTACGCGCTGGCCTTCTGGCCATGGCCAGCCGTCGCAACCTGACCCTGCCGCCACGGCCCGACGGCATCGTCGCGGCCGAAGTATGCCGGCTGTCGGGCATGCGCCCCGGCCCGTACTGTGCCAGCAAGTCCGAGTTTTTCGTGGCCGGCAGCCAGCCCGCCGAGACTTGCACCTGGCACCGCTTGCGCGGTGGCCGCGTCACAGTCGCGTTTCCCGCCGAGCTTGCCGACTGGGACGCGCAAGACGGACGCCACCTGGCGAGATGAGCGACGTGCTGGTTTTTGCCAATTTGGGCGGGTTGGGATAGTTTCCGGCTTCGGGCGCTATTCGAACCTGCAGTCTTGCGCGCCCGCTGCTTGGGCGGAAGTCCTGCCGGACGGGGTTGTGGCTTCGCTCAGGTGAGGAACCAAACCTGACAACGAAAGGCACGAAGATGAAGAAGACCAACTCGATCAATGCCTGGTATGGATGGGTGCCGGATCGTCCGGATCACCGCGACCAACTGTATGCAGCCATCGCTGCACCGCCGCGAACGCTGCCGTCGGCGGTGGATTTGCGCGCGACCTGTTCCCCGGTCGAAGACCAGGGCCGGCTGGGCAGTTGCACGGCCAACGCGCTGGTGGGCAACCTGGAATTTCTGGAGAGGAAGGCAGGCAGGACGGTGACGGATCTGAGCCGCTTGTTCGTCTACTACAACGAAAGGGTGCTGGAAGGATCGGTCAATGAGGACGCTGGCGCCATGATCCGCGACGGGGTCAAGACCCTGGTCAAGCTGGGCGTGTGCGCCGAGAAGAAGTGGGGCTATGACATCGCCAAGTTCGCCGTGAAGCCCACCGCCGCCTGCTTCCGGCAGGCGCTGACCCACCAGCTTGAATCCTACCACCGCCTAGTCACGCTGCAGGACATGCTGAGCTGCCTGGCCGAGGGCTATCCCTTCGTTTTCGGTTTCTCGGTCTATGAAGCCTTCGAGTCGACGACCGTGGCCAAGAGCGGCCAGCTCAACCTGCCGAAACGTAGCGAGAAGGCGCTGGGTGGTCACGCAGTCATGGCCGTTGGCTACGACGATGCGACTAAGCGTTTCCTGGTGCGCAATTCGTGGGGCAAGGACTGGGGCCAACAGGGCTATTTCACCATGCCCTACGCCTACCTTGACGATCGCAATCTAGCGGACGATCTCTGGACGCTGCGCGTGCTCGAGAACCCGTAGGCGTCTAACCCAAATAGGGGTAGTCAGGGCTGATGAGCCGCGCGTCCTTCATTGCGGCCCAGAAGCCAGTCGGGATGTCCGCACTTGCCATGTCCCAGTTCCGCTGCACCTGCTCGGGGCGGCTGGTATTGAGCGCGACGGCGGCGACCCCGGGTGGGGACATGGCAAAGCGCACGCAGGCGGCGGCCGGCAAGACGTCGTGTTGTCGGCAGAGTGCGTGGAATTTGTCGCGCCACCCAAAGAGGGACCGATCCGCTGGATCGTCTTGGTGTAGTTCGCGGTAGTCGAAGAACCTGCCGCCCGTGAGAAAGCCCGCGTGAAAGACCGCGGAATTGATGATGCCGATGCCCCGCTCGTGCAGAGAAGCGACCAGCGCGACCACCTCGGGCGGGTGGTGGAAGACGGTTAGTGAACAAGCCAGCATGACCCAGTCCAAAGCCACTATCTCGGCCAACTCGCGCACCACCTTCCAGTCCTTGGCGCCCACGCCTATCGGTCCGACTTGTCCCTGTCGCTTCAACTCGTGCAGGGCCCTATAGGCACCCACCACGTTTTGCATGGCGCGCTGGCGCTGGGCGGAACCCGCTGCGGAATTGAGGAACTCGTCGGGATCATGCACGGAAACCAGGCGCGGCCGATAGGGTGCGCCCAGAAGCTCGCAGCCTTGCCCCCAGCAGCGGAGAATGCCCTCGTAGCTAATGGCCTGTTCGGCGTCGTATTCGAGGCCAAACCACACGCCCCGCTCGAAGGTCGGCTCGGGACCGCGCAGAGGCGTGCGGACCCAGGCCAACTTGTTGCTGATGATGACCTTCTCAGGCGGAACGCCCAATGTGCGCAACCCATTGCCGATAGTCTCCAGCGCCAGACCGGCGCCATACTTGCCGGCCGAGTCGAGCACCACCGGCCGATCCGTGCTTCCGACCATCTCGCGTAGGATGGCCAACTTGGTCTCCATTGAGTAGGCCTGATAGAGATTTCCCAGCGCACTTGTGCCGAAGACAATCGGAGGGATATCCAGTCCGGTCTTCCCCAACTCGCGCTTGCTTGCTGTCATGACACCAGCTTCCTTGTCCGGCTCAGTGGGCCCATCTTTTGCTGTGCGGAACAATACACCGAATTCGGCGGGCCGGTCGAACCGTCGCTCCCTGTCCGGGTGCGGAGTGCAATGGAGAAAAGAGCCATATCGGGCTATACTGCAGGCACAATGTCCAACATCTCTCCTGAAGTGGAAGTCCTGGTTCGCGATTTCATTGGCCGCTTGGTTGCAGCCATTGAAGCGGACGTTGCCCGCCGCCTCCACGGCGTGCTGCTGTCCGCACTTGGCACGCCAGCCGCGTCCGCGGCAGAGCCGCGCCGGTCGGTGGCGTCCCCTGTCGCCATCCCCGCGCGCCGTCCGAAGCCGGTGACTCGAGAACTGGCGCAGGCCCGCAAGCTCCAGGGCCAGTACCTGGGGGCACTGCGCGGGCTGAAGCCGGCCGACCACGCCCGGGTGAAAGCCCTGGCACACGAGAAGGGCCTGCCCGCGGCGATCAAGCTGGCCCATTCGATCAAGCGCTGAAGGTCGCCGCGATGTCGCAAGGGCCTTGCGCCTGGGTCGCGGGGCTCTGCGCGCGGCAGGGTTCCCAGATCGCGGCAGGCTGTGGCGAGCAAAACTCGCGAGGCTGGCTCCTGCCCATCGGTTGCACATGGGAACCCTGGGAGGGTTCCCAAACCCTCCCGCGATGGTACGCCACGCGCGGTGCTGGCGAGGGCGCGCGCGAAAGCGCGCG
>PMCR01000226.1 GCA_003155465.1 Myxococcales bacterium | reverse complement strand
CACGACACCCCACTTTTCGGCGGTTTCAGCCGGAAAGCCACGGTTCGCAGCGGGTTGCCCCCGCCGGGCCGAACCGTCGAAGATCACTCAGAAAACCAGCGCAAGGCCGCGTCGCGCCTGGGTTTTTCCTGAATGGGCTTCGAGCAGTTCAAGTCCCGATGGGGTCACCACCTTTTTTGCCAACCGGCCACGGTCGACTTGAGTCTGCAGGCCAGACTGAAAGGCGCTCGGCCATGCAGGCCCGCCACATCTGCTCATTTCCAGCCGTTTCCGGGTTTCCGCATCAGGGATCCGGCGTCACCAGCGCGCCCCAACAGGCGGTGGTGCCGTCGGCGCGCAGTCCGCAGGTGTGAGATGAGTAGGCAGAAATCTGGGTGAACGCGCCTGGCGGTGGCGTGGCCTGCCCGTGTTCATCGTCGCCCCAGCAGGCAGCGGTCCCGTCGGCCCGCAAGCCGCAAATGTGATAAGAGCCGGCGGAAATCTGGGTGAAGGTGCCGGGCGGCGGCGTGGCCTGCCCGTAGCTATCGTCGCCCCAGCAGGCGGCGGTACCGTCGGCGCGCAGACCACAGGTGTGGCGGTCGCCGGCGGAAATCCGGGTGAAGGTGCCTGCCAGTGGAGTGGACTCCCCAAAGTAGTTGTAGCCCCAGCAGGCGGCGGTCCCGTCGGCGCGCAGGCCGCAGGTGTGGTCGTTGCCGGCGGAAATCCAGGTGAATATGCCAGCCGGAGCATCGGCCATCCCACCCCAGTTATGGCCCCAGCAGGCGGCGCGACCGTCGGTCCGCAGCGCACAGGTCTGCTGCTCGGCAGCAGAAATCTGAGTGAACGCTCCAGCCACGGGCAAGGCCGGCCCGTACGCGGTCCCGGCGCTGTCGCCCCAACAGGCTGCGGTGCCGTCGGGCCGCAGTCCGCACGTGTGAAAGGTGCCGGCGGAAATCTCGGTGAATGTGCCTGGCGGCGGCGTGGCCTGCCCATAGCTATCGTCGCCCCAGCAGGCGGCGGTCCCATCGACGCGCAGACCGCAGGTGTGCTGCCACCCGGTGGAAGTCTGGGTGTATGTGCCAGCTCGTGGGGTGCCCTGCCAGCTGGAGTTGCTGCCCCAGCAGGCAACGGTGCCGTCGGGCCGCAGGCCGCACGTGTGTTCTGCGCCGGCGGAAATCTGGTCGAATGTGCCAGCCAGTGCCGTCGACTGGCCGCGGTCGTTGTGGCCCCAGCAGGTGGCGGTACCGCCGGCCTGCAGTCCACAGGTGTGCTGCTGACCGGCGGTGATCTGGCTGAAGGCGCCAGCCGGCGGCGTGGACTGCCCCTCGGTATCGTCGCCCCAGCAGGCGACGATGCCGTCGGGCCTCAGTCCGCAGGTGTGCCTGCTGCCGGTGGAGATCTGAGTGAATGTGCCCGCCGGTGGCGTGGTCTCCCCGTCGAAACTGTCGCCCCAGCAGGCGACGCTACCGTCGGGACGCAGTCCACAGGTGTGCCGCTCGCCGACGGAGATCTGGCTGAATGTGCCAGCCGGTGGAACAAACGTCCCGTACCAGTTGTCGCCCCAGCAGGACGCGGTGCCGTCGCTGCGCAGGCCGCAGGTCTGGGCGCTGCCGGCGGAAATCTGGGTGAACGTGCCGGTCGGCGGCGTGGACTGCCCGATGTAGTTCTCGCCCCAGCACGAGACGGTGCCGTCGGTCAACAGGCCGCAGGTGTGGCCACTGCCGGCGGAAATCTGGGTGAACGTGCCAGCCGGTGGCGTGGACTGCCCGTAATAGTTGTCGCCCCAGCAGGAGACGGTGCCATCGACGCGCAGGCCGCAGGTGTGCCACCAACCGGCGGAAATCTTGGTGAAGGCTCTTGTCACAGTACCCTTGCTTCCCCCATCGGCCGTTGCACCGGCGCCCGCCAAGCTGTCCAGCGGCGAGCGGCCACAGCCGGAAGTCGCCAGGAGTGCCAGGATCGCAGTGCCGTTCAATCTCACGGCTGAGCTGCTAACGCCGCCGGGCCCGCGCAGCCGCACCGGGAGTTTCGATCTCTGGTCTCCTACCCCAGGAACTTCTGGCTTGGTGAACCACGGAGTTCGATTCTTGCCCATGCGAAGATTCTACAGCGGAAGGGCAGCTTGGGTTGCTCGACGGAGTTCTGTCAACGACCCAGGTTGGGCTGCCCCGCCCAACCCAGTCCGCTGCGCATCAGGCGCGCGAGCAGGTGCTCCACAGGTTGGTTCCCGGCCACGGAACGAAGTGTGGCCACGGCTGCGGCATGATCCCCGGTGGCCTCCAGGGCCAAGGCCAGCAACACGCACGTCGACTTGTCCTCCGGCGTCCGCGCCATAGCTTCGGCCAGGGCAGGGCGCGCCTCGACCAGGCGGCCCTGGCCGGCCAGAAAGCTTCCCAGCCGCGCCCATAGATACGCCAGGTCAGGCGCCAGTCTTGTGGCCTCGCGCAGGTCAGCCTCTGCGCCCACCTGGTCGCCCTTCACCGCACGCAACTGTGCGCGCATCGCGCGCAGGGAGATGGTGGCTGCCGATCCCACTATCGCGCGGTCCAGTTCCGCGAGCAGGCCAGGGACTGCGGCGCGTGGATCGGAAGTCGCGTTGGCTTCCGGGCCGCGACCGAGTTGGCGATAAGCCAGACGCTCGGCCAGTGCGGCGTTGGGCCCCGAACGCTTGACGTACACTTGTGCCACGTCGTCGATGAATACCAGTGCCCAGTCAGGTGCGTGGGCCAGCGCGCGGCTCGTGCCGCCCGGCGCGACAACCGCGACTTGCACGCCATAACGTGAGAAGAGAGCCTGCCAGCCATGCTCTGGATCGGTTCGCTCGATTGTCACGTTTTCGATGAAGAAATCATCGTCGTAGACCATGCGGGTGCGGCCGTCGATGAAGACCGGCAGATCACGCACTTCGTGCATCAGGTATCCGCCAAAGTGGAAAGAATTGAACAGTGGTCCATGGACGCGCTCTCGTCTGAGGAACGCGGCTGCACCCATGGGCAGGATGCGCGCTGACCACTCCGAACGCGGCCGGCGCGCATCCCCCAGCCAGGATGTCGGGCGATCGAGAACCAAGGCGGTGACAAAGGCCGCGATCAGCAGGATTCCTGCCACCAGTCCATCCAGCCACGCCAAGGCTGGCAGGCGCGGCACACGGCGGGGAAGGGCAGCGAGAAGATGGCGGTAGCTGATGGGAACGGCGACAAAGGCTGCCAGCGGCATCATGCGCGCGTGGCGCGCGATCATCCAACCGCTCGCCAACACCAGCAACAGCTCCCAGGGCTGGACCCGCGCTCGGTCGAGCACGATGCCCAGGATCACCAGCAGCGCGATGGCGCCAAGCGGTCCCAAAAGCGCGCTGGCTTGGGTTGGCTGCCACTCGCTGATGAGAGCCAGCGACCGGTCTGAGGCAAGACCATTCACCCCCGCCAGTCGACCCAGCGGGTTGGGCGACGCTAACATGGCGAGGACAGCCAGCAGCGCGGCGACCAAGAGGCGAGCCACCACGCCCCGCCAACCCGGCCGGCGTTCCCAGGCGCGGCCAAGCGCTGCCCCCATTGCGAACAGGACGAACAAGAAGACACCCAGCGACACGGACGCGCTGAGGTTCGACCAGAGCACCAGCAAGGCGGGCACGGCCAGCAGGCGCCCCCAGCTTGGCTGCTCGTCGGCGCGAACCACGAGCAGCATCTCGACTGCGGCGAGCACCCAAGCAAAGGTCTGCGGTCGCGGCGTGAAGAAACCCGCCGAGGCTGCGTAACTCAGCAACAGCCCGATTGCCAGCAGCGAACCCGAACCCGGTCGGCCGCGCACGCGTAGAGAGGTCAGCGCGACCAACACCACGGCCAACCCCGCAAGGACCGCTCCCAGCGCCTCCAGCCCGCCGAGCCCGGCTTTCCCGTAGATCGTCGCGAGCAGCACGTCGCCGCCCCAGTCCACCCAGTGCCACGGCCGGCCGGCATAGGTATGGGAAAACGGGTCCACCCGCGGGAGCGACCCATGTTCAAGGATCCATTCGCCGGTGCGCAGGTGCCAGGGTGCGTCTGGATCGAAGACCGGCCGGATGCTGCCCACTGCTGCGAAGAGCGCCACTGCCGCGATCACGCCGAGCAGAGGCAGCGTCACGGGCTTTGGGCTTACACTTGCCAGAACGCGCTCGTCGGCCGGGCTGTTCTCCGTGGTCGGCACGCACCCGAGAATGGCCGACATCGACCGGGGCGTCCACCCCGCCGCGCGCCCGAACGCCCTCGCCCAGCTTCGGATTCTTGGAACAGCATTCTGTCATACCTCGTCGAGATGTCAGGTGGGGCTCGCGACCGACGCACGACGGAGCCTTGTGGCAAGAGATGGCACTCGCATCGAGCGGGCTGTCGGGGCATGATGGCAGGCCATTGACGTGAGACCGCAAGTCCATTACGAAGGGCTAGACAGTTCATTCGGGCTTCCTTGACGGGGCCCCCCCATCACGCGAAGGACGCGTTCATGAAGACAATCACCGAATT
Organism: Myxococcales bacterium; assembly: GCA_003155465.1. Next base: position 21,550 of record PMCR01000226.1, on the reverse strand, counting down.
CTCCGGGATTCTCTTGCGACAGGCAGCAGAGGCACAGCAGGCTTTTCGGGCCGCGCATCCCCAAGCCAATGAGCATCCGACCGAGCCCGCGGCAGAGGCCGTACCCGCCGCAGAGACGCCGGGACAAACCGCGGTCGAAGCCGCAGCCGCGGCAGAGACGCCGGAACAGGCCGCAGCAGAGACGCCGGCCGAAACCGACCCTGCGGCGCAGGATGTCGCGTCAGCCGAGACCGGCACTGGCAGTGAACCTGCCAATAATTCCGCGCCCGAGCCGGCCGTCGAAACCGCAGCGCCTGACCTTGGCACAGGCCCCGAGGCTGAGGCCGTGGCCGCGACGATGCACATCGAGGGCGATCGCCTGTCGCGTCTGATGGAGGCACTCGCGGTGGCCGGCAAGCGCGCCTCCGGGGTGCGCTTGGTACGCGTCCTTTCGGGCGACAAGCCGCCTGCCAACGCCCAGAAGAAGGGCGATTTTTACTACGTACTGGACATGATGCCGCGGCCCGAATCTCGGCGCGATGCGGATTCGCGTGGCGATGATCGGCGTGGTCGTGGCGGTGGCCGCGATCGGGACAGCCGCGGCGGTGGGCGCGGCCCAGGCGGTGGACCCGGTGGTGGCCGGGGACCGGGCGGTGGACCCGGTGGTGGCCGGGGACCGGGCGGTGGACCCGGAGGCGGCGGACGGGGTGGTCGCGCAGGTGGTTTCGATGCCCTTGGCCGCGACGCCGATCTGCCCCGGGGCGAGATGGCCAAAGGAGGCGAGGGCTGGATGCTGACCCGCGCTCCTGAGGAGCGAAGAGGCGGCAATCGGGGGCCAGTGGATCCGACGCGCCGGGAGCAGCCAAGCCGACCACCGCGTGGCCCTCGCTTCGATGGCCGCGGCCCAGGCCCGTCGGGTGATCGGCCGGCCGGCGATCACTCCCCGGGTGGCCGTCCGCCGCGCGGAGCTCGCCCCCCATTCGGAGATCGTCCGCCGCGCCCAGATCGCCCGCTGTTCGGAGATCGCCCGCCGCGCCCAGATCGCCCGGATCAGTCACGCGGCTCCGCTGGCGGCGAGGGCCTACGCGGGCCTGGGCCAGGCCGGGAGGTGGCGCGCGCGCAGAGTCCCAGGCCAAGCGGGGAACAACGTCCGTACCGGAGCGGCGGCGACGACAACCGACGCGGCCAGGGTTGGTCTGCGCCGATGCGTCGGCGTGGTGGATGGGACGACCCGCCTGTGGTCGAGGCGATCTCAGCGGCGGGCACCGTGCCACAACCTGAACCCGCGCCGGCGGTCCCGGAGATCGCATCCGCCCCAGCCCTGGAAGCGGCCGAAGGCGAGAAGAAATAGTCCCTGGCGGCCGGGGTCACTTCGGCTCGTGGCCTGCGGGGTGCCTGCGCTTGCCGAGGATTTGCCGTTTCTGGTCAGGGTCCGACTCGACCGGGGAAACGGGGGGAAGCAGCGTGGGCTCGCTGGTGTAGACGACCATGGATGTGCCGTCGCTGCCGGCGAGGCGCATCATGGTCAGGACCTCGGCGGGAGGCATTCTGGCCAGGCGGGGCACGGCTCGCTCGCTGGCCCGCGCTTGCTCCGACGCCAGGGGCAAGGCCCGGGCGGCTGGCGGCGGCTCGTAGCTGGCCACCAGCGCAGGCGAGCCGTAGATGAGTGCAATCCCAGCGCGATCGTCAGCCTTCGGGGTACGGATGCCTGCCGTCCCCCCGCGAGTGAACATGAGCGTGTTGGGATTGTCGCTGTGCCCCAGCCCTAGCACATGCCCCAGCTCGTGGGTGACAACGGCCTGAAGATCGAAACGGCCGTCCTGCGCTTCATCGGGAGCCAGGAAAGCGAGATCGCATTCATTGATCTCCACCAGACCTGACGCCACCACGCCTGTTCGGATATCTGCGGTGAAGACCGCCTTGCCCAAATCGTCCAGGTCGCCCGTCCACTTGCCGTGGCAGAATCGGACACGCACCGCGGGATCGGGGGTAGCGACCAGACGGAACCGCGCTGGCAGTTCCGGGACTTCATTCCATGCCTCGATCGCGGCCTGCAGGGCCGCCTTCACACCCGCAGGCTCGACCGTGCGGCTGGGCATGCTTTGATCGAGACCGACGGTGATGTCGGTGTCGACCCAGTGCACCGTGAAGCCGGTGCGCGTGTGGAGAATGTCAGTCTTCGCCTCCACCCGGGGGGCTATGCTCGCGGCAAGCGGTGCGAGCAGGACAATCCGCGCCAGCCGAATGGCCACTCTCGATCATCGGCTCGCTTGCGAGAATCGTTCATAACGCGGCGTGGTCTTGCGTGAGGAAGGAAAATCCGGGGCATTCGTGCTACGAAGGATCTCCAAGCGAGGACAAGGCGGTATGCACGAAAAGAGACTACCGATTGCAGGTCGCGCGACCGCCCCGACCGTTGGATGCATGGTGGTTGCGTCAATGACGCTAGCCTCCTCTTCCTTCGCCGGCCCAGCGCAGCCGTCTGGGAATGAGGCACGACGGGCCACGCAAATCATCGAAAAGACGCTGCAGAAACACGGTGGCGACGTGCATCGATGCTTCGAGAAGTCGCTGGCTGACCGGCTGGATAGCGCGGGCAAGGTGGAGATCGAGGTGGACGTGGGGCCGGCCGGGCGGGTGACTGCGGCGAAGGTCCTGCCGAGCGGGCAGACCGCGCCCGGCGTGCTGTCGGCATGCGTGCAGAAGGCAGCCACGGGCTGGACGGTGGAGGGGATCGAGGCCGGAGCCAAGATCATACTTCCGTTCTCGTTCCAGGCGCAGACGAGCCAGTTCGTGGTCAAGGCTGAAGACGCTCCCGAGCGCGTGCTTGGCTCGGGTCCGGCGGGCAAAGCCAAGCCGGGCCCGAAACGTGAGGCCCCGTTCACCGTCAAGGTTTTGGCCGACGAAATCAACATGCGCGCGCAAGGCATGTCGCTGACCCAGTTGAACGTCGGCCCGGCTAGCCGCGTGGCCATGCACCGTCATCCCCGCAGCGCCAAGGTACTCTACCTGCTCAAGGGCCACGCCCGCCTGCTGGGACCTGCCGGGGTGGCACCCATCAAGCTGGATGAAGGTATGGTGGCGTTCGTGCCCGCCGGCTATCCGCATGTGATCGAAAACATGGGCCGCCAGAGCACAGCGGTCTTTCTGCAGGTTTTCACGCCGCCGGGGCCCGAGCGCGTGTACCGCGACCCGAGCGACGCGCGTGGCCGTGCCGATTTCGAGGTGATTCGCGACTCGGCGACGGCGAAAGAGCCGCCCGAAGACAACGGTCACGTGGTGGCGGTGACCGCGACTGAGGTGGTGGCTGTGCCTGCACTCGGCGGAAAAGGCACGGTCAAGACCCTACTTCATCCCGAGGCGACTGGCAGCGAGGCCATAACCGTCAACCTGCTGGAGTTCACCCACGGCGGCGACCTGCCGCGACATGATCACGGCCGATCGACGGAGATACTCTACGTGGTGACGGGGGAGGGCAAGCTGAGGGTTGGCAGCGAGGACTACCCGTTTGGCAGCGATTGCGTGCTGCATCTGCCGGCGGGCCAGCCCCACGCCATCAGCTTCATCGCCGCCGAAAAGACCGACAAGACTGATAACAGGAGCGTGGCGGTGCAGTTCCTCACTTCGGCCCGCGCGACAGGATCTGTGCCCAGCGCTGCTGCGCCGACGAAAGCAGCGGTCAAGCCGCGCTCCACGCAAACGGGTTCGGCTCCATGAAACTGGATCTCCGCGACGAACAGAAGGTTTTTCAGGATTCGTTGCGCGCCCTGCGCGCGAGAGATCATTCGAAAATAGTGATCGCCCGCGAGATTCTCAAGGATCTTGTCATAGGATAGGCTCCAAGTTATGCGCGGCACGGTCGTGCCCTTCTGGCTTGCCTGGCTTGCCTCCGCCGCCCCGGTCGCAAGCGGATGCAGTCTATTTGATGGGGTAGGCGGCGGAGGGCTGAGTTTCGATCTGCCCGTCCCGGATTTCCGGGTCAGCCCGGCCGAGCCCCGCTGGTGGCCATCTCCGCCCGAGGGTGTACCACGGGTGGTGTGTCGCGGCCCGGCCGCCCTGGTCACTGACTGCTGTCAGCCGCCCGCCCCCATGTCTGCGGTGGACTGTCAAGCGTACCCATTGAGCTGCGACGACGACGGAATGTGCGCCTTGGCTTTTGACTACGAGGACGCCGTGAAGATCGATCTAGGTGGTGAGGTGCCGGTGCTGCAGCACCGCCGTGGTTGGGTGCTGGCACAGGCGACACTGGCCGCAATCGACATCCGAGTTACCGCGCAGGTGACAGGCGTCGAGACCGAAATGACGGTCGCCGGAATTGACACTTTGCCGCTGCGGGCTGCCAGCCTCTACGCAGCCCCGCAAGGCGTCACCTCATCTCGGGCTGCCGGCGCCGTGTTCTTGGCCGATATCCCGCTGGGGTCGGTGCACGGCCATGTGGATTTTTCCGCAAAAGCGCGGCTTGCGCTTTCATCCTTTCTCGCGGACTTCAACACGCCGTTCGCGCTGATCCTTTCAAGTCACGTGGTGGAGGAGAGCGCGCCTGTGCCCGAGGAAGTGGTGCTGGTCAACGTGACCGGACGAGTGGACGCGAGCTTCTAGATCTTCGTTCCCGGAATCCGAAGCACCGAAGCACTCGGGGATGCGGGGTCCATGGCTGGCAACTCGCGGGTGGTGCGCAGGCCGTTTGCAACTCGGTCGCGCAGCTCCTTGCCGACCTTGAAGAAGGGCAGGCGTTTCGGCTTCACCTGCACGGCCGCGCCGGTGCGTGGATTGCGCCCATCGCGAGCGCGGTAGTGTCTGGTTTCGAAACTGCCAAACCCTCGGATTTCGATGCGCTCATCCCGGCTCAATCCCTGCGACAGACAATCGAAAACCGTGTCGAGCAACAACCCGGCACGGTCCCTGGGCAACTTCTGCACCTGCGACAGGCGCTCGGCAAGTTCCGATTTGGTCATGTCACAAGCCCCACTGCGAATTGGCCTCTATATCATAGATGATCTCGACCCATAGCCCGGATCGCGGCGTCGCGTCATTCATCGGCAGGATGGCTGCAGAACTTTATGACTGCCCCAAGGTTGGCTCCCCGTGACAGCGGCGATAGGCGGTTCGCCCCTACAAGACATTCGAGTGGTAGGATAGCCGCCTCAGGCCAATGGTCATCGTCACCCCTACCTCCGACTCTGGGTCGGCCGACGTATACGCCGCCGCCACGAAGGACGTGATCCAGACCCTGGCCCAGGCGGCGCCCTTCCTTCCGAGCTACGTGGCGGTCGCTGACCCGGGAGTGGGCGGTCCTTGAGGAGAATGAGATGATGGCCGCGCGTCTTGCTTTGCTCCTGGTGGCACTCACCCTATCGGGGTGCGGCGTCGGCAAAGGGGCAGGGGCGGCCGACGGCAAGCTCTTCGTCCTCAACTGCTCAGGCTCGGGCGACTACTGCGATAGGGCAGGGGTGTGCGGAACCCCATCGGCGCCGGCGGACTACAGCTTGGGTCCCGGTTTCTTTGCCGGCGAACCCATCGACGACCTCACCCAGTACTCGGGCGGAACGCAGTCCCGCATGAATCGCATCACCATTCGTCTCCAGCGCTCTGGCAAGCAAGTTGAAAGCAACGACGTCCTATATTTCGACGTAGTGAACTCGTATGAAGTGGCCCGCTGCGTACGAGGGCGCGAGGTCCCGATTGCCGGCCAGCCCAACCAGCACGACTACGACGACCGCTATTGCTTCCGTGCCTCCCCAACCGGGCCTGGGCGCGTCCGCATTTCGGTGGTGGGCGGTGTCCTTCACTCGACATTGAATCCGCGCATGACCTGTACCCGCCCTGTGGCAGCAACCGCCGATGACGTTTTTCCTGAGGACAGTGTCGTGCAGACAGTGGACAACGGTGCCTGGGAGTCCTGGATCGAATTCGCGGAGTTTGGCTCCGCGGCGCAGAACGATCGCCCGGACCCCACCAGCCGCATGCCAGTCAGCCCCACATTCAGGATCGACCTCGATCAACGGTTGTACGCCTCGGGTTTTTCGTTGACCCTGCAGGACCAAAAAGTGGTGACCGCACAAAGGGAGATCCGGCCGCTGCCCAACCCCGACATTGGGGGCTCGCTCACCGGGTGGTTTGACTTCAGCCTGCAGCGAGGGCAAGGCGCGCAGATCTTTCCCTGATGGGCCGGCCCTCGCTCGCCGCCCTGCCTATCGACCCTCTCTTGCCGGAGATCGTGGCCTCGCTGCACACGCGGGGCGCGGTCGTGATCGAGGCGCCGCCCGGGGCGGGAAAGACCACCCGGGTTCCGCCGGCCCTGCTCGACGCGGGCTTCGGCCAGCGGGGAGAGATCGTCGTGCTGCAACCCCGCCGTTTGCCAGCGCGTTTGGCGGCCGAGCGGGTGGCCACGGAACGGGGAGAGCGAACCGGCGAGACAGTGGGCTACACGGTGCGTTTCGCCGAGGAGGCCGGCCCGCACACCCGCATCCGCTTCGTCACCGAAGGGATCCTCTTGCGGCGTCTGCTCGGCGATCCGAGGCTGTCCGGGGTGGAGGTGGTGATTCTCGACGAGTTCCACGAGCGCCATCTGTCGAGTGACCTGGCCCTGGCCTTGCTGCGTCGCCTGCAGCTCACCCAGCGTCCTGATCTTTGCCTTCTGGCCATGTCGGCGACGCTGGAGGCGGACCCGGTGTGCCAGTTTCTGGGCGACTGCCCGTTGGTGCGGAGCGAGGGTCGGCAGTTCGAAATCTTCTTGGAATACTTGCCCCAGCCCGACGTGCGGCCGCTCCACGATCAAGTCGCCAGTGCCGTGCGCCGGCTGTGCCAAGAGGGCCTCGACGGCGACGTGCTGGTGTTTTTGCCAGGCGCTGCCGAGATACGCCGCGCGACCGAGAAGCTTGCGCCGCTGTCCGAAGCCCGCGACCTGCTGCTTCTGCCGCTACACGGTGACCTGTCGCCCGCTGAACAGCGACGGGCGGTGGAGCCTGCCTCTCGCCGCAAGGTGATCCTGTCTACCAACGTCGCTGAGACCTCGGTCACCATCGACGGCGTGGTCGCGGTCGTCGATTCGGGCCTGGCCCGCATCGCCTCGCATTCGCCGTGGAGCGGATTGCCTGTGCTGGCGGTGAGCAAGATCAGCCAAGCCTCGGCGGTCCAGCGCGCGGGCCGAGCCGGTCGCACGCGGCCCGGGCGAGCCCTGCGCCTTTTCACACAACATGATTTCGACTCGCGCCGGCCGCACGAGATCCCCGAGATTGCGCGCCTTGATCTGGGCGAAGCGCTGCTGACCTTGGCGGCTCTGGGTGTGCACGATCGAGAAGCCTTCGACTGGTTCGAACCCCCGGCGGCGGCGGCCTTGCAGTCCGCACACGACTTGCTCCGACGCCTGGGGGCCTTGGATAGCGAAGGCTGGTTGACCGATACGGGTCAACAGATCCTTCGCTTCCCGGTGCATCCCCGGCTGGGGCGACTGATCGTCGAAGGCGAGCGGCGCGGCGTGGGCGAGGACGCAGCCGCGCTGGCGGCCCTGGTTGCCGAAGGTGACATCAGCGACACGGCGCGAACCCGGTTCGCGGGGCAGGGTCAACCAGCGTGTGCGCCGGAAGGCGGCGACCTTTTGGAAAGGCTGGATCGCTTCCGCCAGGCGCGTGCGGCGCGTTTTGCGCGGGAACGGTTGCGTGGTCTGGGTGTGGATGTGCGTGCAGCCGAGGCCGCCGAGCTGGCGCGGCGACAGCTCGCCTCGACTTTGCGGCGAGATGGGCCGGTGAAGCGGCCTACCCAGTCGCATGGGGAGCCCGCTGGCCCTTCGGGACGGACAACCCACCCTGCCCACCCCGCGCGCTTCGCGCGCGCCCTCGCCGGCGGCGTACCATCATCGCGCGAGGCCGAGCGAAGCGAGCGGGGAGGCGTGGCGGGTGGGGGGCCGAAGGGTATAGGAACCCTTCCAGGGTTCCCAAATAGGCCCGATGCCGTCGACGAGATCTTGGCCATGGCGACTTTGGCAGCCTTTCCTGACCGGGTCATGCGCCGACGCAGCCCGGGCAGCAGCGAGGCGCTGCTGGCCTCGGGCGGGGTCGCCAAAATCGGGGCACAGCCTCCCGATGACCTGCTCTGCGCGGTGGACGTCGAGGAGCGTACCGGACCGGGCGCCCGCAGCGGCAACCGGGCGGTGAGCGTGCGCCTGGCAGTCGGCATCCGTCCCGAGTGGCTGCTCGACATCGCGCCAGGCGAGCTGACAGAGCGGGACGAGATCCAGTGGAACGCGGACCGCCAGCGCGTGGAGCGGGTGTGTCGCCTGCTGTGCGGCGCGATCACCCTTGAGGAATCGCACCGGCCCGCGCCGCCCTCGGCCGAGGCGAGTCGTCTGCTGTCCGAGGCCGTTTTGGGCAATGGACGCAGTGGGGAGGAGCGAGGAGAAGCACCAGCAGCATTGCAAGCCAAGCTGGAGGTCTTGCGCCAAGCCTTTCCCGAGGCAAGCGTTCCCGCGCTGGGTGCCAAGGAGTGGCAAGCCCTGGTCGCGGCGGCGTGCGAAGGCATCACCAGCCTGGTCGAACTGCAGGCAAGCCCGATCGAGAATGCCTGGCTGGCCAGCCTTCCGCCGGGAGTCGCCCGGCTACTGCGCGAGGAGGTACCAGAGCGAATCCGGCTGGCAGGGGGGCGCGTGGTTCCCGTTAACTATGAAGCGGGCAAGCCACCGTGGATCGAATCGCGTTTGCAGGACTTCTTCGGCACGCCCACCGGGCCGAGCATCTGCAGAGGCCGCGTGCCGTTGACCCTGCACCTGCTGGCACCCAACCGACGGGCGGTGCAGGTCACTAGCGACCTCGCCAGTTTCTGGCGCCAGCACTATCCCACCCTTCGGCGCGAGCTGTGCCGCCGCTACCCGCGCCACCCCTGGCCCGAAGACGGCGCCACCGCCACGCCCCCGGTGCCATCGCACGGTCGTCCCAGCGGACGGAAAAGCTAGCTACTCCACACAGACAGCACAAAGGACGCAAAGCCGGACGCCCACAGGCGTCCTGTTCGCATCCGTGTCTGCGATCTCTGTGCCCGCTGTGTGAATTAGCTAACCGTCCGTCCCGGGCGCAGCCAGCGAGGGTGCGCCATGAAGAATGGGATGGCTTCGGCCATGAGATCCAGGTCGGGATCCAGTTGCTTGCCGATGCCTTCGGTGACCGCGATGGCGATGTTCACAATGGTGAACACCGGGGTCATGCGGATGCGGTGGCGGCGCAGGATACCCAGCATGTCGAGGAGTACCTTGCCGACCTGGACATCGGCCAGGCGCTGTCCCCAGTAGCGGCCGACAAAATCGATGACCGAGGCGCGAAAGGCCTGGAAGGTTTTTGGGTCCTCCGCGTGGCTGGTTGACAGCGAGTACATCTGCTTGGCCATGGTGTCGCCATCCCGCTGCGCCCAGGCGGCAAAGAAACGGGCCAGGGCCGCTCGGTGGAAGGGATCAAGCTCGCCCACCAGGCCCAGATCGAGAAGAGCCACCCGATCGTCCGTGGTGATGAAGATGTTGCCCGGGTGCAGATCGGCATGCACGAAACCGTCCTCGAAGATCATCTTCATGAGCGCGTGCATGCCCAGCCGGGCAATGCGCTTTGGATCCGAGCGCGTCTGGCCGACACCTAGGACCTTGGTCCCTTCAATGAAAGACATGCACAGGATGCGCTCGCTGGACAGCTCGGTCATCACCTCGGGAAAAACCACATCCTGCTGGTCGCGAAAGTTCTCGCGAAATCGCTGGTTGTTGCGCGCCTCGATGCAGAAGTCGAGTTGGTCGAACACGGCGCGTCCGAATTCCTCGACGGTAGACTCCGGTTGCAGCGGGACCAGAGGAGGCAGCTTGCCCAGCCAACGCGCAACCGTGCGCATGACCGCTAGGTCGAAGGTGCACAACTCGACCAGGTTGGGTCGCCGCACCTTGACCGCCACCACGCGGCCGTCGGGCAGGCGCGCCTTGTGCACCTGCGCGACCGAAGCCGAGGCCAGTGGAACCGGGGAGAATTCGGCAAAGATCTCGCGCAGAGGCCGGTGCAAATCCTCCTCGATCGTGCGCACGACATCGGAAAAGGGAAATGGTCCCACATCGTCCTGCAGGTGCACCAGAGCCTGCGTGATGTACTCGGGAAGCAGATCGGGACGCGTACTCATGATCTGTCCCACTTTGATGAAGGTGGCGCCGAGGTCGCGAAAGAGATCGAGCACGCAGCGGCCAAACCAGGTATGACGACGTTTGCGACCCGCGAAGGTGATGAGCAGCCACAACCAGCCCACGAGCCAGCGCAGTCCTTGCTGGATGAAGAGGACAAGGATGGTCAAAGCGCGCAGGAAGAGCCTGGTACTGGTGAAAGTGGCTCGCACCATCTCGGGGGGCTATGATTGTCCCACTCTCAACGAATGACGTCTACCGACAGATCCTCGCCCTATGCCGCGCTCGAGGAGAAGCTCGGCTACTGCTTTCGTTCATCCACGATGTGCGAGACCGCGCTGACTCACACATCGTGGATGAACGAGACTCACGAGACCGATCGTTCGGACAACGAACGTCTGGAGTTCCTGGGTGATTCCGTGCTCGCCTTGGCTATTAGCGATATTCTGATGCGGCGCTATCCCAACCATCCCGAGGGCGAGCTGTCGAAGGCACGGTCTGCCTTGGTCAACGAGGCCGGCTTGGCGCGCGTCTCGGAGGACCTCTTGCTGGGCCAGTGGATCTTCCTCGGTCGTGGTGAGGAGCAAGCGGGCGGGCGGCAGAAACGGTCGCTGCTGTCCAACGCGCTGGAGGCGCTCTTGGGCGCGGTCTATCTCGATGGGGGCTTCGCCGCAGCCTTCCAGGTGGTGGAGCGACTGTTCCAGCCCGCGCTGGCCGACACGCCGGGCAGCACCGCCCGCGACTTCAAATCGCGCCTGCAGGAAATGTCGCAGGCCTGCATGCAGCTTGCACCCACGTACACGGTCATCGGCGCATATGGGCCCGACCACGACAAGACATTTGATGTGGCCATCTCGCTGGGCGACAAGGAGTACGGCCGCGCCCAGGGAAAGTCGAAGAAGGAAGCCCAGCAGAATGCGGCCGAAATGGCTTTGGCGGCTCTGCAGGCTGAACGCGGGGATCTTTAGCATGATCGATCCGAAGCAGATCCCCGAAGACGTTCTCTCCGTGTTTCGCCACCTTGGCGAGGCTGGGTTCGAGGCGTATCTGGTGGGCGGCTCGGTGCGCGATCTGTTGCTCGGCCGCAGCTCGGGTGATTTCGATGTGGCGACCAGCGCGCGCCCCGAGCAGATCTTGCGTGTATTCGGCGCACGTTTCAGCGTTCCCACCGGGCTGCAGCACGGCACGGTGACGGTGCTGGTCGGCGACTCCCAACGGTTCCGGCAGGTGGAGGTCACGACCTTCCGGGGTGAGGGCGCTTATCTGGACGGCCGACACCCTTCGGTAGTGACCTTTGGCGCGACCCTGGCCGAGGATCTTTCACGCCGAGACTTCACCATGAACGCCATCGCCTACGATCCTCGGGCGTCCACGATCATCGATCTTCACCAGGGACAGGAGGACATTGCACGCCGGCTGGTGCGCACCGTCGGCGATCCCATCCAACGTTTCTCCGAGGATGGTCTGCGCCCCATGCGCGCCCTGCGCCAGGCGACACAACTGGAGTTCGACGTGGACGCGTCGACCCTGGCCGCCATTCCCGCCACCCTGGACTCCTTCCGCAAGGTCTCGGCTGAACGCGTGCGCGACGAGCTTCTCAAGCTGTTGCTTGCGCCTCACCCCTCGCGGGGCATCGAACTCATGCGGCAGACCGATCTGCTCGCTGTGGTCTTGCCCGAGTTGCTGGCCACACTGGGGTGCCAGCAGAACCGCTTTCACAAGCACGACGTCTATCAGCACAGCCTCGCCACCCTAGATGCCGTGCCCGCCCTGCCCATCCTGCGTCTGGCGGCGCTGCTGCACGATGTGGGCAAGCCGCGCACGCAGACACCGCAGCCGAACGCGCCAGGCGAGTTCGGTTTCTTCAAGCACGAAGGCGTGAGTGCAGAGATGGCGAAAACCATCGCCGGCCGATTGCGCCTGTCGCGCGCGGAAACCGAGTTGTTGGTCGCGCTGGTGGCACATCACATGTTCTTCTACACACCCGACTGGACCGACGGTACGGTTCGCCGTTTCGTCAACCGCGTGCAGACCGAGCACATTCCTTTGCTCTTCTCTCTGCGTGAGGCCGACATCGCCAGCCGCGGGCGGGGCGAAGATCCCGAGGGCGAAACGCGCGAGTTGTGCGCCCGCATCGCGCGCGTGGCGGCCGAAGACGCCGCCTTGCGGGTCAAAGATCTGGCGGTGAACGGCGCAGACGTCATGCGCGTGCTGGGCGTGGGTCCCGGGCCGCAGGTGGGGTGGGTTCTTGGCCGGCTGCTCGAACGCGTGCTCGACGATCCGGCGCTCAATCAGAAGGAGACGCTGGAGCGGCTTATCCCCGAGGTAGCGGCATAGCCGGATCCGGTTCCGCATCCGGGACCGGCCGGCGGATCCGGCTCCGGCCACCGTCCACCGGAGCCGGGCCCGTCGCCGTCCACCCAGTCGCTCAACCAGCTACGAGTTCCTGATGGACGGCCCCGGGTAGCTCAGCATCTCCATCTCCGAGGCAGGCTCACCAAGTGCGGGCGGCGCAGAGCCGGCCTTCAGGATAACAACCACGGGCAATTCGATCTCGCGCAGGCGCACGATGCGCTCGTCGCCCTGGTCGTGCTGCAAACAGCGTACGACGACCTGCGCTGGCTCCAGGTCACTTGCGGCAAGAATATCAAGGGATGAGCAAGGCAAGAAAACCGCGCCCATGCGCTCGGCCAGGGGACGACCCAACTTGGGTCCGATTTCTCCCTCTGGGAACAACACCAGGGTCGGCGTCAGGCGCTCGGCCACGGAAGCCAACAGGGGGCCGTGGGTCGTGTCCAACGACGGACCCGCGAGCGCCTCATCTGCGCAGCACAGAATGCGATCCGCGCCAGCTGTTCCCACTTCGCCAGCCAAAGCAGCCAGTCCCTCGGGCGTGGTGGGGCCAAGGGCCAGCAGCGCGTACACCGTCGCGCCAAGATCGTCGGCAATTCGGCGCGCCTCCGCCAGCACGAAGCGGGACGAGGCCGCTATCGACGCGTCTTGAATCTCTGTGTAGACAACAATGCTGGCCATACGAGCTGGAAGACCATTGTACCGGGGTCCGTGGTAAAGTGCAGTGACAAGCATGGTCGTCGGCGAAAGCCCCCCGCTGGGCACAGACCCGCTCATTTCGCAGCTCGTCGCGGATCGCTACCGGGTGATTCGCAAGCTGGGCGAGGGCGGGATGGGGTCAGTCTACCTGGCCGAGCACGTGGTCATCGAAAAGAAACTCGTGCTCAAGGTGCTGGCCCCAGACTTGGCGCGCAGGGAGGATCTTGTCGCGCGCTTTCTGCAGGAGGCGCGCAGCGCCTCGCGCATTTGCCACGAGAACGTCATCGACATCTCCGATTTTGGTCAATCCGCCGAAGGCTACGTCTACATCGCCATGGAGTACCTGGAGGGCAAGGACCTGGGCCAGGTGGTGCGGGCGGAAGGAGCGCTGGCGTGGCCACGCGTACGCGACATTGTGATGCAGATCTGCCGAGCCCTGCGTGCGGCGCACGACAAGAACATCGTCCACCGCGACATGAAGCCCGAGAACATTTTCCTCATTCACCGCGAGGGCCGGCCCGAGTTCGTGAAGATCCTCGACTTCGGCATCGCCAAGATCATGGGCCTGGACCCGAACGGCCCGCGCCTGACTCGCACCGGAACGGTTTTTGGCACCCCGGAGTACATGGCGCCCGAGCAGGCTGAAGGCAAGGAAGCCGACTACCGCGCGGACGTCTACGCAGTCGGCTGCATCGCCTACCACCTTGTGACCGGCCGAACGCCCTTCATCGCCGACAATTTCATGGCGATGCTGACCAAGCACATGACAGAGGATCCGGTGCCGCCCAGCGTATGCCGGCCTGACCTGGCCATTACCCCAGAGATGGACGCCCTGGTCGCCAAGGCGCTGGAGAAGAGCCGCGACAATCGCTACCAGAACATGGGAGAGTTTCTGGAAGCGGTGTCGACCTGCCGCGGGCCCGACAAGGCATCGGGCCAACTCCCTGCTGCAAGTTTCACGCATGAAATGGGGGGTGCCCATGCCAAGGCGGCCCTCAGGTTGGCCAAGCCTGCGGAGCGCGTGTCCAATACCGAGTTGGTGCCGCGCGGCTGGGAGGAAGCGGCCGCATCCGAGCCTGGAGACCGGCCGGCCCGGAGCCGGCCCAACCAGAAGCTTGTCCTGGCCATCGTGGGCGTGGTACTGGGTGCGGCGGGAGGCGTGTGGCTTGCTTTGTACCTTGGCAAGGCTCCGGCTCCGTCGCCCGCAGTCGAGAATAGGGTAACCCCGGCGCCGATTCCGGCCCCCACGCCAGTTCTGGTTCCGCCGCCGGTTCCGGCCCCCACGCCGGCGCCGACTCCGGCCCCCGCCGCTCCCGCGGCACCGCAAGCCGCTGCGCCGACCACCCCATCGCCGGCTGCTGCACCTTCTCCTGCGGCGCCAACCGTCGAGACAGCGCCCGTCGCCCACGAAATCGCGGCGCCCGCCAGACCCGGACACGCATCAGCGCGCCCCAGGCCAAGACTCGGCCACTCGCGTCCGTCGGCCCCGGCAGCAAAGCCAGGTGCGGCCATCGCCCCCGCGCCGCCCAAGTCGACCCCGCCCCGGCCGCCGCCCGACCTGAAGCCATTCCCCGGGATGTGAGGGCGACTCCGTGTCCTCTCCTCTCCCCTTGTGCCTTATGGGGGACTGGCTCGCTCTCGCTCGCTATCCCCCGGGTCCCCCCTCGCTTCGTCCAGCAAAGCTGGGCTACGCTCGCCCTTGTGTTCTCGGCCGCGGGTTGCTGTTCGGCTGAATGAACTCGCCCGCTGCCGCCGGATGGCTGTCACCACCTCTCGCCTGGCTTGATCGCCGGCGACGTGACCGGTGCCGGCGCAGGCGGCGCCTCTGCCTTGGGCAGAACTGGAGGCACGGGCGCAGCGACCACTGTGGTCTTCTTCCCGCCCTTCTTGTCGCGTCGCTGGTCCTTCGGGGTAGCAGGCCGAGACTTGTCCGCAACCACGATCGCCGCCTGCGCTTCCGGGAGCGCGGCATCAGGGGGCCCGGTGGGCAGAACAGCAGATGGCGGAGGGGGCAGAACCGGCATCGCGTCGGGCGTCGCTGCAGGGGCTGTGGGCGCTGCGCTGGGTAGGCTTGCTGGGGGCTGCCGGCCTTCGTGCAGGACAGTTGCGTACAGCACAAGCGCCGCTGCCACCAACACGCCACCGGCCAGGACAGCCCGGCGCGCCCGGGACATGCGACGTCGCGCCTGTTCCCTTGCGGCAGCGAGGACCTGGCCCACGGTCGAGGTGAAGGTGGTACTCGGAGCCGCAGCCCACGAGATTGCCGGGGAGGCGCTGGCCGGTGCCGCCTTCGAGGCGGCCGACTCCTGTTCCAACGCCTGGGTTGGGGCCAGCGCTGCCGACTCACTGGCACCGCCGGGTGCAGGCAACGGCGATGTGGCGTCAACAGTCTCGGCCAGTGCACGTGGCCCGTTCCCTGCCGTGTCCGCAGGCACCGCAGACCGCAGCGCCTGTTGAAAGTCAGCCATCGACGCAAAACGCTGGTCCCGGTCCTTGGCCAGGGCGCGCAGGATGACCGCATCGAGGGCCTCATGGATGTCAGGGTTCAGCGTGCGAGGCGGAGCAGGCGAATCATGAAGGTGCATCATGAGTATGTCGCCCAGTCCCTCGCTCACGAACGGAGGCGAGCCGCACACCATCTCGTAGACGATGATTCCGAGCGCGTAGATGTCAGTGCGATGATCGATCTGCCCGGCCAGGCCGCGACACTGCTCAGGCGACATGTATTGTGGCGTCCCCAAGAGGGATCCGGTGCGCGTCTTGACCGACCCGGCCGCGAGATCACCCCGCAGTTTCGCAATGCCGAAGTCCAGCACCTTCACCCGCAGGCGTATGGGCAGTACCGACGAATCGGGGACCAGGAACAGGTTGTCGGGCTTGAGGTCGCGGTGGACGATGTCGCAAGCGTGGGCGGCGGAGAGCGCAAATGCGGTCTGGCACGCGATCTCGATGGCTTCGGGGATGGGCAGGGGACGGCTGCGCTGCAGGCACTTGCACAGCGATTCACCCTGCAGCAGCTCCATCATGAGGTATGGCGTTAGACCGTCGGGCAGGAGGCCCACGTCGATGATGTCGATGATGTTGGGGTGCCCTATTGCGGTGGTGGCGCGCGCCTCGTTCATGAAGCGGGCTACCAGCGTCGCGTCCCGCGCCAACTCGGGATGCAGAAGCTTCACCGCCGCCTTGCGCCCGGTGAACGTGTGGCGCGCAAGGTACACGGTCCCCATCCCACCTTCGCCGAGGATGGAAACCATCTCGTAGTTGTTGATGCGCAGACCGATCACGGTCGTAACTCTCTCGCGAGCCTAGATTTGACGGTGTTCCTGAGCAGGCGTCAAGGTTATCCGTGGTTGACAGACGGCGGCCTCGGCGTTCAACTATCGGTCTAGACCATGCGTACTCGCCGCGCCGGGATGATGACGGCAGCTTGGCTGCGGCGTTGCCGGCACGGGCTAGCGGCGACAGGACTGGCATGCGCCTTCCTGCTGGTGATCGCGCCGGCACGCGCGCAGCAGGTGGATCCGCGCGAGGCCCAGGCGCGCAGCGAGTGCTTGGCGGGGCGCTTTCAGGCGGGCGTGGATCTGTTGGCCCAGCTTTTCGCCGAAACCGCGAACGCGAACTACATCTACAACCAGGGCCGGTGTTACGAGCAGAATGGCAAGCCTGACGAGGCCATCCTGCATTTTCGCGAGTTCTTGCGCAATGCCAAGGTGCTGTCGGCTGAGGAGAAGGCCGAGGTGAATGGGCACATCGCCGAGTGCCAGGCGATGAAAGCCGAACAGGAGGGCAGGGCATTGCCAGCCGCGCCTGTGCCGCCCGCAGCTCCTGCCATCGAAGCCCAGGCCGCGGCTCCCACGCCCATCACGCCAGCGCCTTCAGCTGCGGCTCCTGCCGCAGGCGTTGTCGAGACCGCGTCTGGCCGGCCATCCGCAGACGGCAGGGGCGCGGGGCTGCGGACCGCGGGAATCGTGACTGGCTCCATCGGAGCCGCGGCCCTGATCGCCGGGGTGATCTTCAGCATCGAGACCCACAGAATCGCCAACGAGGTCACGGCTGACGACACGCGGAACAGGTACAGCAGAACCAAAGACGATCGGGGCAGGTTGTTTGCGGATCTGCAGTGGGTGGGCTATGGCGTGAGCGCGGCTGCGCTCGCGTGCGGCGGGGTGCTGTACTACCTCGGGTACCGGGCAGCTAACAAGCCTGCTTCCGACTCTGTCAGCCTGGTGCCCATGCTGTTCCCAGGCGGGACCGGCGCGGTAGTGCAGGGGAGTTTCTAGCCCATGCAGCGTCGGAACACTCTTCTGGCCGGATCCGCGCTCCTGCTCACAAATATCGCCGCATGCACGTACAACCGCACTGTCCATCCTGAAAAGCTGGAATGCAAAGACGACAATGGCTGTCCGTCCGGGTACTGGTGCAGGGGTGTGACCGTCGAGCAAGACGGTTTCTGCTGCAGCAGTCCCGATGAAACCAAGTGCGTCCGGCCGGGTGCCGACGCCGGAAGAGTTCTTGGGGATGGCAGCCTCACGGACTCATCGTCCGATGGCTTCGCCCGCGCTGATGGCAGCGCTGGGTCGGATGCGGACCGCGGCAGCGACGGCTCCATCGAGAAGCCGGCATCCGACGCCAACGCTCCTGATCGAGTTGCGCCGCCTGACTCCGGCACGCCAGACCCCGATGCGGTCGTCCAGGCGGACGGCCCTGGCGATGCCTCCCAGCCCGACCTTGCCGGCGCCGTTTCGGACGCAACCGTCCAGGCGGATGCGAAATCCCTGCTAGACACCGGCACCCAGTCGGATGCGCCCATCATCGTCCCGTCGGACGCCCCCATCGTGATCCCGACCGATGCGCTGGTTCAACAGGACGCCGCAGCTTTGCCGGACGCTCTCGCTCTGAACGACACTGCAGCAGCCCAGGACGCCCCGTTTGACGTACCCGTGGTCTCGATTCCAGACGGGGCGTCCAACCCCTCGTCGGACGCACCCATTGGCGCAGGTCCGCAGATCACCTCCATTGAAGGCACTGGCACGGCCTCCGCGGTGGCGCCGCGGGCCGAAGATCTTGCCGCATGGAACGCGCGCGAGGCTGACCGAGTGCCGGCATCGCACCGATTCTCCGGCACCAATCCGGTGCTGGTGGTGACAGGAACGGCCTTGGACGCTGTGACCCTGGCCACCCTGAACGGCCAGTCTGGACAAGGGAATCACGACATGACGATCGAGGAGAAGACCATGACGACCCTAAGATTGCGATGGCCATCCACATTGACAGCAGGTGGACTGTTCGTTCTCTCGCTCACTGCCGCGGCCGGCACCGCCAACGCCCAGGTCTTCTTCCTGCAGGGCGAAAAGGGCGACAAAGGCGATCAAGGCGACTCGCTCTTCTCCTGTGCCGGCAACAACTGCTCGACAACCAAGAGCGTCTCCGTCGGAGGCCTGACCAGCAACGGCGTCTACCTTGGACCGGAGACCACCAGAACAGTCAACCTGAGCCACACAATGAGTGCCGATCAGATCCAGACCGCCATAGACGCCGTTGGCAAGCACGTCCCGTACGGGGCAAGCGTCACCTTCCAGTTTGCCGACGGAACCTACACACTCAACCACCCGCTCACGTTCCAGGGCTTCGACGGCGGAGGCAGGATTCTTGTCCTTGGGAACCGAGCGGAGAGCGCCGGACTGCATACTGACCAAGCCGTGTTCCTGGATTTCAGCGGCCAGGATTGCGATGGAATTCTGGCCTACGGGAATAGTGCGACTGCTGAGATCGATTTCCTAAAGATCATGGTCAAGAGCGACTCCGCAGGCACCGCAGCCGTGAAAGCATCATGGGATTCATTCGTAGAAATGTCCGGTGACTACGTTACCGGAACATTCGTTTCCACCCAAAGTTTCGGGGTCTACATGGACTACGGGGGGATGCTGAAAGTGAGCGGCACCTATTTCTCAAACATTCACTACGCGCTGACCGCGTGTTACGGATCGACGGTGTCTTCTGACGGCAATGGCTCCACTGGCACGTCCCCATCCTATTCATTGTATGCGGTGTACGGTGGCACCATTGCCAAGAACAGCAGCCAGCCAGCAGGTCCGGAGATAGCGACCGCCGGCGGCGAAATCCGGTAGCCAGGCGCGGGCCACCTGGCCGTCGTCCTGACCACTCCGCCTCCGTGTCCTCTCCTCTGCCCTCTGTGTTCTCAGCTTGTTTCAACCTCGCCGCGCCGGCGTCGCCTTCCCCCCACTACCTCCGCCGCGGCGGCCGTGCGGGCTCGCACATCACAGCCCGCCCGTTCCGTTCCTTGCCCACCAACCCGGCGCACAGCTTTTCACCGTCGGCGGCATCGACGTTGATATAGGTATGCGTGTTCATGGTGTCGATGGCTGTCGCTGGCACCGTCACGCCCGTGCTGGCCAGCAATGCCGCGATCTCGTCGGTCGAGACGCCGTCTTTGCGGCCCAGGTTGAGATACAATCTGACCTGACCAGGGGCTGGAGCCTGGTAGCCGGAGGCAGACGCTGGGTAGCTCGCTGCAGGCGGCGGCGCACTGTCCGAAGCCGGCGCGGGCAAGCTGGTCACCTCGGTGATCTCCGGCGGCGGGACGGCGCTGACCGTGGGCGTGCGGCCGACCTCCTCGCTCCATACCTCCCAAAATTCGCGGCCATCGCTCGGCGGGGCTGCGGAGGCAGCCGTCGCCTGCGCGGGGCGGGTCACTCTTTCAGGTCGCGGGCTTCGTTCGACTCGCTCACGATGCTCGCCACCGGCGCGCGGACGATCAGATGGGCCGCGCTCGCGATCACGCGGCGGTCGGCCGCGATCCGGCCTGGACCGTTCGCGATCCCGGTATCCGCCACGACTGTGGCGTTCCTCTGTGTGTTCGGGGGCAGGCCGGTCCGGCTCTTCGCTGGTCTTCTCGACTGGCGCAGGCTCGGCAGGCCCGCCACTCTCCAGACGAGGCGGCGCAGCCACTGCGACAGTTGCCGCTTTCCCGGCAAGCGCCGTGCGCAGCATGCATCCGACCAGGCGCTCACCGTCGCTCGCGCCCATGATCCGCCGGGCCAGCGAATGCCATTCGGGTCCCACATCGCCGGGAAGCAGGCTGCGCAGCCGCAACACGCTCTCTCCCTCGTGCTTGGAACGCAGTTCAGCCTCTGATGGCAGAGCGCGTTCCTCGGGCCGGATCTTGTAGAGCAGCTTGAGGTAGTAGAACGATCCGACCTCGGTGGGGCCGATGAGCGATATCGCGTGCCCCGATCGGCCGGCGCGACCGGTTCGACCGGTGCGATGGATGTAGGCCTCGGGCGATTCGGGGAAGGTGTAGTTGATCACGCAGGGNNCCGCGCGCCGCCACGTCGGTGGCGACCAGAAAACGAATATTGCCGGCCCGCATCCTGGTCATGACCTTTTCGCGGTCGGACTGCGAAAGATCCGACGAAATGGCCTCGGCATCCAGCCCCTCCCGGCGCAGGTATTCCGCCACCCGGCCGGTTTCTTCACGGGTGTTGCAGAAAATCAGTGCGCGATCGGGATTCTCGAAGGCCAGCACCCGCGTAAGCTCGGCTTCGCGCTGCCCGCCCGGGATCGAGTAGTAGGTGTGACGGATCTCGTGCACGCCCACGAAGTCGGCCGACAGGGTCACCAGTTCGGGCTGGCGCATGTAGCGGCGGGCAAGCCGCTGGATACCCTCGGGCAGGGTGGCAGAAAAGAGCATGGTCTGGCGTTCCTTGGGCGTCCGTTCCAGGATGGCTTCGATGTCTTCCTGAAAACCCATGGACAGCATCTCGTCGCATTCGTCGAGCACGGCACACTTGACCTTGTCCAGTTGCAGAGTTCCGCGTCGCAAGTGGTCGAGTATCCGCCCGGGCGTGCCGCAGACAATCTGCCCGCCGGCGCGGAGCTGTTCGATCTGGCGCCCCATGGGCGCCCCGCCGTACACCGGGACTATCGACAACCCCGATTGGGCGCTGATCCGTGCAATCTCGGCCGCCACCTGCAACGCCAGCTCGCGCGTGGGCAGAAGTACGATGGCCTGTACCGACTTCTGGTTGGGGTCGACCATCGTGTCGGCAAAGGGAATTCCGAAGGCCGCTGTCTTGCCCGAACCCGTGCGTGACTGGACCATGATGTCGCGGCCCGCGCGCACCAGCGGAAGGGTCACGGTCTGCACCTCCATGGGTTCGACAAATCCCATTTCCGCCAAGGCCTGCAGGACCTCCGACCGAAGGCCCATGTCGGCAAAAGAGGTCCTCTTCTCGACCGGGTTGTCACCGGCCGCAGCGGCGGCGGGGGATGGGTCGGCATTGTCTTTGGCTTCTGCTTGATCGATCATTCTCAGTCTCCTGATGGCGAGCCAGTCGTACCGATGGCTTCGCCGAGTTTCGC
>PMCR01000066.1 GCA_003155465.1 Myxococcales bacterium | reverse complement strand
GGGCGGATGCCCATCGGATCGCGCGCGACGATCATCATGGAGTTGGACAAGAAGGCCAACGAATAGGCTCCTCGCACAGCCCGAAGAGCGTCCGCCACGCGGTCGGGCAGCGACCCTTCGCGCGAGCGCGCGATGAGGTGCAGGATGACTTCCGTGTCGCTCGTGGTCTGGAAGATCGAGCCCTCGTCCTCCAAACGCGCCCGCTGCTCCGCAGCATCAACGAGATTGCCGTTGTGGGCAATGGCAAGCGAGCCCCCCGAATAGTCAACCGCAATGGGCTGCGCGTTCTTGGACGCCGAATCGCCGGTGGTCGAGTAGCGCACGTGGCCGATGGCCGACGCTCCAGGCAAACGTCGCAGGCGGTCCTGGGTAAAAATCTCTCCCACATGCCCCATCTCGCGAACCCAGCGCAGATGCTCGCCATCGCTGGAGACGATGCCCGCCGACTCCTGGCCCCGGTGCTGGAGGGCGTGCAAGCCAAGGTAGGCCAGGTTGGCCGCTTCCGGGTGGCCGTAGATTCCGATCACGCCGCACATGGGCAGGCAGAACGTACCACACGCCCAGCCAAATGCACCCCAAGACGTGTCCATCAATCGTGGCGAGGCAAGAGCATACGCGTGGGGGACGCCCATGGCCTTGGCAATCTGCTCGGACCTTTCTGGGAGCGATCTACGGTCTCAAGTACTTCGCCAGTCCGATGTTCTGATCCTTGATAGCCTTGGCCAACAGGGCCGCCAGCTTGTCGGCGCCCGCGAGGTTGGTGTGCGTGGCTCCCCCGTTCGCGTGGAATGTCATCGCGGCCGTCTCGCCAATCGACTGGTACCAAGCGGTCGAGAGGGCTGTTAGATCAACGTAGTCGCATTTCTTTGAATCCGCAGCGGTCTTGGCTGCCGCTGCGTGAAGACTGGATTGATCTTTCATGGTCGAACCGTTGAACTGCACGCGAGCAGGAGGAGATACCAGGATTGGGGTTACATTTGCGGCTTGTGCGTCGGCCACCAGCTTCTCAAGATTCGCCTGGACTTCGGTGTCCGTTTTCTTCCCGTCATTGTGGCCGAATTGGATCATCACCCAATCGCCCGGTGCCCATTTCGCCTTGATCATGGCCCAATAGTCGTTGAATGACCCAGAGGCCGCCCCGCTGTTTGCGTAGTTGGCGAACCCGACTGGAGGTCCGAAATACTGAGGGATCATTTGACCCCAACCGCCGAAGACATTCCCGGTTTGATCGCACACAGTGGAGTCGCCGGCGATGTAGACCATGACAGGCTTCGTGCTCGCCGAAGCCAGGGCATATCCGATCCCTAAAACTTTGAGGCCGGTTGGGCCGGAGAAGAACAGATCCAGGCCTGCGTATCCCACCGGGCCGCCAGCGTGGTTGGGTTGCCCCTCCATCGGCCGCACATTGACGACGAACGCGTATTCTTGCGAGGCGGTTCCTTGAGCCAAGAGGCCCCGACTCGACTCCGCACTGACGAAGACCGGACCCACGCTGCCAAGCTGAACCGTNNACCGTCACCACGTAGTCCCCAGCCGCTGCAGTTGCATCCGCGGGCGCGGGCGGCGATTCGATCGTGTTGTAGGTTGTGCTCCCGAACAGGCACTGCAAACAGGCGGGACCCTTGCCGCCGCCAGGACAGAAGCCGCCGGACATTGCTACCGTCGTGCACTTGGCGGCATTGTCCGCGGTGGGCGCGGGATATCCCGACGGGATCCCTGTATTTGTGCCTACCACTCCGCCGCCGCCGCCACTTGTGGCGCCGCCGGCACTCGTGCTGCCGCCGGCACTTGTCCTGCCGCCAGCACTCGTGGCGCCACCGGTACGCGCGGTCCCGGTGGTGCCCCCCGATCCAACTTTTCCGCCCGCCCCCCCGGTCGAGGTGCTCCCGCCAACTGCAGAAGTTCCTCCCGTGCCTGACGTTCCACCGGTGCCCGATTGCGGGCAAGTAGACATGCACAGACTCCAGATGTCAGTCGGTACGAACAGATCGGTCGCACAGCACGCCCACGCACAGACCGTGCTTGTGCATTGGCCTTCGGCAGGGATCGGAGTGTCATCATCCGTGGAGCAAGTCCACTTATCGCCACCCAGGTTGGCTTCACATTGCGCCATGACCGTGTATTCCGCCGTGCACGTTGTCATGGCGCTAGGCGTCGCGTCAGCAGCCTGCACGCATCTGGTTTGGCAGTCGGCGGTCTGGCAAGCACTCGTCGTCTGCGACGCGCAGATCGCCGTGCAGGCCTGTTCAAGGGTCAGTCCTGTCCCGGAACCACCTGACGCACTTCCACCTGCGCCGACTCCGCCCGAGCCAGCGAGAGTTCCACCGGTTCCATTTCCCGTTGAGCCACCAGAACCGGATCCACCGGTGTCCAATGGGTTGCCTCCGCTGCCCGGCATACCACCGAGAGTTGCTGCACCACCGCTGAAACTCCCATCCATGCGATCGGAGCTGTTGCTGCTGGTCGAACAGGCGAATACGAACAGCATCGCCGCCGGTAGAATGCGGAAGATAGTACGTGTGCTTTGCATAGAAGAGATTCCTGCGCATGAAGGGGGAACTGCCTGGCAATTTGGGTCGAGGTTTCTTGAGGAGAAACAAGCTCGCTCGTCTCCATGCTGCACTACTCCGAATGCCAGGAGACCCAAAGACCCACCCAGCCATCCGTTGACACCCGGATCTCCGGGTGTCAATATTCGCGCCCTCCGAGGGGGGCTGTCCCCGCCCCGGCGACAGGATCCCAAGTGACCAGACCATTCAGGATATTCAGCGGCAACGCGAATCGCGAGATCGCGGATGAGGTGTGTCGCTACCTAGACACCCCCATCGGTCGAGCCAACGTCCAGCGCTTCGCTGATGGTGAGTCGGACGTCGAAATCAACGAGAACGTCCGTGGGGTCCACTGCTTCGTCATCCAACCGACCTGCACGCCGGTCAACGACAACCTGATGGAGTTGCTGGTAATGATCGACGCCCTAAAGCGGGCGTCGGCAGGCAGCATCATCGCGGTCATGCCATACTTTGGCTATGCGCGTCAGGACCGAAAGACCCGCCCTCGCACGCCCATCTCGGCGCGTCTGGTGGCGGATCTTCTTACCGCCGCCGGCGTCAATCGCGTGTTGGCGATGGATCTGCACGCTGGCCAGATCCAAGGCTTCTTCAACATCCCGGTGGATCATATCTTCGCCATGCCGGTGATGATGGACTACCTGCG
>PMCR01000551.1 GCA_003155465.1 Myxococcales bacterium | reverse complement strand
GTAGGTCTGGCCGCTTACCTCGTTGCGGTAGCGCATGAAGAGAGGCAGGAACATGGTTAGGCGGCTATCCCGGTACGAGTGCAGATCGTAGTAGAACGGCAGGCCCAGCGTCGTGGACGAGATGACGTCGCTGCGGTGCCAGTAGAGCAAGAGCCAGGTCGAAAGCGAGCGTGCGGGAGTGGAATGCGCGTAGTGGAGGAGCGGCGGAATCACCCTGGTGGTGGTTTCGGTGACCTTGTTGCGATACGAGAACCAGAGCGGGAAGAAGACCGAGAGACGGCTGTTAGGGTTGTCGCGCCAGACGAAGGGGGGCACGTACCACCACAGGCTGTCGGGCGCGTTGCCGAAGCCGAAGAGCGCGGTGGCGAATGTCTGCGACAGGCGCGAGTGCCTCTCGTAGAACAGGGGCAGCACAGCCTCGCTGCCCGTCTGGTTCACGCGATCGCGCGAATACCAGAACAGCGGCAGGAGGCCGCGGGTGGTTTCGCTGCCGTGGCGCGACCAAAGCAGCGGCCCCGCCAGGGTGAAGGAGCTTTGCTCTTCGCTATCGGCGAAATGCCAGTAGAGCGGCATGAGCATGGCGTGGCTCTTGCTGCCCTGACGGCCTTGCCACCACAGGGGGAACAGCACGCGGGTGCTTCCATCGGGCCAGCTCGACTGGTAGTAGAGCGGCGACACCAGGCGGCTGGTTTGGGCCTCGTGGTTGCGATAGTAGACGAAAAGCGGAGTCGCCAGCAGGCGGCGCTTGGGACTGTCGGTCGAGACAAATAATGGGATCAGGCCAGACGCGTGGCTGTGCTGTTGGTCGTTCTGGGTGCGGAACCAGGGCCCGACCATGAGGGTACGGTGGTCATGGCTGCGGCTTGACCAGAAGAAGGGAAGGAAACTGTCCATCCGATAACCGTCGTCGCTGCGGCGGCCGAAGTAGAGGGGAAAGACATAGGTGCCGGTGTCT
Organism: Myxococcales bacterium; assembly: GCA_003155465.1. The sequence continues at coordinate 11,161 of PMCR01000551.1, read as the reverse complement.
CCCTGTTCCCGATAGCGCGCATAGAAAGGAAAGAAGACCCGTGCGGTCACGTTGGGGCCATCCACCATGACATAGGGCCCGAACATGCGTGTGCGTTGGCCGGTGGCTTGGAAAGTATGGTCAAGATAGAGCAGAGGCACGCCTTGGGCCTGGACTGTGTCGCTGCGGTACCAGAAATAGGGCAGAACGAAGCCGGCCTGCAGGCCGGGACGGCGAATCCAGGCCGCCAGGGGCGAGGCGAACCGGGTGCTCTGACTGTCGCGGCGATAGTGCACGAGGGGGAGGAGAGTGAAGCTGGTTTCGTCCTGGCCGCCCGGCCGCGCCCCGCGGCGGTAGTGGAAAAGCGGAAACAGGGCGTCGGTGGTCTCGCCGCCCCAGTTTCTGTGAAAGTACGTCCCCACCACGGTCGTGGTGCGGTCGGCAGCGTCGTCGCGAAACCTCCAGAAGATCGGAAAGAGAACGAAGTGACTACGCTGGCTGCCGCCGCCCCAGAACAGGAGGGGCACGATCCCCGCTGATGATCCGGTCCGATCCACGTCGCGGAAGAAGAAGGGAGCCACCGTGGTGGAAGTGCCGTGGCGGGAATCGGCGAAGTGCCACAGAAGTGGGAACTGGATATGGAAGCTGGCCTCGTGATCGTGGCCCGCGAAGTAGAGCAGGGGAAAGATGGCCGTGAGCGAACTCCTGGCGTCTCTTGCGTGATACCAGAGCGGGAAGGCCAGGGTGCTGCTCGATGGCCCATTGCGGAAGTGCCAGTAGAGCGGGGCCACGATGAGGTGGCTGCGCTCGCCGCGCTGGCCGAAGAAAACGATGGGGAAAAGACCCCCGCTGCTGCCACCGTCGGCGAAGTGGCGGCTGTAGGCCCATAGCGGGAAGACGCCGGCCGCGGTCATGCGCTCGTCCGGAGAATGGCGGTGGAAGTACAGGGGGAAGAGGGCGTGTGCGGTCGCTGCCTGGGTCCGATCGTGGAAATACCAGAACAACGGCAACACCGCGCGGGTGCTTCCCGTGGGATCGATGCGTTGGTAGTAGGGCACGATCACGGTGGTGGTGGCGTCGCCGGGAATGTCGCGATAGCGCCAGTACAAGAAGAGGTACGAATCCAGCTCGCTCTGCCGATCGTGCCAGCGCAGGATGGGCGGCGCCAGCCAGGTCGTTCCGTGCGATCCCGCGTTGTCATCGCGGCGATACCCGCCGAGGGGCGACAGATACAGCGCCTTCTTGCCGTGGTCGGCACGGCTGCCGAGAAACAGCGGAAGGATGAGTTGCCAGCTTGAGCCCTTGTCTCGATCTCCTCCCCACCAGCCGAGCAGGGCGGCGGACCCGATGGACCAGCCGCCGCGCCGGATGTGGAACACGGGCGGGACGATGGTGGTGTTCGCCTCCGGTGAGCGGAACGACCACAACAAGGGAAAACCTACATCGTAGCTGTATTCCTTGCTGCGACCGAACCAGTACAACCACAGGAAGGCACCGGTCTTGTTCTCGCCGTCCACCGATGAGTAGCCCAGCCAGGATCCAAAGTAGCCGCCCTTGGGGGTAGTGTGTCGAAACCCCACCGGCACAATAAGCAGGGTCGACTCATTTCCGCTGCGCCAATAGAAGTTGAGCGGCAGGGCGTAGGTGAAGGCCGATTCCTTCGAACGCGACGAAACGAACAGGGGACAGACGTCAAACTTGTAGTCAGGCGACCGTTTCCAGAAGTAGAGGAAGCCGAGCAGGCCGATGCTGCGCCCCTTGTCCGAGTCACCGATGCGGAACGAACCCAGCAGAGGTGCGGCCCAACCGAACTTGGTCGACGCGTAGAAGACCGGCCACAACGCCCACGAGCGCGCACCTGGCTGTCGGGTCTGCGAGTAAAGCCCGACCACCGTCACCACGCGCTGCTTGAGATGGTCCTCGATTCGCCAGTACAAGGGGAACACGATCCGCGTGTGGGATTCAGGGCTCCAGAAGTGCCAGTAGAAGGGTGCCAGCACGCGGTAGCCCGGGTTGCCCCGGCGCGACCAGTAGAAGGGGATGAAGTCCAGCGTCGCGCCTTCCTTGCGGAAGAGCAGAAGAGTGAAGGGCCGTTCAAAGGAGTGGCACGCGCCTTGATCGCAAATGGTGTCCACCGGACACTGATCGTCACGGCTACAAGCGATCCCCGTAGCCGTGGCCGCCACGGGCGGGCGCGCAGCGACCGGGGGCTGGTGGGGTGGGTTGTCCGTCTCGAAGCCCTTGAAGGGGGTGGCCGATCCGCCGGCATCCGCCTCTTTGGGCATGGCCCTTTCCGGCGTCGGTTCCGCCTCGGCCTGCGCCGTGCGGAAAGGCGACAGCGCATTCGAGCGCGTGCCACCAGCGAACGGATCCAGGTTGGTGGCCGCCCAGGCGTGGCCTGACAGCCCGATCGCGATGGCCGCGGCCGCGATCGGCGCTGGCAGAAGGAGACGATGTTGTTTCATGCGGCGGGCGACTCAGGGCTGCGGCGGCAGCATCTTCCATTCGCCGTTTTCGCGCACGAAGGCCACGTCACCGGTATCCGACTCGTCGCCCTTCTGGCGCGCGATCTTGAGGGTGGCCGTCTCCGCTTTTACCGCTGAACTCTTGATGCTGAACTTGGTCCCTTCGACTTCCTTCTGCATCTTCTTGAGGCCCTCGGTGGCCTGGCCCATCTGCGTGGCCAGCATGCCCTGGTACATGAGGGCGTAGCAGTCGATCACTTTCTCCATGTTGCCCTCGACCAGGGCCTTGCGCCACCGCTCGAAGGTCTTTTCTGGCGTGGAAAATTCAGGCCGCGCGGGTGGAAGCTGGAAGGAAATGTTCTTGATCTTCTCCTTGGGGACCTTGACGGTCTGTCCCTGGGTCTCCACGGTGAAGACGCCGTCGTAGTAGTGGATGAGCTTGCCGCTCATCTTGGTTTTGTCGATCAACTCGAAGACCTCGGCGCGCGCGGCCGGCGCCCAGGCGGCCGCGAGAAGGGCCGCGGCCAGGACCAAGCAGGAACGAACCGTGCGACTCGACATCATGGCTGTCATCCCTTCACCGGAATCCCAGGGGCGGGAAAGTGGTTGGTCAACTCGCGCACCTCGGTCGCGATGTGGGCCGCATTCTCATCGCTCGGGTTGGACATCACGCGATCCATCCAGGCCGCGATCTGTTTCATCTCAGTGGGGCCCATGCCGCGGCTGGTGACGGAGGGCGACCCGAGGCGTATGCCCGACGGATCGAACGGCCTGCGTGTGTCATAGGGCACCGAGTTGTAGTTGAGTTCTATGCCCGCCTTGTCGAGGGCCTTGGCCGCGACCTTTCCCGGGATGTTCTTGTTGGTCAGGTCGACCAGGATGAGGTGGTTGTCCGTGCCGCCCGAAACCACGTGGTACCCGCGTGCCATCAGTTCGGCGGCAAGCACCGCGGCATTCTTGACCACGTCTTGCGCGTACTCGCGGAAGGCAGGCTGCGACGCTTCATTCAGGGCGACCGCGATCCCGGCGGTCGTGTGGTCATGCGGTCCACCCTGCAGGCCGGGGAACACGGCCTTGTCCAGAGCCGACACATGGGCTGCGCGGCACAGAATCATGCCGCCTCGCGGACCGCGCAGGGTCTTGTGCGTCGTGGTGGTGACCACGTCGGCGTGGGGAACCGGCGAAGGATGGGCGCCGCCCGCCACCAGGCCGGCTATGTGCGCCATGTCCACGGCGAAGCGGGCGCCCACCTCGCGCGCAATCTCGGCCATCGCGGCGAAGTCCCAAAGGCGGGAATAGGCCGTGCCGCCGGCCCACAACAACTGGGGTCGCTCGCGACGGGCCAGGTCGCGAACCTCATCGAGGTCGATGCGGCCGGTGTCCTTGCGCACGCCGTACTGGACAGACTGGAAGTAGCGGCCGGTGATGGACACGTTCCAGCCGTGAGTCAGGTGGCCACCCATGGGCAGGGCCAGTCCCATGACCTTGTCGCCGGGCTTCAAGAAGGCGAAATAGACCGCCAGGTTGGCCGGCGATCCCGAGTACGGCTGGACATTGGCGTGGTCCGCGCCGAAGAGCGAGCATGCGCGTTCCTGGGCCAGCGTCTCCAGCGGGTCCACGAACTGCTGGCCTTCGTAGTAACGCTTTCCGGCATAGCCTTCGCTGTACTTGTTCGTGAAGACGGAGCCAGTGGCTTCGAGGACCGCGCGCGAGACATAGTTCTCCGACGGAATCAGCCGGATCTTGTCCGCTTGGCGGCGCTCCTCGGCGCGCACCAGTTCCAGGACCTTGGGGTCGGCCACGGACAGGGGTTCATCGACGAACTTCATGGCCTCGGAAGCTATTCCGGCGGGGGTCGTGAGTCAACGCAAGGAACGCAAAGGCGTTCTTTTCGTCGCCTGGCAAGCAACTTGGCGGCCGGCTTGCCGACAAGATGGGCGTCCGTCAACCCTTTCAAGGAGACTCGAACATGAATCCAATCGCTCGACTCGTTCACACAATCGTTCCCTTGCTTGCGCTGTCACTTTTTCCCCTGTCGGGGTGCGATGGCAACTCCGCCGGGCCAAAGGCGCCGCCGGTGGAGCAGGTCTCGCTCCACATCGAGAACGTACCCACGGATGTCGTCTGCTTGCGCATCACTGCCAGCGGCGCCAGCCGGCAAATGGTACGCGACCTCGACGTCACCGCGGGCCAGAGCGTGACCGAAGCCTTTTCCGGCTTGCCCATCGGCACCGTCGTGTTCCAGGCTGCGGCCTACTCGCAAACCTGTGACAAGGTGACCAAGAGCACGGTGCCCTCGTGGATCAGTGAGGAGGTTCCTGTCACAGTGAGCCTCACGCACTCTACCAGCGTGTCGCTGACGTTGTACCGGAACGGCCGAGCCAAGGTCACCATCGGCTTCGATCCCGAGGTCGACGCGGGGACACCAGACGGAGGAGCCTAGCCAGTCCACCACAGAGGGCACGGGGAACGCTGAGGTCGGAAGGGCGGAGAGGGTTCCGAAGCAGGCCCCTTTCTTCTTTCCGGTCGGGCTCCGTGTCCTCTGTCCCTATGTGTGGAACAGCTAGCGTATTCACCACAGGGGAATGGAGGTGCGTGGTGAATTTCGCTCGTCGAGATGATAGCTTGCACGGGCAAGTGTTGGCAGCCCGCATGGCAGGCGCGAAAGATCTCAAAGGCACCCGGCTCGGTCTCTACACCCTGATCGAGCATCTGGCCACAGGTGGGATGGCGGAGATCTTCCTTGCCTCTCACGAGGCTGCGGGCGCGTTCCGCAAGGAATTGGTGCTCAAGATCTTGCAGCCGCGTTGGGCAGAACATCAGGCCGTGGTGGACATGTTTCTGGGTGAGGCGCGCATCGCCGCCATGCTGAACCATCCCAACATCGTCGACATCTATGACGTCGCCAGTGAAGAAGGAACGCACTTCATCGCCATGGAGTACATCAGTGGCAAGACGCTGACCGAGCTGGCTCGTCGCGCCATCGAGGTTTCGAAGGGCCTTCCGCTGGATGTGGGGGCCCATGTCGTGGCCGAGGTGGCAGCGGCGCTGGCCTACATGGACGAGGCGCTGGACCAGAGTGGACAGCCGATGCACGTCGTGCATCGCGACGTTTCGCCCACCAACGTGATCATCGGCACCTCGGGCCAGGTCAAGCTCATCGACTTCGGGATTGCGCGACAAGGGACGGGAATCAAAGAAGAGTCGGGCATCCGTCCGGGCAAGGCATCCTACATGTCTCCCGAACAAGCGCAGGGGGTCGCGCTGGATGGGCGCTCGGACATCTTCAGCTTGGGCACCATCCTGTACGAGATCACGGTTGGTCGTCGGCTGTGGCGCGGTTCGCGGGAGAACGCCATCCGCCGCATCGTCGAGGAGAAGCCCGCGCCGCCTACCTACGTGCGGCATGACTACCCGAGCGACCTGGAAATGGTTGTGATGCGTACGCTGGAGAAGAAGCCCGAGGACCGCTACCAGTCGGCTCGCGAATTTGCCGAGGACTTGCAGCGCTTCCTGCAGGATTCTGGTGCCACGATGCGTAGCCACCATCAGTTGGCGCGCTACCTGCGCGACATCTACTCGCCCGAGGCCGAGGCGCAAATCACCGAGGACGGCCTCCGGCAGGCGCGCATCTTCGCCGAAGGAGATGAGGATAGCCGCCGGGAAGAGGTTGAGGCGCTCGATTTCGATCAGGCCTCGGCCGACGGCCCGGGCGCGGCCCTGGCCAGGGCCTTGCGCGCCGCCGGGTCAGCCCTGAAGGTCGACGGCCGCGAGCCTGCCCGCTCCGACGGCGAATCAGCCGAGGAATCCCCAAGCCAGGACAGCCCCGCGGTCAACGACAAGGGGCAGGTGGCCGCATCTTCAGTGGCGCAGGTTCTTGCTCCACCTGCGGACTCTGGTTCCGTTGATGTGGCTGGGTCGGCGTCCCAGTCAGGCCCAACTCCGCGGCAAACGCCTCTCGTGGCGCGCGCCAGCCGAGCCCGGAAAGCCGTTGCCAACGAGGACAGGGTGCCCAGGTCGCCGCCAGTTGGGGCGATACTTCTCGTCATCGTGCTTCTCGCAGCTGCCGCGGCTGGACTGGTGTGGCTGCTTCGCGGCGGCTAGTCCTCAAGTCAGGCTGTGCTACCCTCAGGGGCCAAAGGGGCTCCAAGGCTGCCATGAAGTTCGTCTGCGATCGCTGCCAAACCCGCTACTCCATAGCGGATGAGAAGGTCAGGCAGCGGATTATTCGCATCCGTTGCAAGACCTGCGGCAACGTCATCACAGTGCAGGCCGGCGAAGTAGTCCCCGGTCCGCAGGATTCCTCCAGGCGGCCGGAGCCTGGTGGCTGGGCCGGCACTGCACCGGCCTTGGGTGTCTCAGCGAAGCTTTCGCGCCCTGCCTCGGGTTCCCACGAATGGTTCGTGGCCGTCGACGGCGCAGAGCAAGGCCCGCTGAGCTGCACAGATGCGGCGAAGTACGTCGTGTCGCTCAAGTCGGAGCAATCGGTCCATGTCTGGAAGGAAGGCATGGATGGCTGGAAGCGACCCGAGGATGTGGCAATCATTGCCCAAGAGATCAGTACGCTGAGGCGGCCGCCGGCCGCATCATCGCCGCGTGCGCCGACGCGTGACGACTTCTCGTCGACGCCTCGCCCCGTGCCTGCCGATTCAGTGGCCCGGCTTCGGGTTCCAGGGACTAGGCCGAACTCTCCGCCGGCTCTTGGTTCTGGTTCCGGCCCGAAGCTGTCGCAACCTGGGATTCGTGGCTCGGATTCCAAGCTATCACGGCCCCTTCCCGGGTCAGGCCCCAAGGTGGCGCCCATTCCAGGATCTGGCCCCAAGGTGGCACCGCCGCCCATCCCGGGATCTGGACCCAAGGTGGCACCGCCGCCCATTCCGGGATCGGGACCCAAGGCACCACCGCGCGTTCCAGGATCGGGGCCCAAGGCACCACCGCAGGTTCCTGGGTCTGGCCCCAAGCTCGCGCCTCTTGGAGGTTCTGGCCCGGAGCCCGCGCCACATCGAGTTTCTGGCTCCCATCCCCTCCCCGGGGGCCTGTCGCCGAAGAAGGGTCCGGCCCTGCCGGGCCTGACGCCTTCAAGCCCGGGGCCTCCTTCGCCTTCTGCGACGCCCGCTTTGGAGGCAGAATTCGACAAGGCGCCTGTGACAAGGCCCGAAAAGCGTCCATCCAGGGCTCAGGGCGTCGCGTCGCTCGGCACGCCGCTGCCGGAAGTCGCGCGGCCTACGCAGCCGCGTGAGCGCGTCAGCGAGGACGAATTCGACCAAGCGCAGAAAACGCCGTTGCCCGGCAATCCTCTGCCGCCCATCGCGGCTGCAGCGGGCGACGGTCGTGGAGGGAAGAATTGGCCGCCGCCACCCCTGACTTTGCCAGGCCTGTCAGCGGGTTCCTTGTTCGGTAATGTGGCGACTTTGCCCGCCCCGTCTTTCCAGGTGGCACACGCCGCGCCCGGCCTGTCCAGGCTGACTGGCCTGGCTGCCCTGGTTCACCGGCATCGACACCTGAAGTACGTCGTCGCGGCATGCGTCGTGATCGTGCTTGTCATCTTGGTCATGCTGCTTTCATGGAGGGGCGAGACTGCCAAAGCCGTCCCATCTGCTTTGGAGCGTGCAGCGCCAGGCCAAGAAGCTCCATCCCTTGATCAAGCTGAGACGCCACAGCAGGACGAACCCACGGTGGGACCGGAAGTCGAGCCTAGACGCCGAACTGCCGAGCGGGTTGCGTCCAGGCGGTCGGCCCCTTCTCGTTCCGCAGGCCCGCCGGCAAAGGCGGCCGTGGTTGGCGAGGATCCCTTCGAGGGGCCATCCAAGCGGTCGGCCCCTGCTCGTTCCGCAGGTCCGTCAGCAAAGGCGGCCGTGGTTGGCGAGGATCCCTTCGAGGGGCCATCTCCGTCATCCCGTCGCGCCGAACGGCCGATAGTCCCGGTCGCGGCGCGTTCCGGCCCGTCGGTCGGCGGGGGCAAGACGGTGTCGCAGGTGCAGATCGCCGAGGTCGTGAGAAGCAAGGAGAACCTGGCCAGCATCAAGACGTGCTACGAACGAGCGATGAGTCGGGATGGGCGATCGCGCACGGGCCGGCTGGACGTTACGGTGTCGGTTGGCGGAAGCGGCACTGTGCAGCGTGTGCAGGTTCATGGTCCGTCGGACTTCCTGATCATCGAGGGTTGCATCAAGAACGCCATTCGGCATTGGCACTTCCCGGTCAACTCGGAAGAGTATGCGACCAGCTTCCCGCTTATCCTAACGGGGGATAGCCCCTGATCCGAGGCCAAGCAAAGCTGGGGGTTGGGGGAGGCCGGGTGGCTCCGATCGTCCACCTGACGGAGGAGAAACCTGATGAAACGAACCGAGTATCCGGCAATAGCGCTCGCGGCGCTGGCTCTGGGTTGCTCATCTGGTGGCACTAGTTCGGGCACTCCCTCGACTGCCGCAGGCGGAACGAATCCCGCCAGAGGCGGCACGGGCGGTTCTTTTCAGACCGCGAGCGGATCGGGAGGGATTGAGCAGGCAGGGGGGCGATCAGGGAGCGTGGGCACCACAGGCGTTGCAGGTGGAAGCGGGCTGGGCGGAGCAACCGAGCTGGCCGGTACGACCGGAACAGCCGGCAGCGGGCTAGGCGGTGGCAGCCCCGGCGGCACGATTGGGCTGGGCGGCACGACTGGAGCAGGCGGGAACGGGCTGGGCGGCAGCACAATGGGAGGAAGCGGCAGCACGGCTGGGCCTGGTGGATCGGGCGGTACCGCAAGTTCCGGCGCGACGTCTGGCTCCGGCGGCACTGGAGGCAGGAGCACGCCTTCCAGTTCCGGCGGAAGTCGCAGCTACGGCGGAGTTGTCGCTAGCGCAGGCTCCAGTGCGATGGGCGGCTCGGGTGGTCCCGGTGGGGCCAACTCCACGGCGGGCTTTGGCGGAACCACCGGCTCCGGTGGATTCACTGGAGCCACGGGATCAGGTCCTGTCGGGGTTTTCACCGGCGATCTTGCTACCGGCATCGTTTTCACGGACACCGACGGCAAGCGGGTCGACGTTCACGGCGGTGGCATCATCAGGGAGGGAGACACCTTCTACTTGCACGGCCTATTCTTCCCCACAGGCCCCACGCCCGACGACTTTCATGGCGTTTCAATGTATTCATCCAAGGATCTGGCGACATGGAAAAACGAGGGGATCGTCTTTCCCCAGCAGCCGAGCGGCGAGCTCGGGCCGAACCGAAATTGTGACAGGCCCCATATAATCAAGTGTCCCAAGACTGGGGAATTCATTCTCACCGCCCGCGCGTCCGATCTCACCTTTCAAGCAGACAAGGAGGTCGTGTACGCGACCTCGCCCACGGTCAACGGCCAATACAGCTACCAGGGGATCCTCAAGAGCACGAGCGGACAGACTGCCTCGCACAGCGACATGAGCGCGTACGCCGACGAGACCGGCGCATATTTCATTACCGAAAGCGGATGGGTCTACATACTGGCCGACGACTGTCACAGCTGGATTTCGGGCAAACAGTACTCAGCCGTCAACGGGACGTCAGGTGGCGGGGAAGCGCCCACTGTGTTCAGGGCTGGCAGTACCTACTACTGGATCGCGTCGTACAAGACAGGATGGCGATGCAACAACAACTTCTACTCCACAGCGCCTGCCATGACCGGGCCGTGGACCTACCAGGGATATGTTGCGCCGGTGACCGACCCCAACAATGATATCTCTCTTGAGAGGACCTGGCTGTCGCAGACCACCTGGGTTCAGCCCGTCGTGGGAAGCAAGGGGACGGTCTATCTGTACTGGGGCGATCACTGGTACAACTGCGGAGCCACCAGCGGTGCCGGCTCCCGCAACGACTTGGCGACGTATGTATTCCAGCCATTGGTCTTCAACGCCACGGGAACCAAGGCGTTGTTGCCGACCTTCCTTGGCACCTGGAGTCTTGACGTGGGTGCGGGCACGTGGTCGTCGCAGTAGGATCCCTGCGGCAGGTGAGTCCGCTGCGCTCGCCACACGCGAGTTCGTGACGCACACAGAGGACGAGGCTGAGGTTGGTTCTTCGTGGACCAGGCTGCGAAGTTGGCGGTCATTGGCACGGCGGCGGAGGCGCAGCGGAATGCGTCATGACGGGTCTCGAATCAGCGCGAGGCGAATTCCATCCGTGGTTCTTCGGTCCTTTCAGGTATCCGCGCGGAACTCCGGAATGCTCTGATTGGTGATGGGCCCAGGCCAGGCACGGGATCGAGCGCGTGGGTGACTCGCCTGAGTTATGCGGCGTGTGCCGCTGGCCGAAGGGGGGACAGTTCAGTTGAGCCGCGAAGACCCACATGCGGCACTGCTTTCCCAACCGAGGTGATTCATGCGAACTCCACGAAGTGCGAGCAATGGCCAGGTTGGGAAGACGCGCAAGCGCGTCGTGTTCCTTTTTTCGATGACCTTGGCATGCGTTTCCGTCAGCGCGCCAGCCATGGCCGCCGTCACGGTGCCCGGATTGTTCAGCGATCACATGGTCGCGCAACGCGACATGGAGGTGCCGGTCTGGGGCACCGGCACTGCCGGTGAAACCATCACCGTCAAGCTCGGCACGCAGCAGGCCACTGGCACTGCGGGAGCCGACGGGAAGTGGACGGTGCGCCTTCCTGCCCAAGAGGCGGGAGGCCCCTTCACGATGACCATCACGGGCTCGTCAACCGTTAGCGTGGCAGACGTCTATGTCGGGGAAGTCTGGATCGGATCCGGACA
>PMCR01000252.1:16276-17026 GCA_003155465.1 Myxococcales bacterium | reverse complement strand
CCGGTCGTGGCGCATGCCCTCGACCGTCTGATCGTTAAGGTTGATGTGCGACAGCACAGCCTTGCCCTGCAGCGAGCCCACGTCCACCGCGAACCCGTGGTTCTGCGACGTGATCTCCACCTTGCGCGTGGACAGGTCCATCACCGGATGGTTGGCGCCGTGGTGGCCGAACTTCAGCTTGTAGGTCTTGCCGCCCAGGGCGAGTCCCAGGATCTGGTGGCCCAGGCAGATCCCAAAGATGGGCTTGCCGCTTCCGCACAGGTCGGCCGCCGCTTCCACCGCATAGGACACGGCCGCGGGATCGCCCGGACCGTTGGAAAGGAAGATCCCGTCGGGCTTCATGTCGAGAACGTCGCGCGCGCGTGTGGCAGCCGGCACCACCGTGACCGCGCAAGCGCTCTGTCGCAAGCAACGCAGAATCCCGCGCTTGATGCCGAAATCGTAGGCCACCACGCGGTGGCGCACAGGCGGCACCGGGGTCTTGGTGGCGGGCGCCTGCCACAGCCCCTCGTCCCACTGGTAGGGCTTGGCGCAGGTCACTTCCTTGGCAAGGTCCTGCCCTTCCATCGAAGGCGAGCGCCGGGCCGCCGCCACCGCAGCGTTGGGGTCGTCAACCTTGCGGGTGACGACCGCGCGCTGGGCCCCACCGATGCGCAGGCGTCGCGTGATGGCGCGAGTGTCGATGCCGGTGATTCCCGCCACGCCTGACTTCTCCATCAGATCAGCCAGCGTGCCCTGGGCGCGCCAGTT
>PMCR01000252.1:0-16227 GCA_003155465.1 Myxococcales bacterium | reverse complement strand
GTGTTGAACACCAGCTCGCCGGTCAGGTCGGCGGCCGAGCCAAAACCCTGGCCCCGGTAGACGGTGCCGTCCTCCAGGGCCAGCAAGGCTGGGGGCAATGCATTCTTGTCGTCAGGCAACGAATCTCTCCTCGGAGAATACTATCGTTCCACCTACCACAGTCAGCGCAGCCCGGCCACGCATCGCGCGCCCGCCAAAGGGTGTGTTGCGCGCCTTGGAACGAAAACGAGTTGCGTCGCAGATCCACGCGGCCGCAGGATCGATGACGGTCACGTCGGCCGGCCCGCCAGGCGCCAGGCTGCCTCCCGGCAAGCCCAGCACCTTGGCCGGGCCAGCCGACATGCGCACAACCAGACTGGCGGGTGTCAACACGCCCGCCTCGACCAACTCCAAGGCCAGAGCCAGCGCGGTTTCCAGCCCGATGACACCATTGGCCGCCTGCTCGAACTCGACTTCTTTCTCCACCGGAGAATGGGGCGCGTGGTCAGTGGCGATGGCGTCAATGGTTCCGTCCGCCAATGCCTCGCGCAGTGCCGCCTGGTCACCGGCCGAGCGCAGCGGCGGGTTCATCTTGAAGAAGGTGTCATAGCCGCCGCAGACCGCATCAGTCAGCATCAGGTTGTGCGGGGTCACCTCACAGGTGACGGGCAACCCGCGCTGTTTGGCCTCGCGGATCAGACGCACCGATTCGGCGCAGCTGATGTGGGCCATGTGGTAGCGACCGCCGGTCAACCCCACCAGTTCCAAGTCGCGGGCCAACATGGCGGATTCCGCTGCGGCCGGCTGCGCACGAATTCCGAAGCGGGTGGAGGCCAACCCTTCGTGCATGGCACCGCCGGCCGAGAGCAGGCTGTCCTCGCAGTGCTGCACGACCGGCATGCGGAAACTGCGCGCGTATTCCAGTGCCCGACGCATGACCTCGCTGTTTGCCACGCCATGACCGTCGTCGGACACGGCCACGCAGCCTGCCTCTTGCAGCTCGCCCATGTCAGCCAGGGTCTCGCCCTTCTGGCCCTGCGTGATGCACCCGATGGGATACACGCGCACGATGCCCTTTTCGCGCGCCCGCTTCACGATCAGGTCGGTCACGGCCCGCGTGTCGTTGGGCGGGTTGGTGTTGGGCATGCAGCACACAGCGGTAAACCCGCCGGCCGCCGCCGCGGCTGTCCCGGTCTCAATGTTCTCTTTGTATTCCTGGCCCGGCTCACGCAGGTGCACGTGCAAGTCGATGAGACCCGGCACGACCCAGCAGTCCTTGACGTCGATGACCTTGGCGCCTGGTGCCGCCAGACCGCGCTCGATGCGCGCGATCTTGCCGTCCACCACCAACACGTCTGCTTGGGCGTCAAACTCGCGCACGGGATCGAGCACCCGCCCGCCACGCAGAAGGACTTCAGGCATGAAACCAGCTCCTCATGAAAGGGTTGCGCTTGCCGGTCAAGTTACTCCATCCCCTCACCGCTGCCGCCGCCCAGAAGGTACAGGACGGCCATGCGAATGGCCACGCCCCGGCTGACCTGCTCTAGGATCACGGAGCGCGGCCCGTCTGCCACTCCTGGATCGATCTCCACGCCCCGGTTCATGGGCCCGGGGTGCATGACAATGGCGTCGGGCTTGGCCAGGGCCAGGCGGCGCGAGTTCAGACCAAAGTAGCGCGCGTATTCGCGCGTGTTGGGGAAACGGCTGCCCGCCTTCCGTTCCATCTGAATCCGCAACATCATGACCACGTCAGCGCCTTCCAGCGCCGGCTCGATTCGGTCGTACGCCTCGCAGCCCAAGTCTTCCACCCCGATAGGCAGAAGCGATCGCGGCCCGGCCACCCGGACGCGCGCACCCAGGGTGCGCAGGGCAAAGATGTTGGAACGGGCCACGCGGCTATGGTCGATGTCGCCGCAGATCACCACGGTCAGACCCTCGATCCTTCTCTTGTGGGCGCGGATGGTCGAGGCGTCGAGCAACGCCTGGGTCGGGTGCTCGTGCGCGCCGTCGCCCGCATTTACGATCGCGGCTCGGATGCGCTGGCTGAGCAGCAACGCCGATCCGGCCTGGGCGTGGCGGATGACGACGATGTCAGGATTCATGGCATCCAGGTTCTGCGCCGTGTCGATGAGCGTCTCACCCTTGACCGTGGACGACGAGGAGGCAGTAAAATTGATCCCGTCGGCTGACAGGCGCTTGGCCGCGATCTCGAAAGAGGTGCGGGTGCGCGTGGACGGTTCGAGAAACAGGTTGATGACCGTCTTGCCACGCAAGGTGGGCACCTTCTTGATGGGCCGGTCCGCGATCTCCAGGAAGCGCTCGCCCAGATCGAGGATGGTGCTGATCTCCTCCCGGGTCAGCTTCTCCATCCCGAGAAGATGCCGCTGCGTGAATCCCTTGGTCATTTCACGATCCTCTCTCGCAGGACGACCCGGTCGGTCTCCCCGCGATCGGCCAGCATCACGCGCACCGACTGGTCGGCTGTGGTCTGCAGGCGCACGCCCACGTAGTCGGGCTGGATGGGTAGCTCGCGCCGGCCGCGGTCGACCAGCACGGCCAACTGGACGGCGCACGGCCGGCCGTAGTCGGCCAGCACATCCATGGCAGCGCGCACGGTGCGGCCGGTGTAGAGGACGTCGTCGACCAGCACAACGGTACGGCCCTCGATGCTCTCGGGCAACTCGGTGGCCCCGATCTCGGGCTTGGGCAAGCCGAGGAAGACGTCGTCGCGGTAGAGGGTGATGTCGATGGCGCCCAGGACCGGTCGGCTCTCGCCACTGGCGGCCAGCATCTCGACCATGCGCTCGGCCAAAACCGCGCCTCCCGTGCGGATGCCGACCAAATATGGCGCCGGGCCGTTGCGCTCGACGATCTCGAAGGCTATGCGGCGCAGGACGCGGGAGATCCCCACGGCCTCGAGAATTTCCCCTCGTTCGACCAGGTCTTTCTCCGGAGGTGCTGGGCGAAGCTTCATGTCCAATTCCCCTGCTTGGGTGGCAGGCCAGGCGCGGCCTTGACAGCCGATAACGCCCGACCCGCGGCCAACTGTCAAGCAGACAAATCGAATCTACACTCCTGCCTCTGGACGCCGCTATTGTTCCTGCCGCAACTCCACCAGCCCAGCTCGCGCGGCCTGCACCACGCGCGGCTCTTTCTCGTGGCTGGCCGACCACTTAAGCGCCAGCACGGCACGCGCGCCGCCCATGCGGGCCAAGGCGCGGGCCGCGGCCATGCGCACCGGCACGTATTCGTCGGTCTTCAACCGCTCCACCAGCGCAGACTCGCCAGAGGTATCGCCGATCTCTCCCAAGGCCTGTACGATTTCCACTCGGGTCAACACGTCAGGTAGATGTGCGATCAGAGCCGGCACGGCGCGCGCGTCGCGCAACTTGCCCAGGGCCACGATGATCGACTTGCACAACGCCTCATTTGCCGAGCACGCCTCCAGCGCCTCACCCAACACCATCACGCCCGCACCATCACTCGCTTGCGCCAGCGCCAACGCTGCGCGGAGTTGCAGTGCCCGGCGGGCCTCGCTGCCCGGCCGCGCAAGGATGACCGCCAAGCGAGGACGACCCGCGGCGTCGCCCAGTCGCACCGTTGCCACGGCTGCCCAATCGCGAACTTCGTCGTCGTCAGCCGCGTCCATGGCCGCCAAGACCAAGGACCGCGTGTCTTGCCGGGCCGGCAGTGCCTCCACCAGCAGGCGGGCCGCTTCGCGCCGCAGTTCGACCGGCGCCCGCGATTGCAGCAGGGCGGCCAGCTCAGGCGCCGCATCGGGATCGCCCATGCGGCCGCGCTCAATGACTTTGGGCACAGCCGGGTTGTCTGCGCCGGCCGGGCGTTTGGACTCGAAGCGCGCCTGCTCGTCAAGCCACGTGTCGAGCAGCTGGTGCAGCGCCGCCACTCGCTGCGGCCGCACCTCGGCCAGATCGCGCTCTTCGCGCGGATCGGCGCCCAAGTCGTGCAGTGCGCAGTAGTCCTTGGCCAGGTCGCAGATGAGCTTCTCCTGTCCCATGACGACCATGCGCTTGTCCTCCACCTCGGCGAATACCGGCGGCAAGCGTCCGTCCTGTGCAGGCGGGGTCGCCAGCCACGGCCCCAGGTCGGTTCCGCGCATGCGCGCCGGCACGAGCAGGTCGAGCAGCCCCAAAATGGTGGGCGCGATGTCGATCAACTGGACCGGCCCTGCCACCACATGCGGTACAACGCCGGGGACGTAGATGATAAGCGGAACTCGTACCTGCTCGTCATAGAGTGTGGTCCCGTGGTAGCGCCCGCCGTGCTCGTCGAATTCCTCGCCATGATCCGCGGCCACCACGATGATGGCATTTGGCCTCCTTTCCTGCACATACGCAATCACGCGGCCCACTACGGCGTCGCAATACGCGATCTCACTGTCATAGCGATCAATGTCGCGGCTGCCGAAGTCGTAGCCTTTGTGCGCCTCATAAGGCTCATGCGGCTCGAACAGGTGCAGCCAGAGGAAGACCCGGCGTGGATTCTCCCTGCGGAAAAAGTCATCGATCTGCTCGACCCGCTGGTCGGCGTCCAGGTACTCGTATTTCACGTACTCGAAGTCGAAGTTGTTGGCCTCGAAGGTCTTCATCTTCCGAGCATCGATAAAGAACACCGCGGGCGGGAAAAATGCAGCGGTCTTCCAGCCGTAGCGGCGCAGGGTCAGGGGCAAGGTTTCGTGTTGGCCCTGCGGGGCCAGCCGCGCCAGAGTCGGGTAGTACTTGCCGGTCATCAGCGAAGCGATGGAGAACGAGGTATGCGGGGCCTGCGCATAGGCGCGCTGGAAGCGCACCCCGCGCCTGGCCAGCGCATCGATGTTGGGCGTGGTGGCGCGGCCGTAGCCATAGACTCCCACGTGATCGGCACGCGTGGCGTCCACGGTAATGAGCACGACGTCGGAGTCGGGCCGGTTGGGTCCCTCGGGCAACGGGCTGGCGGCGAGCGGCGGGACAGTCTCCGGGCGGGCGGCGCCAGGGCGTCGCGTGTGCCGAACCGGCAGCAGGCGCACCACCAGGCCGGTCACCTGGGTCTTTTCGTAGGCGAAAAAGCGCAGGCTCTGGCTTGCACCCATGACATTGATCTCGTGCGCTCCCAACCCGGCCATGACCAGCACGCTCGCGGCGAGAGCCACCGTCTTGCCGCGCCGGTGCGCTGGCGGCCGCCACGCCCTGGCGCACAGCACGACCCGAGCCGCCAGGACGCAAGCTCCGACAGTGAACAACCCCAACGACATATGAAACCACGGATAGAGCCGCGGCAGCACCACGCGATTGGCCTGCTCGGCCCCGGCCGCCACGGCCCAAAGACCAAGCCCCGTGGTCACTGCCATGCGGCCGCGTCCCCGCGCGCCTTCCAGATATACAATCACTCGCTGCCACAGGCTGCCGGCCAGCGCCATCGGCACGAGTGCCAGCAGGACCAGCACCACGGAGATCGCTTGATGACCCGCGACCCGCGAGGCCTTGGCCCCGGAAAACAGGGCAAGGGCGTCGTAGACGGCAAGCGGCGCTGCCATGGTCATCGCGACCAGTGCCGCCGCCGAAATCCGCTGCGCGCGCGCCACCAGCGGGGCTGCCACCGCGGCCAGAAGCACGGCGACCAGAGCCAGGCCCACGCCCCACAGCGCACCCGCGGCGCTGCCCAGCGCCACCGCATGCAAAGCCGACGGCCGACTCGGCGCCGCAACCAGCGTGGCCAGCGCATCACCGCCGCCGGCCACCAGGCCGCCGAGCACCCCCGCCCACAGGGCACGTTGGAGCCGGCGGCTCATCCCGCCTCCTCGGCTATCGGCCGTCGGCGCAGCCAGCGTGCCTCGACCGCTTGGCGCAAGACCGCGTGCTCAGGCGACGCAAGGGCGGGGTCATCGGCCAGCAGCGCCTCGGCTTCCTGGCGCGCGCGTTCCACCAGGACCGCGCCGCCGGCCGGATCGCGCAGCCACAGACCCACGACGCCGGTCTGACGTTCGCCGTAGATCTCGCCCGGTCCGCGCCGCCGCAGATCCTCCTCGGCGATGCGGAACCCGTTGCTGGTTGCGGCCAGGAATGCCAATCGGTCCAAGGTCTCAGCATCCTGCGCGCCGGTGAGCAAGTAGCAACTTGACACCTGCCCTCCCCGTCCCACGCGACCGCGCAACTGGTGCAACTGCGCCAGGCCAAAAACCTCGGCATCCTCGATAACGATGATCGAGGCGCGCGGCACATCCACGCCCACCTCGAGCACGGTCGTGGCGACCAGAACATCGAGCTTGCCCGCACGAAAAGCCGCCACCGACTCCTGCTGCTCATCACTGCCCATCTGTCCGTGCAGAAGGCCTACCCGCGCAGGCGCCAGCAGCGGTCGCAGCTCGCGAAAACGGGACAGCACCGAAGCGCGCCGGCCCTGCTTCTGCTCCACGATGGCCGGACAAACCAGGAAGCCCTGCCCGCCAGCTGCAACCGAGGCCTTGACCGCAGCCAATGCCTCGGAGCGCGCAGCCGGGCCCAAGCCCAAGTGCGTCGCCACGATCTGTCGGCCCGGCGGTGATTCATCGAGGGTGACAAGGTCGAGATCGCCGTATGCGGTCAGGGCCAGGGTGCGCGGAATCGGGGTAGCGGACAACACCAGAAGGTGGGGAACCATGCCGGTTTTCTCGTCGGGGATCCAGCCCCCGGCCCGACGCAGGGCGGCCCGCTGGCGTACCCCGAACCGATGCTGCTCGTCGACAATCGCCAAGGCCAAGCGGGGCACGCGCAAGCCCTGTTCCAAGAGGGCGTGCGTGCCTACCAGCAGATCGATCGCGCCGCTCGCAACCGCAGCAAGCACCCGGCGCCGCTCCTGTGCGGCCAGCCCAGCATACAGTACCTCCACCCGCAGACCCGCCTTGCCGCCCCAGGCGGCCAAGGTACGTCCGTGCTGCTCGGCCAACACCTCGGTGGGCGCCATCAGCAGGCTTTGTCCGCCAGCGCGCGCGACCAGCAGGGCCGCGGCAAAAACCACCGCGGTCTTGCCGCTGCCCACGTCACCTTGAAGCAACCGCTGCATGGGCGTCCCGCTGCCCAGGTCGGCATACATGGTCCGCATGGCGCGTTCCTGGGCAGGGGTGGGCAAGAAGGGCAGCGCGGCTCGCGCCGATGCCAACACCGCTTCGCCATCGACGTCGCAGCGCCAGCCAGCGGCGTGGCGGGCGCGACCCCGTTCCAGGGCCAGCCCAACCTGGATGACGAACAAGTCTTCGAAAGCCAGGCGCCTCTGCGCCGGCGCTCGCCCGGCCGACAGCTCTGCCAGCTTCTCGTCGGAGAGCGAGGCCTCGGGTAGATGAACCTGGCGAAGCGAATCGGCGATCGAAGGGAAACCGAGACGCTTGGCCACTCCCTCGGGCAGGACATCAGGGACCAGCCCGGCCGCCCGCTCGACCGCGGCGGCAACCAGCTTTTCCACAAGCCGGCCGGGAACCTTCTCCACCGCCGGGTAGCGTGGCCGCAGGCCCAGGCCGGACTCTTTGCCCGACGCCCCCGGCCCGACCACCAGCGCGGTGACGTTGCGGGGATGGATGAGTTCGACAGTTCCGTCCTTCGCCCGCCGCAGCGGTCCGGCGAGAGCCACCAGGTTCTCCTTGGAGTAGGTCTTGACCATGCCCGCATTGGGGCGAAACCAGCGTGCCCGCACCTCCACCCCGTCCTGCTCCAGGTACACGTCGAGCAAGCGCCGGAAGAAGGGGCGAACCCGCCGGACGCGACCCTGCACCACCACCGTCCGGCCCTCGGGCAAGCGGGCGAGCGCCGACAGCGGATAGAGCGTGCGAAAGTCCTCGTACCCGAGCGGCACAAAGCCGAGAAGGTCGCGGACGCTTTCCAACCCCCGCTCGGCCAAGCGCGCTGCCGTCACCGGCCCGGCCCCCGGCAAGGCGGTCACGGGCTGGTCGAGCAAGCACGGGTCAAGCGCGCCGGCCATGTTCCGCGCAGTCGCCGACTCCTACTTGTAGGTGAACTTCAACTGGTAATCGCAAATCGAAAAGGTGTCTCCCTCCTCGATCTTCTTGCCCTCGATGCGCTCGCCCTTGAAGTCGATGCCGTTGGTCGAGCCCAGGTCCTTGATGTAGTACTCGCCGTTGCGCCGGATCACAGCGGCATGCTTGCGCGAGATATTGCCGTCGCGAATGGGCAGATCCGACGACTTGGTTCCACGACCTATGATGAACTGATCCTTTTCAATCACGTATCTTTGGTTTCCGAACACCAAGAATAGGGGTGGCGCGGCTCCACCTTCAGACTGCGCCGGGACCGAAAAACCGGATGGAACGGGCGGAGGCTGCTGATGGCTCGCTGGGTGTTCGGTCGTGTTGCGAGTTGGCGGCAGCGGCGGGGGCACGGAGCGGCGAAGACCCGTGCGGGACAAGCCGCTTTCGGGCTGAGGCGACTGCCCACTTCCGCTGCGCGAATCGGGGCGCGGCAGCCCGGGCTCGGGCTGTGCGTTGCCCGGAGACATGGCGAAATCCGACGGGAGGAAACCCTGCTTCTCGGCAAGGGCCCGCATCGCCTCGTTCACCAGCTCGTCGACGCCCCGGTCCAGCGCCTCAGACATGCGCTCAAAGCTCTGCCAAAGTACATCGCGGCAGTAGAAGTGCCGCAGAGTCTTCCTGGTGGAATCGTTGGCCATGACTGCTTTCTACCTCGTCTGGTTGCTAGCCACCCCTTTTCTGCAACACTGCCGCCACACGCCTGGCCTCCGAGCCGACGGTCACGCCGGCCGGGAACCCCCTGGGGCTGGCCTTGTCATCCGCCAGCTTCAGCAGCGCGGCCGCATCGCTGGCCGCGCCCAGCGACTGCCTGGGGTTGGCGGAAGGTGCCTCCAGCGCCCAGACCGCCGTGATGCGCGCCAGAGCCGACGGGGACGAGAGGGCGTCGAGCACAGCGGGCTTAGCCGAACGGCCGAGCTTGGTGATGTCCTTGACCAGGAAATCCACGACATCTTCCTGCCTGAGACTGACCTTGTCGGAGAAGGCCTGCAGCGCAGGCAGCACGGCCTCAGCCTTGCCCGCCTCCAAGGCAGCCTCATACGCCCGATAGCGCACGAGATCCTTCTTGTCCTTGGCTATGATTTCCACGAGGCCTTTCTGCGCCGCCGAACCGCCTATTTTCTCTACCACGCCGAATACCTCATCTCGCACCAAGTTGTTGGCTTTCGGGTCGGCCGCGATCTTGAGCGCCAACGGGAGCACGCTGGGGTAGCGCGCTTGCTGCAGGGCCTTGGCCGCCAGCGCTGCCTCTGCCGGCGGGCTCTTCACCAGCTTCTGGGTCAGGAACTCCGTCACGCTCTGCCCGCCCAAGGTGCCCAGGGCAATCCACATGTCGTTGGGGATTTCGTTTTCCGCCGCCGCCCGTCGCACCAAGACCGCGCCGCCCTTGTCGCGCGCCGACTCGTCGCCCACCCTGACCAGAAGCTCGGCCAGTCCCTTGTAGGGCGCCTTGGGGTCAGAGAGCAGTCTGACCAACATGGGTCCTGACGGGGTACCGATGGCGGTCAACATCTTGTCGAGCGAATGCCTCCCCCCCGCAAATCGACCGTCTTTCAGGTCCTTCTCTAGCGAGGTCAGAATCGCTATGTCGATCTGCTTCTGTCCATCGGGCTGAGCGTACACACGTGCGCTGAACAGACCGTCGCGGGCGTCGCGCGCCTTGGGCACGGGCGCGCTCTCCATGGTCTTGGCGTGCAACGGGACGAGCTCCTTGAGGATTTCCCAGCGCTGGTTCGCCGGCAGAGCCGCCATCACCTCGTCAACCTTCTCGGGCATGCCCAAGTCGGTGAGGGCAGCCGCGGCCTGGGCGCGCAGACTGGGCGCCACGCCGGCGCTGCGCAGGGCCTCCTCGATCTTTGCAGGCCCTTTCTGAGTGCCCTTCCACTGCTCGATCTGCTCCGAGCTGACGCTTTCGCAGGCCGCCAACCCAAGCAGCCCGAGCGTGAGCAGAGTTCTCATGGCGAGGGATGTTATCCACCCGGCGATCATCGGGTCAAGCGGCCTTCGCAAACTGCCCCATCGTTTGTAGCCGAGTGCCACCGCCACGGGCTAAACTGCCAGCATGAACAAAGCTTGGTGGCCAAAGTCCGCTTGTGCCGCCCTGTTTCTTGCAGGGGTGGCATCTGGCTGCGCCTTTCGGGGCGCGGCCGGGGCCGGCAAGCCGAGCGAAGCCGCGGCGCGCCTGGCCCACGAAGCCGCCGCCCTGGCCCCGATCGCCAACGAAGAGGACTTCCTCGATGCGAAGTTCCTCTATCAAGCACTGGACGATGGCTCCGAGGAGCAGTCGCGGCTTCGCCTCAAGATGGTCGAATACCTGCTTGGCCCGCTGGCGACTCTCGACGCACAGCGTTTGCGGCGCGACCCCAGCACCCTCGGCAGCGATGATGATTTCGACCGGCTCTATGATTCCCTTCACGACGCCCTGGATCTCTTCCCGGCGGCCTTGCTCTGGCGGCAGGGGGGCCTGGCTGTGTCCGATCGCGAGCGGAGTTTGTTGGGATCGGCGGCCCGACTGATCGTGGGCGCCTACTCGCCGCGTGGCAACGAGCTGCCCGTGGCGACTGGCCTCTTCGTGCTGCAGACGCTGGAGCCGCGGAATCCGGAGTGGGCGGCCCGCGTCGAGCAGGTTCTCGCTTGGTTGGATACCGAGACGCAGCTTTCGGTGGGCAATCCCGGACCTCGCACCCAGCCGACCACAGCCGACATTCTAGACGGTGTCGCGACAACCTGGCCCAGCCCAGCCGTGGTGGAACGCGTGGCCCGAGTCGCCTCCGATCGCCAGGAGCGGCTCACCCGCATGTTGCGCCGACCGCCCGGCACGGGAGTCGGTGGCCCCGGCATGCTGAGCGAGTTGCTGGTCGACTCCGAGTCCATCTCGGCCATGGCGACAAAAGCCGCAGCGCTCTACCTTCGCTGCGGCCAGATGAACCGCGCCGCCGAGGCAGCCGCGCGCTTTGCCGACAAACCGGGTGACGATCCCGAGTTCCGGCAACTCCTCGCGGCTGCCAACCGTTCTGCGGCCCAAGCTGCCGATCACTTGGCTCTGGCCCGTCGCTTTCTGCCCCGCGGTGATCTGCTGCTCGGCACATCTACGGATCGGGTCGATCCGCCAGCCGCGGCAGAGATCCTGCGCCGTGGACTCATCCTCTTCCCTGGCGACGCCGATATGTTGGTACTCGCCTCACGCGTGGCCCGCTTTGCTCCCGCTCCCTTCTTGGCCCTGCGCTACCTCGACGAGGCGCTTGTCGTCCTGGAAAGGCAGAACGCCGGTGCGGACAAGATCGCCACTCTGGTGGCCGAGCGGATGGAGTTGGCTTTCTTGCGCCTCAAGTCGCGCATCGACCCCGACCGTATCCAGCCGGCCTTGCGCGAGGCTGAGACCTTGCGCAAGCAACTAGCGCAAAGTCAGCAGCGATTCGACAGCAAGTACGTCAGGCTGGGAGAGGCCGATGTGGACCTCGCAGTGGCACGGGGCTTGGTCGACTCCGGAAGGCTGGACGAGGCAGAGCCCCTGCTTCTGCGCGCGCAACGCGAGAGTGCGGGTGAATATGAGGTGACTTTGCAGATCGCCAACCTGGCGCTCAAGCGAGGCCGTCCGGAACAAGCCGCGCCTCTGCTGAGAAGAGCCCTCGACAGCCGACAGCGCGAGGCACCCGCCGAGGAAACCGTGCCGTTCGTGGAGGGGCAGGCACGCTTGGCCCATGCCCTGGGCGTGGCCTACGAAGTGACAGGCAACCGGGACGACGCGCGCAAAGCCTGGCGGTTTGCGGTGCGCGGCTGGGAGCGGCTGATGATCGAGCAGTTGCGGCGCAAGAGCCTGGGCTCGTCGGCGGGCGCAACCTTTGAGGTGGGCCGGCTCTACTACCTCCTCGGCCGGCGCGAGGATGGCCTGCGCAAATTCGACGAAGCCATCGAGCAGGACGAATCCCGCGACCAGAGCTACATCGACGCCATCGCCTTTCTGGTGCAGCGGGGCGATGCCGAGCCCGCGCTCGACATCTACCGGCGCGCGATCTCGAAGTCGAACCGCGTGGTCTCGGAATACGTCAAGGTCTACGCCTCGCTGTGGATCCTGGACATCACCCGACGCCGCGCCAATGCCCCTGATGCCGCCGCCCTAGCCTACCTGCGCACGCTCGATTCCCGCCAGGTCGAACTGCGCCCGCCGCGCGCCTCGGCCTGGTATCGACAACTCGTGCGCTTCGCACTTGGTCGCATCAGCTACGACCAGTTGCTGGCCGTGGCGGACGCGCCCGGCAAGCGGGCCGAGATCTTCTTCTACCAAGCCATGCGTTTGCTCGCGGAGGGCAAGAGCAACGATGCGCACGCCCTGTGGTCCAAGGTAATCGACACCCAGATGGCCTCCTTCTTCGAGTACGAGATGGCGTCGCGCTACCTGCGCGAAGGCGCGCCCACCCAGCCCGCTACGGTAGAGAACGGGGAGACGATCTAGGTGCAAGAACCGGGGGCCTACTCCTCCTCATCGTCCTCTGGCATTCGCTCCATGGGCGGGGCGTCTCCGGCTTGAGCCGGTCGCTTTCCGCCCAGCGCGAACTGCAGCGAAGCGTAGAACTCGCCCAGAAGCCCGAGGCGCGGCCCAGCCCCAAGAAAACGTACCTCGAAGTTGCCCGCGAGGTTCTTGTTCACGTGATAGATGAACCCAACTCCCGCCCCGTAGACGATCGGCCCGCTGCGAACCGTATCCGTGACCAGCGTGGGCGCCGGTATGCAGACACCTCCCCGTGAGATGCAAGTTCCATCCGGGTTGGTCCCAAGGTTCCTCTTGTGGTCGGGATTGGTCGGCGGAAAGGCGAAGCGGTATCCGTTGCCCCCGCCGAAATCGGCTGAGAACTGGATCTGCGCGTTGCCAGGGCCCAAATCCAGGTAGTACAGACCTCGGCCCAGCACAGCAACCGCTCCCGTGGCCGGCCCGCCCGCGTTGGTCTCGCCGGAGCCCTCTTTCGGAAAGTACTCCACCCGGCCCTGGACCGCGATCCCGAGGTGGTCGGTGATGAGATACCCGATCTCGGGATAGAAGGTTATCAGGCCCGCGATGCGCACGCCGGCCTTGACGGGAACGGCGTCGCGCCGGTATTCCATCAGGGATTTCGGATGGTAGCCCCAGCCGGTTCCGGCCCCGACGCCGACCCAGAAAGCGCCCCGGCGGCGGCGGTGGATGGCGCTTTCTAGGACCTCGGTGTCCTGCTCGTCCTTGATCCGCTTCAGGGGATCTTCCCCGTCTCCCTTGCCGCCAGCCACCACTCCTGGTTGAACCGTGGTCGCACCGGCCAAGGCGGGCCTGAGTATGATGGGGTTGGGAATGTCCTCCTGCCCGCTGGTGGCCACCACGTTGTCGGCGCTGTCTCTGGCCTCGCAGTAGTACTGCAGGCTCTCTCCGGTTGCGGCCTCGACCGGGATGCTTGCCACCAGCCAGCCACTGGGCGAGTTCTGCATGGCTGCGACGGAGTACGAGGGAGCGCCCGACGCCCGGAAGTAGAGCAGAACGCGCTCGGCTTTCACACTCGGCTTGGCTGCGCAGCGTAGGACGATCTCCTGACCTTCGGACGCCTCTTCCACGGCGGGGCAGTAGAGGTCGGCAGGCAACACGACGGGCAACTGCGGTTCGCCGCCGGTAGCCACTGGGGGCGGGGGAGCCGCAGGCGCCGGCTCTCCGGGTTGCGCAACAGGCGGTAGTACCCGCCGGGGCGGACGAGGGCTCGGCTTGGGGGTGTCTCCCGAAACGTCGGCCTCCCTTCCATCGGCTGACGACGACTTGTCAAACACGGCGGTCAAGTTCGGGGTCGCCAGCGACGGCGTGAGCTTGATGTCGGCACGAATGCCCTTGGCCAGGCCGAAGTACCGCAACGCAGTCTTGCGATCGTCAAAACCCAAGAAGGACACCGCACCCAAGTGGACATAGGTGCGAGCCAGCATCTTGTGGGTGAGCAAGTTTGCCTGCTTGGCCACCGTCACCGCCTGCAGTAGGAGGTCACGGGCCGCATCGAACTGCCTGGCATCTACAGACACCAGTGCCTTTCTGTTCAACTCGATGACATTCTTGACCGCCCGCTCGTCGTCCTGGCCCAGCGCCGGCGTGGCCGACGCTGCCAAGACTGCGCCGATCAGCCCGACCAGAAGCCCTCGCGAAGCCCATCGGACCGTACGCCATGCAGCCGCCGTCCGTCGTGTAATCGCCTTTCCCATCTTGGGTTCGTCCTCCACTACTGCTGAGTTATCATGAATTCGACCCGTCGGTTTCTCTCACGTCCGGCCGCCGTCTTGTTAGTCTCGATTGGCTGATCAGGTCCGAAACCAACCGATACCAGCCGACCGGCTTCGATACCACGCCCGACGACATAGGCCTTGACGGCATCGGCCCGCGCCTGCGAAAGGCGCATGTTGTTGGCCCGGCTGCCACGGCTGTCCGTGTGTCCCTCGACCCTGACCTGCATGGTCAGCCGCGTCTTTAGCACGTCCGCGACCTCGTCCAGTAGGGGAAAGCTTCTCGGCATGATGACCGCCTTGCCAGTGGCAAAGAAGACCGCCTGGTGAAGCTCTATCTTCTCCTGGGTGACCGACACGAGTGAGTATTTCTTGGGACAACCCTTCTCCTCGGGCGGGCCCGGCTCGTTGGGACACAGGTCAGATGCGTCGGGTATGCCGTCTTGGTCGTTGTCGAGGTCGGGGCAGCCATCCTCGTCCTCAAAGCCGTCCTTGTCCTCGGGCTCGTTGGGGCACTTGTCAAGGGCGTCGGGAATGCCGTCCTGGTCGTTATCGAGGTCAGGGCAACCATCCTCGTCCTGAAAGCCGTCTTTGTCCTCGGCAACGGTCGGACAAGAATCGCGGATGTCCGGAATGCCGTCGCCATCCGTGTCCACGGGGGGCGCCGGCGCGGCGACCACCGCCGGTTTCCCGCAAGAATCATTCGGTGACAAACGCAGGGCCTCTTTCGCGTTGGCCTCTGCAATCTCGATGAAGTCCAGCGCGCGAAAGTACTCGCCCCGGTCAAGCTCGCGCTCGGCGAACTCCAGGTTGGCCTCGGAAAGCGCCAGGGGGCGCGGAGCGCACTCATAGGCACCGTTCTCGCGCGCCTGGCGCACGCTCTCGCGAACCTCACTTGCCCGTACCGCCAGATCTTGACCGGCACAGCCCAGCAGCAACACCAGGGCGGCGCTCCCGATCGCTGCTCGCCGTCGGCTGTTCATGGCGCCCCACATGTGGCGGACGCAGGGTGTGCAGCCGCACCCGCGGGCTGGGGCTGCTGGGCGCGCGCGATCGCTTTGCGTGAACAGTCCTCGCTGCGGCGGCCCCAATCGATGGCGGTCTGGTAGTAGGAGTGGTGCGCGTCCTGACGAGCCTTTTGATAGTACTCGACCGCCTTCGCGTATTCGTAGGGCGCCTTCTGTTCCGCCCCTTCTCGCTCGGCCTGCGCCAACGCTGAGGCCGCGCGAGAGCTGACCCCAGTCAGGTATTCGACCGGTCCGCAGCCGAGCGGAATGGCAATACCCAGTGCGAACGCCCAAAGGCAGGGACGGGACGGCACGGTGCGACCGTAGACAAATACCGCGAGCCCGTCAAGATGTGGCGCGCCTTGGCGCATGGCCCCCTGAAACCTGAACCCAGTCTGGACGATCGCGGTTGGTCGTGGATGTGGTCCTGGTTGTTCTCGTGGCCTTGGCCGTGGCCGACTGTGGCCACTCCGGCCACGGTCAAGGCCATCGCCACGTCTACGACCTTCTGCGGCTATCGCGGGATTGCCGCGCCACACCCCTTTGGCTTGGCGACCGCCGCCGGTTGCTTTCCTGCCTGGAGTCCCGGCAGGCCGGCGGGACGACGCATGATGACGCAATCGCTCGCCCTGGCGCCCGGTCAGTCGCAAAAAAGCACAGACCCACAGCCGATTCTCCCTTGATTTTCACAGCGTTTTCGGGGTATTAGCAAGGGTTCTTGGAACCTGACTGTCACCCCCCGCCGGAGGACACTGTGAAACAACTCGTCGCCTTTCTTATTGAGCACGCGATGCTCGACTTTTCCGGCGGGCTCACGATCGANNTGCCTGCAGGAACAACTGCGTACCGGCCTGAACGAAGACGTTGTCCGCGAGCAGCTGAAGCTGTACGTGGAGAGCTGAGACGCGCTCGATCAATCTTCTCGATTTTCCCGGTTGAGCCGCGCAAGCGCCGTGTCCAGGCGCGTTAGGGCTGCTCCGATCTCGGCCAAGCGGGCGCGGTCCTTCT
>PMCR01000517.1 GCA_003155465.1 Myxococcales bacterium | reverse complement strand
CCACGAGTGGGCCCGCCAGGAAGGCAACCTGGTCACAATAGGAATCACCCAGTTCGCCGTCGACCAACTCGGGGATGTGACGCAAGTGGATCTGCCCAACGAGGGCGAAGTGCTGAAGGCGCACGAGGTGTTCGGGTCCGTGGAATCGGTCAAGGCAGTGTCCGACGTCTACGCCCCGGTATCCGGCAAGGTGGTCAAAGTCAATTCCCCGCTGCAGGATTCCCCCGAGTACGTGAACGAGGATCCCTACGACGGCGGCTGGATGGCGCAGATCGAGATGTCCAGCCCTGATGATCTAAAGGGGCTGATGAACGCCGCGGCCTACGAGGAGTTCCTGAAGGACCACGAAGGCTAGATGCCGTCCTCACTCGATCCGACAGAACTCTTCTCTCAGCGCCACATCGGCCCCGACGACACCGACCTCGGTGCCATGCTGAAGGTGGTGGGCGCCCGCTCGCTCGACGAGCTGGTCAGCCAGACAATCCCGGCCTCCATCCGGTCCCCCGCGCCGCTCGACCTGCCACCTCCCCTTTCCGAGCACCAGCTTCTGGCCGAGGCTCGCCGGCTGGCCACCCACAACCGCATATTTCGCTCGTACATCGGCGTGGGCTACCACGACTGCATCGTGCCGCCGGTCATCAAGCGCAACATCCTAGAAAACCCCGGCTGGTACACCCAGTACACGCCCTACCAGGCAGAGATTTCGCAGGGCCGCCTGGAGGCACTGCTCAATTTCCAGACCATGATCATGGACCTGACCGCCATGGAGGTCGCGGGCGCGTCCCTTCTCGACGAAGCCACGGCTGCAGCCGAGGCCATGCACATGTTTGCCGGCTTGGCGGAGCGCGACGATGCCAACCTGTTTTTCGTCTCTGAGCTATGCCACCCGCAGACCCTGGCGGTCATCGCGACCCGGGCTGAGGCGCGTGGCATCGAGGTGGTGGTGGGCAACCACGAGCGCTTCGCCTTTGACAACCGCGTCTTCGGGGCGCTTGTGCAGTATCCCACCACCGACGGCAGCGTGGTCGACTACCGCGCCTTCTGCGAACGCGCGCACGCGGCCGGCGCGCGCGTGGCCGTAGCGGCGGACCTGCTCAGCCTGGCGATGCTCCTACCCCCTGGTGAATTCGGCGCGGATGTAGCGCTGGGAAGCACGCAGCGTTTCGGCACGCCGCTGGGCTACGGCGGCCCCCATGCCGCCTTTTTCGCGACCCGCAAGGAACTTGTGCGCAAGATGCCCGGGCGGCTCATCGGCGTGTCCGTCGATGCGCATGGCCGCACCGCCTTGCGCATGGCCCTGCAGACCCGCGAGCAACACATCCGGCGCGACAAGGCCACCAGCAACATCTGCACGTCACAGGTCTTGCTCGCCGTGATGGCGAGCATGTACGCCGTGTACCACGGGCCGCGCGGGATTCGCGCCATCGCCGAGCGGGTGGCCCAGTTGACTTCGGTGCTGGCCGAGGGCCTGGCGCGCCTGGGCCTGCGCGTGTGGCGGGGGCCGTTCTTCGACACGGTTCGCGTGGAGGGACTGGCCGCTGACGTGAAGACCTGGCACGATCATGCCGAGGCCGCCGGGATGAACTTCCGACCGCTGGGCCCAGCGGCGATCACGATCTCCCTCGACGAGACCACCAGCGAAGCCGACGTGTCCGACATCCTCGCGGTGTTGGCCGCTCCGGGGCGCAAGCTTCCCGATGTCGTGGCCCTGGCCCGGGAGGTCGATCCCCCCATCCCCGACGCTCTTCTGCGCAAGAGCACGTACCTGCTACACCCAGTCTTTTCCCAGTACCATTCCGAGACCGAGATGTTGCGCTACATTCGGCGGCTGGAGGCGCGCGATCTGTCGCTGGCGCACTCGATGATTCCGCTCGGCTCGTGCACCATGAAGCTGAATGCCACGGCCGAAATGCTGCCCATCAGTTGGCCCGAATGGAGCCGTTTGCATCCCTTTGCGCCGGCCAACCAGGCCGAGGGCTACCACGCCGTGTTCAGCGAACTGGAGCATATTCTGGCGACGGTCACCGGCTTTCGGGGTGTGTCGCTGCAACCCAACGCGGGCTCGCAAGGCGAGTACGCGGGCCTGCTGGTTATTCGCCGCTATCACACCCGACGCGGCCAAGGCCATCGCGACGTGTGCTTGATTCCCGCCTCGGCCCACGGCACCAACCCGGCGTCCGCGGTCATGGCCGGGTTCAAGGTGGTGGGGGTGGTCTGCGACGCCGGCGGCAACGTCGACGAAGCTGATCTCGCGGCCAAGGCGACCGAGCACAAGGACCGTCTCGCCGCGCTCATGCTCACCTATCCCTCGACCCACGGCGTGTTCGAGAAGAACGTCCAGCGGTTGTGCGCGATCGTCCACGAGCACGGCGGCCAGGTGTACATGGACGGCGCCAACATGAACGGCCAGGTCGGGCTTTGTCGGCCCGCCGAGATCGGCGCCGATGTCTGTCACATCAATTTGCACAAGACCTTTGCCAGCCCCCACGGGGGAGGCGGCCCGGGCATGGGTCCCATCGCGGTGGCCGGCCACCTGGTCGAGTTCCTCCCGGGGCATCCCGTGGTGCCCGTGGGCGGGCGCGACGCCATCGGCGCGGTGGCTGCTGCGCCCTGGGGCAGCGCCAACATTCTGCTAATCGCGTGGGCGTATGCGCGCATGATGGGTGCGGCCGGGCTCAAGCGGGCCACCGAGTTCGCCATCCTCAATGCGAACTACGTCGCCGAGCGCCTGCATCCCCACTATCCCGTCGTGTATCGAGGCGAGAACGGCCGCGTGGCGCATGAGTGCATCGTGGACCTGCGGCCGCTCAAGAAGAGCGCGGGCATCGAGGCTGAAGACGTGGCCAAGCGCCTGATGGACTACGGATTCCATGCTCCGACCATGTCATTCCCCATCGCGGGAACCCTGATGATTGAGCCCACCGAGAGCGAGTCGCGCGCGGAGTTGGACCGTTTCTGTGAAGCCATGATCGCGATCCGACAGGAGATCCGCGAAATCGAGTCGGGCGCACAGCCGCGCGAAGACAACCTGCTCAAGAACTCGCCCCACACAGCCGAGTCCCTGGTCGCCACCGAGTGGACGCACCCATATGCTCGCGAGCGTGCCGCCTATCCCTTGCCCTGGCTGCGCGGCCGCAAGTTCTGGCCGTCGGTGGGACGACTGAACAATGTGCTAGGCGACCGACAATTCGTGTGCTCCTGCCCGCCGGTCGAGGCGTACAAGTAATGTCGAGCACCAATCTCACTTTCCCGTCGCGCGACGCCCATCGGGCCTGGCTAGCCACCCAGGCCATTTTGCCAGCGGGTTTTCGCGTGGGCATAACGTCCCTGTCCTTTGTTCCGGTCGAAGTGCCCAAGCCGGCCAAGATGGACGTGACCTTGATCGCGATGGATCGGCCCACGCCGGATTTCGCCGGGGTCTTCACCCGCAACGCCCTTCCGGGCGCGCCGGTAGTTCTCAGCCGACAGCGACTCAACGAAGCGACTGTGGGCGCGGTGGTGGTGAACAGCAAGGTGTCCAATGTGCGCGCCCCTGACGGCGTCGCCATTGCCGAGCGCTGGTGCGAGGCAGTGGCCGGTGCGCTCGGCTTGCACGGACGCCAGGTGCTTCCCAACTCGACCGGCGTGATCGGCTGGCGCGTGCCCGTGGAGGCCATGCTGGCCGCGCTTCCCGATGCCGTGGCTTCGCTCGGACAGCGATCGCTGCTTGACGCTGCGACTGCCATCATGACCACTGACCTGTATCCCAAGGTCCGCCGCGCATTGGTGGGCCAGGGCAGCATCGTAGGCTTTGGCAAGGGCGCCGGCATGATCGAACCCAACCTCGCCACCATGCTGGTCTTTCTGCTCACCGATGTCGCGATCCCGCGGACCGAATTGCGCCGCATGCTGGTCCCGGCCGTGGACTGCAGCTTCAACTGCATGAGCATCGACTCCGACACCAGCACGTCGGACACGGTGCTGCTGCTCTCGTCGGGCGCGGTACCCTGCCCTGACCCGGCCGCCTTCGAACGAGCGCTATCACAAGTGTGCCAGGATCTGGCGGAAGACATGCCCCGCAACGGCGAGGGTGTTCATCACGTGCTGCGGATTCGGGTCAGCGGCGCGCCCAATGAGACCATTGCCCGTGGTGTCGGCAAGTCAGTGGTCAACTCGCCCCTGTTCAAGTGCGCTGTGTGTGGCAACGACGCCAACGTGGGCCGTCTGGTGTGCGCCATTGGCAAGTATGTCGGCCCAGCAGCGCCTGACCTGGATCTGCGCAACCTGCGCATCCGCATGGGCGGGATCCCGATCTTCGAAGCCGGCAGCTTCCATCTCGACGCCAAGGTCGAAGCCGCCCTGGTCGCCCACCTCAAGCAGGCCGAGCTTTACGCCAGCGCCCCACCCGTCGACGGGGTGTTCCGTCCGCCTGTCGACTACCCCACGCACGAACGCTGCGTGGAGGTGGAGATCGATCTGGGCGCGGGCAATGCGGGCGCAACCGTGATCGGCGCCGATCTCAGCCACGAGTACGTCAGCGAGAACGCGGATTATCGGAGCTAGGAGCGCGACGCCGGGCCGGCGCCTGCAGTTCTGCAATGCGCCCTTGCTGTCTCGAAACTCATCGCCGAGGCTCAAGCGGCCTCACGGTGGTAGTAGTTTAGGAGGCCCCCGAGACGTGAGCGACAAGCTATCCGCCCGCTTGTCCCATTGTCACTCGTCGAGCCGGGTTGGTTCCTGATCAGTTGGCCGCCAATGCCCTGGTGAAAACGCTCGGTCAGGTAGTGCTCCACGAATTCCTCTTCCACGTCCGCTTCTTCTCTCGCTCAGGCGTCGGCTCGATTCCCTCCTTGGCCAAGATGTTGTGTAGTCCAGCTTGCGCTGCATTCGCTCGTTGATCGCGCACGCGATCATCGCGATGACAAATTGGAGCGTTGCCGGGAGCATCGGGCATCACCATGCCGGTTCACGCGTGCCGTTTTCAAACTGTGTCTCCGCGAATTCGTGCCAGAATCTCCGCGACAACTTTCCGGACCCCAAGGGTGTGCGCCCGACCGACACCGTCAGGCCGCTTCAATGCGGAATGACGCTCAGATTTGTGAACACGCCCATTTGTTTGACACGCATCTACAGTCGAACGTTGCAGCGCCGTTTACGGATACGCGACACTCCCCGTCGCCTGTAGCCGTCCCGTCGCCCCTACAGTCCACCACACTGCTGGGACTGGCAATTACGCCAACCGGGCACTCAGGGTACGATCCGCTCCCGCATACCCATTTGAGAGTTCCCAAACAAGTGCAGCCGTAGTTGACACTGCCCATACCTGTCACAAGCGCGACTAGCCCACAAGAGGCGTTGACCTGGCTGCAGTCTACGTCGTACCTCGGGTTGGTTACGACTTGATTCGGGCATGCAGAGTCGGACCAACTGCCGCTGGTGAACGTGACTCCACCCGTGGGCGTCGCGCCACCCGTGGCCGCGCCACCCGTAGCCGCGCCGCCCGTTGCGGACGCGCCTGCTGTTGCTGATGCGCCTCCGGTAGCGGACGCTCCACCCGTTGCCGATGCTCCACCGGTTGCGGTGGCGCCGCCATCCGTGGTGCCCACAGTAGTGGTGCCGCCAGCTCCTGTGCTGCCGCCAGATGCTGTGCTCCCACCCGACAATGGGCTGCCGCCTGTTCGGGTGGCGCCGCCAACTGCCGTGCTGCCGCCGGCTCCCGTGGCGCCGCCGATTCGCGTGGTCCCGCCAGCACCCGTGGATCCGCCGATGCCCGTGCTGCCTCCAGATGCGGTCGCGCCGCCGAGCGGCGTGGATCCCCCGGTTCCGGTAGCGCCGCCCGCCGTCGTCGCGGGACTGCTTCCTGTCGTGCCGCCACTGGCGCCTATGCCGCCACTCCCACCTGTGCCACCCGGCGCGCTGGGCAAATCGGCGGCTGGGTTGGCGTCAAGTGCCTGCTGGCCACCGCCGTCGTCGGGCACGCGGCCAAGCTGGTTGGTGCCGCCCGAGCAGCCCGCCGTGAGACAAAGCGCAAACGAATTCGCCAAGAAAGATCCGAATAACCATGTTCTTGTGTTCATCATGCTGGGCTTAGTGGGGGAAGAGGTCATGAATTCTCACTCACTCTCGAAAATGATGGCCCTGATGCGCGCGCGATAGGGGCTTTGCGGGTGGGCGCGCATGAAGGCGCGGGCGCGATCGGTCGCGGCAGGCCGAAGACTCGGCTTGGCTGCCTGTGCTTCAATGGTCAGCGCCTCTCTCTCTTGCCCGAGCGGGCTGTTTGCTGGTGCGTCGAGCTTCAGCAATTGCAGGGCGCGATCGGGGTGGTGAGCACGCAGGGCCGTGCGCACCCGGTCCAGCCGGCGGCTTTCTTCCAGCAGCTCGTTGACCGAAACCGAAGACGCCTCCGAATGCGCTGTCGCCTGAGGACGAATCTCTGGCACCGCAGGCGCCTGGGAGTGCGCTGTCGCCTGAGCACGATTCGCTGGCAGGGTTCTTTCCAACTCCCGCGGCAAGTGCCGTCGGGCAAAGCCCACCCCCACTCGCGCGCTCTGTGGCAACTCCTCGGCCGCCGGGACGGCGACAGCCGGTACTGCCGGCTGCGACGCGAGGGCGAGGGACCTTGCAC
This sequence comes from Myxococcales bacterium, assembly GCA_003155465.1. Next base: position 2,068 of record PMCR01000517.1, on the reverse strand, counting down.
GCGCGACCTTCTCCGGGCCAGGTCGGATCTCCTGCGCAGCCGGTGCCGCTGGCAGGGCCACCGGCCTGGGCGATGGCGCCACCGCCATCCCATCTGCGGGTGGCGAAGCCTCGGACGGCTTCATTTGGGTCGTTTTCCCTCTGGGCTCCGCTTTCCGAGCGTCGTGTGAAGACAGGCTGTGCAACCCGATACCTGCTCCGGCACCGGCCACCAGCACGATGGCCAGCGTAAGCTTGGCGCCCAGCGCCCCTTTCCCTGCGGCAGCAGCAACCGCAACTTGACCGGCCTGCGGTGCCGCGGTCGGGCCAGGAGCAATATTGAGGCCGCCAGCTAGGCCGGACCAGATGCGATCCACCTCGGCGCTCGAAGGAAGAGGCCCTCGATCATTGAGCAGAAGCGCGCGCACCCGGGGGTCGACTCCTGCACTTGGATCGCGCCAGCGTGTGGGATCTTTCATGATGTTTGTCCTCTGGGCGCCAGGGTCGGGGCCGGTGCCGAACGCATGGTTTGGTGGGTGGCCCGTTGCCGCGTCGTCAGGGCCACCATGAATGCCTCGCGGGCCAAGCGCAGGCGCGAGAACACGGTCTTGATCGGCGCTTTGACGATAGCGGCGATTTCCTTGCCGGACAGCTCCTCCAGTTCGAACATCACGAACACCTCCCGCTGTTCTGGCCGGAGCTCGGCCAGCAGTTCGTCCAGTAGCTCAATCCTCTCGCGCTGCTCTGCAATCTGCTCCGGCCCCGGCCGCGCGTCACCATGGGCCAGCACCGCTGGATGGTCACCGATTTCTCTGCGCACATACGCGAGCCGGCGTCGATCGCTGGCGACCCGATAGCAAATTCCCACCAACCAGGTGCTGGGCTTGGACCGACCCTGAAATTCGGGAAGCTTGCGAAAGGCGACCAAGAAGACCTCCTGAACGGCATCAGGCAGGTCCGGCTTGGCAATGCCAAGCCGGAAGAGTGTGCGCCAGACCAGCGCCACGTGCTGACTATAGAAGAGACGGAAGTCCATGGATCTGCATCAAAGGAATGAGCGGGTCTGAAACAGCGCGATTCTCACGGAATTCGCAGCAAGACCTCGGCCGTCCCCATCCAGCCTGGATCGCCTGACTGGTAGACTTGGCCCAGTCCACCGATGGTAAACTGCTCGTCGCGTAATGAGAACAGGCGGCCGGCACGAACGGCCAAGGTTAGACGGCGATGGAGGCGGATTCCGAGGGATACTGAGATCCCTGCTGTCAGCCACGGACGCCAGAGCGAGCGCGCATCGAGGTAGCCCGTGGCCTCGCCATGTAGTGCACCGGCCCCCATCAGACCACACAGGGCTGGGAAGCTGCGCCCGCCAAACGGCACCCCCCCCCAGCACGCACTAACCAGGCCGGCCACGAGCGAAATCTGGGATCGGCCTTGGCCTCGCTGGATACCCCGGTCGGGCATCCAAAGGGCGGTGATGCCCGAAGCGATCCGTGGCCAGGGGTGCCATATCACGTCCAGGGTACTCCCCAACGAGGGCGCCCCCAGAATCCCGGTTGCGCCCAGCGCGCCAGCTCCCAGTTCCCAGGAACGACTCGGTCTGGCAGGCTCGGTCAACGTCGGCGGTTTCGCTGCCGGAAGCGGTCGGCCGTCCGCAATCAAGGAAAGCATGAGCGTCAGCGCCTCCGCCAGCCCGGCACAGTCCTCACCTGCGTCCACCAGCCGCCGCGTTCCTCCCTCGAACCCCAAGGCGGACACAGTAGCCAGGTAGCCGCGCTCGGTTCGCACGATCTCGATGCTCACCCTATCGGCGACTGGGGCACGTGGCGAGCCGAGCGGATGCGCCAGGCGGCTTGCAGCCCGCACCCTCAGCGCCTCTTCATCCGGACACAACTCTGCGCCTGGTCCACGGACCAGATCGAACGAGAGCCCTCCTGCGGAAGGCGCATCCGGGCCCCACGCGACTGCAGCCAGGGTCGCCGCAACCCCCAGGGTCAATACGCCTACTGACATGTTCAGATGCAGGCGTTGGAAATGCTGGCAATGTTCGAGCGGACCACCGTGACTGTGCCGTCGGACGCCACGTGCACCTG
>PMCR01000560.1 GCA_003155465.1 Myxococcales bacterium | reverse complement strand
GGAAGGAAATCATCAACTTCGAGGCCCTGATCCGCTATGGCATGATCGGCCGGGAGGACTTGGATCTGTTCCGCTTCGCCGACGATCCGCAGACCGCACTCGCTCTGCTCACTGAAGGCCTGGCCTCCGAGCTGCAAGAGCCCACGCCCGTGTTCGCGCGCTCGCGCACCTCCCACGCCAAGTGGCTCTATCAAAGGAGTGGCGATTGATCGAGATCCAATGCATCGGTGCCGCCCGTCAGGTGACCGGATCCAAGCACGTGGTGCGGACGTCGCAGGCAACCATTCTGCTTGACTGCGGCCTGTACCAAGGCCGCCGCAAGGAAACCGCAGAACAAAACCGCGCCATCGCCCAGCACGTGCCCATCGATGACCTGGACGCGGTGGTGCTTTCCCACGCGCACATCGACCACGCCGGCGCCCTGCCCTTGCTTGCCAAGCGGGGCTACCATGGGCCCATCTACTCCACGCCGGCGACGCGTGATCTGTGCGGACCCATGCTGCTCGACGCAGCCATGATTCAGGAGGCCGACGCCCGGCACATACAGAAGTTGATCGAGCGTGAACATGTTGAGATGGAGCCGGCGGAACCGCTCTACGATCACGGCGATGTCACCGCCCTGCTGGGCCAGATGGTGGCCCTTCCCTACCGACGCGCCCAGGAGATCGCGCCCGGGGTGGTGCTCAAGTTCTTGGACGCCGGCCACGTGCTGGGCAGCGCGGTGGTCGTGCTCGACGTAGAGGAAGACGACACGCGCATCGCCTTTGCGGTTGACTTGGGCCGCAAGGGCCTGCCGATCCTGCGCGAACCGGAGATCCCCAGCGGGGTCAACTGCCTCATCATGGAAAGCACCTATGGCGACCGCCTTCACTCGCCCATCGGGGAGGTTGATGGGGCACTGGCCGCGGCGATCAACCGCACCGCCAAGCGAGGCGGCAAAATCATCATCCCATCCTTCGCCCTCGAGCGGGCGCAGGAAGTCGTCTATGCCATCAAGCGCCTGCGCAAGGCCAACCAGGTGCCTGCCCTGCCCGTCTACGTGGACTCGCCTCTTACCGTCAAGCTCACCGACGTTTTCAAGATGCACCCCGAGTGCTACGACAAGCAGACCTACTCCCTGTTGCTGAGCGGCGATTCGCCTTTCGACTTCGNNCACCTGCGCGAAGGCATCGAGGATCCTCGCAACACGATTCTCATCGTCGGCTATCAAGCCCAGCACACGCTCGGCCGCCGCATCGTGGAGCGCCACCGCGAGGTGAAGATCTTCGGGGTCATGCGGCGACTGGCGGCCGAGGTGGTTGTGCTCAACGGCTTTTCCGCACACGCCGACCAGAAGGATCTCATCGAGTTCGCCGAGGGGGTGCGCAGCCAGGGCAAGCTTCGCCAGGTGCTGCTGGTACATGGCGAGCCCCCGGCGCAGGCGGTATTGATCGCCGAGCTGACCAAGCACGGATTTGCCACCGTGCACGCCCCTGGACCAGACGAGAAGATTCGCGTCTAGCACCAAACACACCTGGTGCGAGATCCAAGAGAGCCCGTGGAGGATCATCTGCCGGCTCGGAGCCAACGTCGTTCAGGTCCTCGCGGTTCTCGACGGCCGGCGCAGTCTCGAAGACATCTTGATGGAGCGGATCTTTGGCGGCTAACCGCGGAGCGATTCGCACCGTGGTGGTCGCCGTCGTGTTCATCCCCGGGACCACGACCGGCGCGGTTTCCTTTGCGGCAACGACCTCCTGCGGCTGTCGCGGGGATCGGGGTCGCCGGCAGACGCGGGAGACGCTATGCTTGCCGTCGACATGGACGAGCGACAGTGTCTGTTGGTCATTTTCGGTGCCTCCGGCGATCTCACGCGGCGCAAGCTCATACCGGGCTTGTTCGAGTTGCACGTCGCGGGGCTGCTCTCCGCGCACGTGGGCGTACTCGGCATCAGTCGCACGCCGCTTTCTGACGATCAGTTTCGCGAGCGGGTGAAAGGTACCTGCCAAGAACGGCGCGGATTCGACGAGGGACGCTGGCGCGAATTCGCCGGCCGCCTGCACTACATGGCGGCCGACGCCACGCACACCGAAGACTGGCCGCGCATCGCGCAGGCGATGTGCCAGCAGCAAGTAGCCCACGGCACCGGCGGAGAGATCCTGTTCTATCTCTCCGTCGGTCCTGAGCTTTACGAACGCATCATCCAAAACATCGGCGCCGCCCAGCTAGGCAAGGGCCCGCGGCGCTGGTGTGCTGCCGAGACCAACCCGACCGCCCGACAGCGCATCATCGTCGAGAAGCCCTTTGGCCGCGACCTGCAGACCGCGGAGCATCTGAACCGCGTCCTGGGCCGTGTCTTCGACGACGACGACGTATTCCGCATCGACCACTATCTGGGCAAGGAGACGGTACAGAACCTGCTGGTTTTTCGCTTCGCCAACCTGCTCTTCGAGCCGCTGTGGAACCGACAGTACATCGATCACGTTCAGATCACTGCCGCCGAAACCATGGGCGTGGGCAGCCGCGCGGCCTACTTCGATTCCGCAGGGGCCATGCGCGACATGATCCAGAGCCACCTGCTTCAGCTCATGGCGGTGGTCGCCATGGAGCCGCCCAACTCGTTCCGTGCTTCCGACCTGCGCAGCGAGCAGCGCCATGTGCTGGAGGCGGTGCGCCCCATCTCCCCGGATGAGGTGCCCCGCCTCGCCGTGCGCGCCCAGTATGCCCGCGCCCAGGTTGACAGCGCGGTCGTGCCCGGCTATCGCGAGGAGCCCGGCGTGCCGGCCGACAGCTCGTGCGACACCTTCACCGCGCTCAAAATCTTCATCGACAACTGGCGCTGGGAGGGCGTGCCCTTCTTCCTGCGCACGGGCAAGCGCATGCGCCGCAAGCTCACCCAGTTCGTCATCAACTTCAAGCCCGCGCCCCATTTGTTCCGCAACATCGACGGTGCCGAAATCCGACCGCGTCCCAACCGTCTGGTGGTCAACGTGCAACCGGACGAAGGCATCAGCCTGCGCTTCGAAGGCAAAGTCCCCGGCCTGGGCCTGCACATCCAGTCGGCCGTGCTCGACTTCGACTATCGCCAGCAATTCAGCGCCGAGCCGTTCGAGGCCTACGCGACGCTGCTACTGGACGCAATTCGCGGCAACCAGGCGCTCTACAAAGATCGCCATGAGATAGAGGCCGCCTGGCGCATCGTCATGCCGGTGCTCGACTACTGGCAAGGCCACCCGGGCCAGGGCCTTGCCACCTACCGTGCGGGAAGCTGGGGACCTGCGGCGGCCGATGATCTCATCAAACCGCACGGACCGTGGCGCAACCCAGAGACCGCCGTGTCGCGCACGGAGCCGGAGGCCCCGACAGATCTCGACTTGCCGCCATGAGCGCGCAAGACAGTCTTCGCGGACTGCGCGGTCGGCTGGTGGTCGAGGCGTCGCCCGAGGCGATCGCGCGGCGGTTGGCCGACGATCTCATGTTCTTGCTGCGCGAACGAGTGGAGCAAGCAGGCGCCGTGCACCTGGCCCTGTCGGGCGGCACCAGCCCGCAGGGACTCTACCAACGACTGGCAACCGATGCGCGCTATTCGCCGAGCGACTGGGGCCAGACGCACCTGTGGCTGGTCGACGAGCGCTGCGTACCCGATGACGATCCCAGGCTGAACTTTGCCATGATTCGATCCGCGTTGGTCGACCGGGTGCCCATTCCTCCGACTCAGGTCCATCCCATGCCAGTCGGCTCAGCCGACGGCGATCGTCGGTACGAGAGCGATCTGCGCCGGTCGCTTGCCGACGGCCGTCTTGATGCTGCCATTCTGGGCATGGGCTCTGATGGGCACACGGCCAGCCTCTTCCCGCACTCGCCGGCCCTCGACGAGCGCGAAGCTTGGGTGCGCTTCAACGATGGCGACCGCGTATTGGCGCCCCGCCCGCGCATGACCATGACCTACCCCGTGCTCTGCGCCGCCCGTTTTCTAGCCGTTCTGGTCACCGGAGCCAGCAAGCACGCGGCCCTGCTCGAAGCCGCCCGCGCACCCGACGATGAACACGCGCATCCCATCGTCGGCATCAGGCCCGCCGACGACAGCAAGCTGGTTTGGTACTTGGACCGCGCCGCCGTCGACGGACAGGATTGAGCTAGCTTGGCGCGCTCATTAGCTCGCGCTCGGCCTCGCGCAGGGTGCGTCGCCATTCCACGTCGTTGGGACAGGCAGCCACAGCCTTGCGGTACATACGGACGGCGTCCCCGATGCGGCCCACCCGACGAAGAAGATCACCGTAGTCAATCAGAGTTTGGTGACAGCCGTCACGGTCGAAGCGCAGTGCCTGTTCGAAGAGTTCGGCCGCGCGGTCATCGTGACCGGCCCGGCTGTGCTCCCGCGCCGCCTGGTGCAGCACCCAGTGGTCCTCGGGTTCGATGTGCATGGCCTGGTCGTAGGCTTCCGCCGCCTCGTGATGCCGATTCATCTCGGCCAAAATGTCGCCTCTCACCGCAGCCACGAAAAACGAATCGCCGCCGCGTTCCTGGGCGCTCACGATGGCATCCAGCGCCTCACTGGTTCGCCCCTGTTCGAGCAACGCCTGGGCCAATTTGGCGAAGCCCGTCGCGAAACTACCGTCTCGCCGAATCGCCTCGCGAAAGGCCTCCTCGGCGTTGACGGCTTGGCGGGCTTCCAGATAGGCGTCTCCCAGCTCGCGCCACCCATCGATCAACGAGGGGTTCAGCTCGGTGGCACGACGGGCGGCATCCAGCGCGCCGCGGTCGTGGCACGCATTCAGGCCCTCGGCCAGGACCGCATGGCAAGCGGCCAAGTCCGGCCGCTCGCTGACCGCGACCCGCGCATGCCGCACAGCCTCATCCAGCGCGCCTTGATCCAGCGAGTCACGCGCCGCCGCAAGAGCCCGTAGTGCCGGCTCCAGATTGGCGCTGGAGTCACGCATCCGCGCGATGTCCGCGTCACCGGGGACCAACGCCTCCACCACCTTGCTGGCCAAAACTGCCCGCACCAGATCGCCGACCGCACGGGCCCGCATGGCTTCGCCGCGCCAGTAGGCCCCCGTCGAAGCCGCCGCAGCGCCCAGCAGGTCTTTGGCCCGCGCCGCGGCTGCCCCGTCACCACGATCCTGTGCCAGAACGAGTGAAATCGCCGCAGCGTCCAGGCGTGCGTCATCGTCGCGCGCGGTCATCGGGTCTGACCCGATGGCGTCATCCAAGGCCGCTTGCGCGCGGACGTGTTCGCCCCGATCGAGTGCAGACAGCGCAAGCGCAGTCAGCAGGGCTGGCCCCGGTGGGCTGGCACAGCGAAGTGCCTCGGCCAGCGCTCCGTCGACCTCGGCCTTCTTGCATTGGTCTTCGAGGTGGTCGACCAGACGAACCCAGTGCTCGGCAAGACCCGGATCGCGCCGACACAACTCGCGCGCCACCGCCGCCGGCTGGGCACCATCGCCAGCCAGAAGCTCACCCAAACAGGCATATACGAAACGCAGAAAGCTCGATCCTACGCGGTCTACGCTGCGGCCTGCCAACTCAACCACCGGGCACTCGCCCTCGCCTGCCCCCTCGATGTCGAGGGCGAACAACCGCAAGCCCCGTTCCGCCACCGGCCACAGTCCCTTGAGCTCCGGTGGGCGCTCTGGGTCGCTGGCCCAGCGCAGACTCTCTTCAAGAGACAAGAGTCGCAGGCCGGAATCACAGGCGCCCTCGCCGGCGCCACCCGCCCCCGGGTCGGGCTGAGGCGAATTCGCGGGCAGCCGGCCGCCGTCGTAACGCGAAACAAAGGCGGCATAGCCTGCGGGCGCAGCCCGGCCAAGCAACTCATTGAGCCGTCCCAGACGCGCCTCGCCCCCTGCGACCTTCGCCAGCGCCGCACCCGGAAGGCGCGCACACTCACCTTCGATCTCGAGTAGAAGCATGTTGATGGGATCGGACATTACTTGGGGATATACGCATGCCCCCACCACCGATCAAGCGCAAACACGGACTCGCCCGTCTTGACCCGAAGGCCGGAAGGCGCAACACTCTAGGGGTCTCGTGCTGATTGCTCCTGGGAAACGATTTTTGGACGCCTCGCGACGCGGGCGTGTGGCGAGGCGAGGCCGGCGATGACGGCGAAGGTTTTGCTCTGCGACGATGAGGAAGCTCTGTGTCGCAGTCTGGCGCGGCTGCTGCGCTCGGCGGCCTACGATGTGGTGACCGCGGATGGCCCGGGTGGCCTGGCCCAGATCGAGCGTGAGGTTTTCGACGCGGTGGTCACGGACCTGCGCATGCCTGGCGCCGATGGGTTTGCCATCCTTGAGGCTGTGCGCACGAAGTGCCCGCGCACTCCGGTCATTGTCATGAGCGGCAGCGCCCAGATCCCGGATGCGGTCCGCGCCATGCGTTTGGGGGCACGCGATTTCTTGGTCAAGCCCGTCGGGGTCGAGAGTCTGGAGGAGGCCATCGGGAGCGCGGTTGGCATTTCCAAGACTCCGGCCCCGGACGCCGGCCCTGACCCTCTGGCCTGGCGTGACCGAACCGCGCCCTGGCTTCTGGGCGAGGATCCGGCCATGCTCGCGGTGCTGAGCTTGCTCGCCCAGGTGTCGGACACGAGCTGCACAGTGCTGCTCACCGGTGAATCCGGTACAGGCAAAGAGCTGGTGGCTCGATCCATCGTCGCAGGCTCCTCACGCGCCAAGAAGCCGTTCGTGGCGGTGAACTGTGCCGCCATCCCCACCAATCTGGTCGAGTCCGAGCTTTTCGGACACGCCCGAGGCGCCTTCACCGGCGCTAACTCCGCGCGCATGGGCCGCTTCGCCGAAGCCAGCGGCGGAACCATCTTGCTCGACGAGATCGGTGACATGGAGCTGGGCGTGCAAGCCAAGCTGCTGCGTTTGATCCAGGACGGTGTCCTGCGGCCGGTTGGCGATGAGACGGACCAGCGGATCGACGTGCGAATCTTGGCAGCCACCAACCGCAAGCTAGAGGACGACGTGGCGGCCGGCCGCTTCCGCGCCGATCTCTTTTGGCGCCTCAATGTCATCCCCATCGAGTTGCCCGCCCTGCGCGAGCGCTCGTCCGACATTCCGCTTCTGGCCGAGCATTTTGTCAGGCGCTTCAACGAGAAGAATCGGCGCAAGGTGACGGGCATCCACCCCGACGCGATGTTTGCCCTGCGGCACTACTACTGGCCGGGCAACATCCGCGAGTTGGAGAACCTGATCGAACGCACGGTGATTCTCAAAGGCTCGGGCGAAATCGTTGTGACCGATCTGCCTCCCAAACTGCGCAGTGGTCAAGACGAACCGGCCACCCCGATACCCACGCCACTACCGACGGAACGGACCGACCTGCGCGCCATCCTCGAATCGGTAGAGGACCGAATGATCGCCGAGGCCCTGGTGCGCACGGGCGGCAACAAGAATCGCGCGGCCGAGTTGCTCGGCCTCAACCGCACGACCCTGGTCGAAAAACTGCGCCGCAAGCGTTCCATGCCGCCACCGGCGGCTTCGTAGTAGCTAGCTGTTTCACCACAGGGAGCACAGAGGTCACAGAGCCGGACCGGAAAGGGAAAGGGTGGGCTCTTGTCCGGTCCGAACCCTTTCCTTCATTCCGGCCTCTGTGTTCTCTGTGCCCTCTGTGGTGAAAAAAAACCTACTTCAGCTTGGCCAGGGCCTCGCCCATGCGGTGCAGTCCCTTCTCGATGTTGGCTTGCGAGGTGGCGTACGACAGACGCACGTAGCCGGGGGCGTAGAAGGCCGACCCCGGCACCACCGCCACCTTGGCCTCCTCAATGAAGTACTCACACAGCGCCGGATCGCCGTCGATCACCTTGCCGGCGGGTGTGCGCCGGCCCACAAACGCGTTCAGGTCCGGGAAGGCATAGAACGCGCCCTTGGGCTCAACGCACTTGACCCCCGGCATGGCCCGAAGGGTCTTCACCATGAACTGGCGCCGCTTGTCGAACTCCAGCCGCATGCGCTCCAACTCGTCGGTCGGTCCCTCCAAGGCTGCTACGGCTGCCGCCTGGCTGACCGCGGCCGCGTTGGTCGTCGACTGACTTTGCAGGGTCGACATGCCCTCGATGACCGGCAGAGGCGCCACGCAGAAGCCGATACGCCACCCGGTCATGGCAAAGGTCTTGGAAACTCCATCTACGATGATGGTGTGCTTGCGCACCTCGGGGCTGAAGGTTGCCGGCTGCACGAAGCGGGCGTCGCCGTAGCAAAGACTGCGATAGATGTCGTCGGTGAGCAGCCAGATGTCATGCCCCACCGCCAAGTCGGCCAGGGCGCGCAGGGTCTTCTCGTCATAGACCGCACCCGTGGGATTGCTGGGCGATACGATCAGGATGATACGCGTGCGCGGGGTGATCGCCCGGGCCACCGCCTCGGGGTTGACGATGAAGTCATCTTCCGGCCGGGACATCACCGGCACCGGCTTGGCGCCCGCCAACTTGGCGATCTCGGCGTAGCTCACCCAGTAGGGCGCTGGAATGATGATTTCGTCGCCTTCGTCCAGCAGCACGTGGAAGGCGTTGAAGAGGGACTGCTTGGCGCCCGCGCTGACCATCACCTCTTTGGGGTTCACTTCAAAGCCATGGGCCTTTCCCAGCCAGGCCGCCGCCGCCTTGCGCAGTTGAGGCGTTCCTTCAACTGCGGTGTACTTGGTGGCCCCGGCATCGAGCGCCTTCTTGGCCGCCTCCTTGATGTGAGCCGGCGTATCGAAGTCGGGCTCGCCAGCGCCGAAGCTCACCACGTCCACGCCCTTTGCACGCAGCTCCGCCGCCTTGGCGGTCACCTTCAGGGTCATAGACGGCTCGACAACGGAGAGACGTTTTGCCAACTTCATCAACATGTTATCTCCTCTTCTTAAACTTCTTCTTTAATGCAGAAAGGACCACCGCCGGCACTACGCGGCTGATGTCCCCGCCCATCTCCGCCACTTCACGGACGAGCGAAGAGGATACGAAAAAATTGTCCTCGTTGGTCATGAGAAAAATGGTTTCCACCTCGGGAGCGAGCTGCCGGTTCATATGGGCGAACTGGAACTCGTACTCGAAATCTGCCACGGCTCGCAGGCCGCGGATGACGAACTTCGCGCCCCGACGCCGCACATAGTCGACGAGCAGGCCACTGAGCGAATCGACCTCGACCCGCGGATCATTCCCCAAGGTTTGGCGAATCATGCGCTTGCGCTCTTTCAAGGAGAAGAGCGGCTGCTTGCGCGGGTTGTCGGCCAAGGCCACGACCACGCGGTCGAAGAGCTTGAGGGCACGGCGTAAAATGTCCGCGTGGCCGTTCGTGATGGGATCGAACGTCCCGGGGTAAACAGCCATCGATCGGGAACGCGGCACTAAGCCAATCCTCTCTGTGGCCGGTAGAAAGAAACCCCGGTGTCACCATAGAAGCGCCGGTCGGTCATGACCAGGATGCCGAAGACCTCAGCCGGCAGATGGCGCCGCCCATGCTCGACGATGATCACCGCGCCCTCGGCCAGAAGCTCGCCGCCCGCGAGCATCGATAGCACCGGCTCTGCCTCGCCCGACGCGTAGGGCGGGTCCACGAAGATCCAACCAAAGACCCTGCCCTCTGCCTCTCCGGCCATGCGGTGCAGGGCATGCTGCACGCTCGATCCGATGACACGAGCCCGCGCGGAAAACCCCAGATCGCGCAGATTCCGATGCAGGATCCCCAGCGCCCGCGCATCGCGTTCCACGAAGTCGGCCGCCACCGCGCCTCGGGATAGAGCCTCGATCCCAAGGGATCCGGTTCCCGCAAAAAGGTCCAGGACAGGCTGTGGAGGTGGTGGCCCGAGGATGTTGAAGATCGCCTCACGCACCTTCGCCCCTGTGGGCCTCGTCGTGGCTCCACGTGGCGCGCGCAGCTTGCGCCCGCGGTCAGCGCCAGCAATGACCCGCATGGACGGCTTACCTACCGCGTGCAGGGGAGAGTAGTCAACCAGCGGACGGCCGGGCTATCCTGCTCCGCATGTCAGATCCTCTTATGCTCACGCCCGCAACAACGCGGCTCATCGACCTTGCCATCGAGGAAGACCTGGGACGCGGGGACTCCACCACGCAGGCTGTGGTCGCCCCGGGAGCCTCGGCCACAGCCCATCTGGTCGCCCGCCAGCGTTTGACCGTGGCGGGCCTGGACGTCGCTGCCGCTGTCTTTCACCGTCTCGACCCGTCGATCACGATCGAACCCCACATTTCCGACGGTGCCGAGGCCCAGCCTGGAACGCGCGTCGCGACCTATCGCGGCTCGGCCGCAGCCCTGCTGGCCGGTGAGCGGACCGCGCTCAACTTTCTGCAGCGTCTCTCGGGTGTTGCCACGCTGACGCGAGCCTTTGTGGCCGCAGCCCACGGTACCAGCCTGCGCATCACCGACACGCGCAAGACCACCCCGGGCTTTCGCCTGCTCGAAAAATACGCCGTGCGTATGGGCGGGGGCAGCAACCATCGCTTCGACCTCGGTTCTGGCGTTCTCATCAAGGACAACCACGTGGCGCTCGCTGGATCAATCACCGAGGCCGTGCGCCGGACCAAGGGCCGGGTACCGCACAGCCTGAACATCGAAGTCGAGGTGGACACCCTGGCCCAGCTCGACGAAGCCCTGGCCGCGGGCGTTGCCATCGTCTTGCTCGACAATTTCACTGAGACGGATCTGGAAAAATCCATGGCCCGAATCCGCGCGGTCAAGCCTCGTCCGCTGGTAGAAGTCTCGGGCGGCGTGACCCTGGCGCGCATCCCTGAACTTGCTCGACTAGGCGTGGATCTGGTCTCCGTGGGCGCGCTCACCCACTCGGCGCCCGC
>PMCR01000012.1 GCA_003155465.1 Myxococcales bacterium | reverse complement strand
ACATGACATCGCTGCCCGAGGCCACCGCAGAATTCTTCCTGGTTCCACGCCAGCGCGGGCAGCAGCTCAAGGAAGTCGCCCACCTGGACGGGTGGGATCGCGACGGCTCGCGGAGCTTCATCGAGTCTCTCTGCGAGTTCGCCTGATAGACGGAGCGCCGCCGGAAGACCGCTCTCCGCCTCGCCCGCGTCCGCGTCGGCAGAGTACGCCTCGCCCCGCGTCCGCGCGGGGAGAGGCCGCCGTGCGGAGCGCGGCGGGTGAGGGGCCGCCCGGTTGAGAGCCGCACTCCCACGTCCGCTAAGCGAGCGCATTGTCGACGGCGTAGCGCGGGCTTTCGTCGTGTGATGGCTGAAAACCGTCGGGTCTGGTAGAAACCTCCTTCCGCACATGGGCAAGACCTTGTCACCGTTGGTGGAGCTGTTCGGGTTTCCCGCCACGCTCGTTCATGCCGACACCTCGGTTCTCGACCGCTGGAGATGGCTGTGCCGGCATCTGCCGAGGACAGCGAACGGAGAGCGACTGCTCGAGGTGGGCTGTGGCAGCGGTGCTTTCACGATCGGAGCCGCCAAGAGAGGCTATCAGGCGCTCGGATTGAGCTTTAGCGAATCGGATCTCGAGAAGGCGCGCGACCGCGCGGCCATCTGCGGGGTGGGCGACAGAGCCAGCTTTGCCGTCAGCGATGCGCGTGAGCTCGACAACCGCCAGGAGTATGTCGCACAGTTCGACGTCATCATCTGTTGCGAGATGATCGAGCACATCTTGGATGACCTTCGCCTCATGAAGGCGATGTATGGTTGCCTGAAGCCTGGCGGACGCCTCTTGCTCACGGCGCCGAACCTCGAGTACAGGGCCATCAACAAGGAGGACAATGGCCCCTTCTCCACGACGGAAACGGGATGGCATGTTCGTCGTGGCTACACGCGCGCCATGATCCTCGAGCTGTGCGACCGATCTGGATTCGTCGCCGACGAGATCTCCTACTGCACGGGAATCGTCAGCCAGAAGGTCTGTCACCTGTGGCGCGTGGTGGGGAAGCTAGATTCGCGCCTTGGGTGGTTGACCTTGCTCCCCCTGAGACCCTTGCCGTTGTTGTTCGACCGGCCGCTAGATTGGCTCTTGCGCTGGCCGGCCTACTCGATTTGCCTGTCGGCGTATCGGCCCCGGTTCGCTGCCCCGCGCGACGATCACTAGAACTTTGGCATCTGTCGCGCGTCATGCAGGGCTTCGCGCAATCCTTGCACCGGGTCGGCGGTTCTACGCCATTCTTCCAAGACCGTGCTCGAGCCCGCCTTGAGCTTCTCGATCCTGTCAGGACCGGTGGCGAATCTCAGCTTCTCGGTAAGCACCTGGAGGCGGCCAGCAGGAAAGACGCTTCCGTTGACTCCGTCGCGTACCAGCTCGGCTGCAGCGCCGACCGCGTCCGACGCCACGACAGCCAGACCAGCGGCTGCGGCTTCGTTGATCACCAGTGCCCACGGCTCGTAGTCGCTAGGGAGCACGAGTAGATCGCAGTTGCGGTACACGGCGCTGACCACTTCCTGGTCGTCGATGAAACCAAGCCAGCGCACGCGCTCGCCAAGCTGCTCGGGCACGCGCGCCATGAGCTTCTCCCGCAGCGGGCCATCGCCGACGATGACCAGGTCCCACTCCGGGCGGTCGGCCGCGATCGCGGCGAACCCATCGACCAGAAGGTCGACCCGCTTGACGTGAGCCAGACGCCCGGAGAAGACGATGCGTCGGCGGCCAGGAGTCAGCTCGAACCGGTCCCGCGTGGCGGCGATCTTGTCCTTGGGAAGATTCCAAATCAGCTCGTAGTCGGGCTCGTACGGAGAGTAGTGGATTCTGGTCGGGTCAACGCCGTATTTGAGGAAGTAGGCGCGACCAAGGGAGCCGCAGGGCAGCACACCAGAGCAGCGCTTGACGACCCACCGGACATAAACGCGCTTGATCCAGGCTTTCATTCCTCTGGCCACGTCACCACGGATATTGCTGTCGGCGAAGAGGAAGCACGGAGTGCCGTGGCGGCGGCACGACAAGATGACCCGGATTCGACCGAGGTCGTTGTAGCCCCCGATCACGACAGCGTGGATCTTTGTCTGGTGAAGCCAGCGAACGATATGGCCACCCTTCCGCCATTCGTGGAGCTGTCGCGATAGGGCACCTTGGTCGCCCGCCCGCTCGCCTCGTCCGAACCATACCGGCCGCGTGAGCGCGTCTGTGGTTCCGGACCAAGGGCTGTTGCTCGTTTCGTGGGTGTAGGCGCTCCAGAGCTCCAGGCCTGGGACCTCGCGCGCAACTCGCCTGTGGAAGTGAGTACGGTAGGGAGTCGGGGCATTGGCGATGATCGCCAGACGGAAAGCACCAGAAGGTGCGCCCTTTGACTCTGACCTAGAATCCGCCATTCGTGACATGATACAGGCCCTAAGGCGCCTCGCTACCCCCGACCGCGCCATTCGACGCACATGTTCATCCTCCACACGATCGCGACTCTCGATCCCGCCGCTGGCGGCCCACCACGAACCGC
>PMCR01000173.1 GCA_003155465.1 Myxococcales bacterium | reverse complement strand
TGACGATCTCCTTGGCCGCCACCGCCTCGCCCATGACGGCGTGGATGGAGGCCGCGGTATAGAGACGATCGCTCGCTTCCTTGGCGCCCGGATTGGCGGCCACGGCGGCAGCCATGTACTTGCCCGCCTTGCCCAGATCGGCGATGTCCGAGGCGACGGTGGCCAGAGCCGAGAGCACGTCGATGCGTTTGGGAGAGCGGGGATAGTCGACCAGGAACTGATCGCCGAGTTCATAGAAGCGCTGGATGTCCCCGTTGGATCGAGCGACCAGTAGGGTGTTGTAGAAGGCCTGCTCGCCCAGCTCGCTGCCCTTGTGCCGCCTGGCCATGCCGAGAAGCTGCTCTTCGCGATCGCCGGTGTCGGTCACCGTCACCTCGGCCACCTGACGCTGGGCCGCCTTGCTCACGATGTCGCGCAGCTCGGCCTTCAGCCCCTCGTTGCCCAGGCGCGGGTTGGCAATCAGCCGCCTGCCCAGGGTGGCGAGGCCTTCGAGATCGTCGGCCTGGCGCAGGGAATCCAAGGTCAGGTGCGCTGCGGCCGCGCCCTCGGTGGTGGAAGGGTACTGCATCGCCACAGCGAAAAAGAGCTGGGCAGCGCGATCGTATTCACCCGACTCATAAACGCTGCGAGCAATGGATAGCTTGATGCCCATCACCGCTTCGTGCCCCGGTGTCTCGACGATGACCTGGCGGCCCATGGCTCGGATGCCGGCCCAGGCCATGGCCCGCTCCAGGCGTCCCAGACTGGAATCCTCCAGTGCCTTCTGGAAGGCCGAGATGGCGTTGAGCCGTGCCTCGGTGAGATCCTTGACGTTGCCGGCACTGACCGCGAAATTCTCGTAGGCCTGTCCCGCATCGTAGTAGCGGCGGCTGGCAAGCAGGGTCTCGGCCAGGTTCTGCTGCATCTCCGTACGTGCGGCTGCGGTGTCGAAACGCGCCAGGTAGACGCGGTACGCGTCGGCCACCGCGCCCAGGGTCTGGCTGTTCTCGGAATCCTTGGCTGCCACATGCGCGCGGGTGGCCAGGTCACGCGCATAGACCTCGATCTCTCCAACCAGGCGGTCGCGCTTGTCCGCGGGCAATCGATAGTCGACCAGCCTGGCGTCGAGCACCCGCACCATGCGGCCGACGTCCTCGGCCGTATGGTCGTACACCTGCGCCTTCACAATGCTGTCGTGCAGACGGCGAGCCATCTCGACGGCGTCGTCATCGCCCGGCGAAGCGTCCATTACCTCGCGAAGCACGGACACCGCCTGTACGCTCATTTCCTTGAGGGTGAAGCGGTTGGCCAGCCGACGCATGGCCGCCAGGTAGTCCAGCGACGAGGCTGCCAGGCCACGGAAATAGGGCACCGCCGGCTTGTCGGGGAACACATCGGGATAGCAGTAGGCCAGGTCCACCAGGGCCTCGCGCACCACGTTTAGGCTCTTTTGGGTGGAAACCAGGGCCTCCTCGCTCTTACCTTGCTTGCCCCGATCACGCAGCACCTGTTCGAAGAGGCGAACTGCGCCCTTGCAGTCTTGGCGGTTCACGCGCACCCAGCCCAATTTGTAGCGGGCGAGGGCGTGAACGTGGCTTGTGGGTGCAGCCAGGATCAAGTTGTAGTAGCGCTCGGCCTTGGTGAGGTCGTTGGCATCGAAGGCGTGATCGCCGAGAGACAGGTACGAATCGAAGCGATAGTGGCTCTTCGGGTAGGTGTCGATCAGCTTTTCGTAGGTCTCGCGCATGTTGTCGAATTCGCCCAGCTCGCGATACTCGTGCGCCATGAGGAAGGTGGCCTCGTCGGCTCGCGCATAGCTGGGGAATTCGCGCAGCAGACGACTGTACACGCCGATGGCCAGGTTCTTGAGTAGCCTGGCCTCGGGAGCCTCGACCACGCGCGAATCGTCACCGCGCGCACGCCGCCGCTCGTACATGACCAGCCAGGCGTAGCGCGCCCGCTCGGTGTACAGCTCGGCCAGGCGCATGTGCANNTGCGTGATGGCGAAGTCCACCTTGCGGCCAGCCTGCACCCACTGGGTGGCGGGATCAGCCGGCGGCGGCCGCAACGGCGGAGCCGAGGCGCAACCGCAAAGCAGCCCGGCCAGCGCAGCAGAGATGACAATTCGACGGCCTGTCATCGCAAGCACCTGTCGTCAGAGATAACCGCGAAATCACCGAGTTCGTCGGACCAATACTCGCCGTCGAAGCGGAAGAACACCTGCGACGAGCCGTAAGGCAACTCGCCCGATCGCGCGGTCAGATGGCTCGCGCGATTGCCACCGGGCTTCATCAGACCCGCGCCAATCTCGTAGTCGATCAGGCTCATCTGCTCATCCACACGCAGCAGTTCGTCAGCCACAGCATCGATGGCGCGCAGCAACCCCCGCCGCAGGGTATCCTCGGTGTAGGCCAAACGCGCGCCATAGAGGGCGCGCAGGTGCTCGGCCAGCCGGTCGTCGCCCACCTGCGACACCAGGGCTTGCTCGGTACGCAGGCGCGTGCGCGTGCGAGCCCAGGGCGCCAGATGCGTGCCCCAGGCAGCCCATTGCTCGATCTGCGGATCTTCACGCAGGCCCACCCGATCGCGTGCCTTACGCACCAGCGCCCCATAGTGCTCACGAAACTCGTTGACCGCGAGGTGAGCCGCACGGTACTGACACAAGCGGCGCAGGGCCATGGCGCGAATCAGATCGCGTTCCGGGGCAAACACCCGCCGATAGATGGGCGCGCCCAGCCCAACCACCATACCCAGTGCGCGCTGGTTATCCTCGCTCGCGATACGGTCCCAGGCCCACTCGAGCAGCACCACGTCCTGCTCCACCAAGGGCAGGCGAACCCGTGCGTAGACGGTCCACGCCTCCTCGTAGTTCTTGCGCTCGTAGAGCAGGCGGGCCAGGGCCAGGCTGGCCAGATTGCGCACGTCGGCCGGCGCCGCAGCATTTTCCAGGATCTGACGCAGGAGCTTCTCTGCGCCTTCGTCGTTGCGCTGGGACACGCGATCAACCGCCAGAAGGTAGCGGGCGCGCCACCCGTACAACCGATCGGTGGCCGCCAGCGCCTCGAGCCGCGCTCGTCCCCAGGTGCCGAAGCCCAGGCGCAAGTCGCCCAGCGCCTGGAGGTATTCGACGAAGTCCGCCACCTCGGGTTCCAGGTCACCGTATTGACTACCGTAGACCACGCCGTCGAGAAAACGCCATTCCTCGATCAGGCCCCGCTGGTAGAGAGGCCTTAGTGCCCCCAGAGTTTTCCCCAGCAGATCGGGCGAGCGACGGCCGGTCAGGACTTCCAGATAGTATTCGATGCCGGCCTGCACGAACCCCAAGTCGGTGAGCGCGCCTGCCAGGTTGAAAGCGGCGGCGTCCCGTCGCAGATCGGTTTCGGGCAAGGCGGCGTACAAGGCATAGAGCACGGCCGCCCCTTGCTCTTTCTTTTTGGCATTCAGCAATTCCAAGCCGCGATCCATCCGCTCATCGGCATCCGCGGGCGCTTCGGCGGGTGGAGCCGCGGCGGGCATGGCCCGCGTCGCAGCCGGGGCAGGCGCAGGAGGCGCAACCGCGGGCCGGGCCGCGGGAGCTGGGGCTGCCGCCAGCCACAGCCAGGAAAGAAACAGCGTGTTCATCGTTCGTCGCCTCCCCAAGCAAAGGCCGCCCCCAACGACACATGCACCTCTTGGCGCGTGCTCCAATTCTTTGTGCTCCAATCGTGGAAGAGCACGTAATCGCGAACATCCAAGCAGAACGAAATATGGGGGCTGACGAAGACCCGGAAGATGAGCCCGGCATCGACGCCCGGCATACTCGCCTGTGGCCTGGTGTACCGGGCGAACGCCAGGCCGAACGGCACGGACACCTCCAGGTGGATCACACGCCGGTTGAACACGGCCAGCTTTCCATAGAAGGGCTTGACCACGGCGTTGGTCGAAAGGATGAAATCAAGGGCCGAAATCTTGGTCGGCTGAACGTCGAAGTTTTCCAGCAGCTCCTTCTTCAGTCCGGTGTCGAGTTGCTTGTACACATAGGCGCCATGGATGATCTCCCAGGCCCAGGAATTGCTCAGGTGATAGGTGAACGACCCGCCGACAGTCAGCCCCTTGTTGAAGGCGTTGATAGGCAAAAATCCGGCCGCGACGGTCAGCTCGCCGCCCAGCCGGAACAGCCGACTTTGCACGGCGTAGGCCGCGACCTGTTCCTCGTCGATATCACCCTGTGCGTGGGCGGTGGAACCGACCAGACTGACGGTGGCAAGGGCGAAAAGCGTTGTGGGCAGGGATGGGAAGCGTCTCATACGTGTCTCCATGTCTAGGTGCCGGAGCTGGCAAGCGCGATGGGATAGATGACTGTGACCGAGCCGCCCTTGGGCGACGGGAACTGCCAGCGGCGAATCGCCGCCTGCATGCAACTGGTGGCCTCGTTGCTGGACAGGGTGGAAGCCTTGATCTTGACCGATGTCACGCCACCGCCGGTGCTGATCACCCATTCGAAGGTGACCTTGCCCGACAGGTTGGGACTGACGATGAGTTGACGTTCGTAGCACCCCTGCAACTCATAAATGTGGGAGTTGATTACCCGCTGGATCTCGCCGCGATCCAGCTGTCCCTCCACCTTCAAGGTGTTGGGTTTGGCCGTGACCTGCGCGCGCACCTGCCCCGTGGGTCCGCGCCCCAGCACGCGGCCCAGGTTTTTTCCCACGTCGTTGGCGGACTTGGTGTCGAAGCGTCCGATGCCGCTGCCGGCAGCGGCGAGACGCAGCGAATCGCCTGGAAGTTTGCCGATGGCGCCCGACACTTTGAAACCGCCGCCGCGCACCGGGGCCACGGCGTCCAGGTTGCTCATGGCGGTGGCCACCGATGTCTTGGGTGCCGCGGACATGCTGCCCAAGGCGGACAGAAGTTTTTGGGCGGTGGCCGAGGCCTGGGTAGAAGGAGTGGAGCGCGCACGGGGAATGCGCGGCACCGCCACCCTGGGCGCCGTCTCGCTCGGCGCAAGTTCACTCGGCTCAGGCTTGGCTTTCTTCTTCTCGCGCGCGGGCGGCGCGGCCGGGGGTTCCAGTTCGATCTCCTTGAGAGCGATGCGCGCGAAACGCCCCTCCTTGCTGTCAACGATGTACTCGCGCCGCACGAGGCTGGTGAGACCGATGACGGCGAAAACCACCACGTGGACCAACAGGGAGAGGCACCCGATCCACAGCATGGCCGTGCTAGGCTTGAGGCGCAGACGCACTCTGGGCAGCGGTGCCGCGGCAGGTACCAGGTGCACCAAGACGTCCTCGCCGCTCGGCAGCGGAAAAACCACCTGCGTGCAAGGATCCAGCGGGACGTGGCCACGCTTGTCGGCGCGGCGCCGCCAAAGGGCATCGTCGATGGGCTGGCCCGCCTTGCTGATTGCTGCGCTTTCGGGCAGAGCATCGCGAAAGAAGGCGAAACTCCCGCGGCGAGGGGATCGGCCAACCGCCTCACCCAGTCCAGGGAGGCGCAGGCGCTCGCCGCCGCGCAGGTGCCGCAGTTTCGTCACGCAGCCATGGCGGAATCGGATGATTTCAACCGTGTGCTCGGTCGACGCGCTTGTCAGTCCAACCTCGCACAGGCCAGCGAGCAGCGAGAAGGTTGGCTCGAAGGCTGTGTCGTCGTCATCCTCGTCATCGTCGGGCCTGGCGCGGGCAGAAGGCGGGGGATTCGGCAGGGGCTTGCAGGCAGCGACCACCAAGAGCTTGTTCGCCGGCACCGCCTCCACCTTGGCGCGTGCAGCATGGTCCGGGGCCGTCGCCGTGGCAATCGCGGGCGCGCTTGGCCGGGTGCCAGGAGCCGGTGAGGTGGGTCGCGCCGGATGCACGAGAGGAACCGCCCCGGAGACTAGGCGCGTGGTCGTCGCAGGCAGGGAGCGCGCAATGGGTGGGGGAGGAGTGGGTGGCGGCCAGATCTGGCCTGTGTGCTCTATTCCCCGGACAGGGACGACCGGCGGTGCGGGACGGGGCGAGGGGGAGGCCGAGGCTGGCACGGGCGGGGAGGGCGGCAGGACTGGCAGTGGCGGAAGTTTCGGCGTGGCGGCTCCGGCGGGCTTGGGAATCCGGTGCACCGAAACCGGCGCAGGCGTCAAGTCGGCCTTGTGCACCGTAATGCGCAGCCGGTAGCGCCCGATAGAGATCTCGTCCATCCCCTGGATGGCCTGGGTCGCCACCACTACGCCATTCACCTCAGTCGCGAGCCCGGTCCCACAATCCTTTATCCGGCAGCTGTCTCCATCGAAGTGCAAGACGGCATGACAGGGTGCCACGTCGACATCCTCCAGGCGGACCATCACGCCGGGATCGCTCCCGATGGTCACCTCGGACGAGGTGAACATCAACGAGCCGACAAAGCGCGTTTCCTCGAAGAGGATGACTTCAAACGCGCCGCGCGACTTGGCGGGCCTTTCTGTCATCTCCTCTCCTGGCCCGATGACAGGATCTCCACGGTGCGGGCCCGGAAGCTGTCAGGAACTTGCACGATGCTCTTGAACTCGCTGGGTGAGCGCTGGAAGAGATAGATCACGCCTGAGGCAGACTGCCCACGCAGCATGCGCTCGTCGAATTCGATNNTCGATGCGCGATTCCTGTCGCACGGTCTCACGCGTGGCCGCGCGGGTGTCACCGGGCTGCGGTTTGACCTCACCTGCGGGCTTGGGTGCGCCCGACTTGCCGACCGACGCCGCGCCCACGTCTGGTGCCGTGCCGTTGCTCCCGTTGCTGGGTTGGGCCGCGGGGGTCTTGCGGTGCGAGCCTGACTTCCGCTTGCCCGCGGCCAGGCCTGCACCCGCCGCACTCCAGGTAAGCCAGACTGCAACCAGGGACAGAACGATGCAATTGTGTGCTCGCATGAGATCACTCGGGGGCTAGAAGAAGGAGGTCGTCATCGGTGACGTGAATGAAGGGACGATCCGGGGTCTTGCTGTCCGGCGCGAGAAAGCGGACCGGCACGGTCATGGCCTTGTAGATGGTATGGCCGTTCGGGGAATCAAGCGGCACCTCGCCCACATAGAGCCGCAGCGTGTTCCAGCCGCGGCCCGGGCGGCCCGTCGGCAACTCGCGGGGCTCGACCAACGTAATATTGCGGACATCCATGTGAAAGCAGGTTCGCAAGGTAGTTCGCAGGATCACACGAACATCGGTCGCAGGCGAACCCGGTGGCGGCAACAGGGTCGGATCGATTCTTACCACCAGCTGGCCGCCCTGGGGTGAGTCCAGGGTCAAGTCACCCGGGCTGGTCAGCGCGATGGATGCGCTGGGATCGTCCTCGGCCCCGGCGGGCAGCGTCGTCTCGTTCTCGGCCCAGGCCAGCCGCGGCGGGGTTTCTCCCGAAAGCCGCAGGATCCACACCGTGCTCGTGCCGAGCTTTACGTTCACGATGCGCACGCCCGGGAAGGGCTCGTTCGGGGTGGCCTCCAGGCGCGTGGTCGCGCCTTGGTCCACGGTGCGGTACTGATAGCCGTATTCCAGGTCGCGCGACGAATCGTTGGTCCAGGGATCTAGGCCTTCCTTCACCTCGTCACCGTTGGGGATGCCATCCTGATCGCTGTCGATCAACCGATCGTCGACCAGCGGGTTGCTGCCCAGACGAACCTCCACCACATCGGGAATCCCGTCGCGATCCGAATCGACCAGATAGGGATCGGTACGCAAGACGGCCTCCTCGCAATCGGTCAGGCCATCGAGGTCGTGGTCCGCCAGCGGGTCAGTCAGCTTGGCGCAGGCCGCAAACGTTCCCGGAACGAGAGGATCAAACTCGATCCCGGTCGCAGCCAGGCGAGTCTCAATGCCATCCCCCACCCCGTCCCCGTCGGTGTCGGGATTCAGGGGGTCGGTGCCGGCCCTGACCTCTTCCGCGTCGGACAGCCCATCCCCGTCGCTGTCAGCCACGGGTGCCGAACCGCGCAGGAGAGCGTTGCCATTCATGACCACGATGTCGCGCAGAACCAGGCGGCTTCCCGGCCGGTCCACGTCCACCGCCAGAAAATCCAACGTGGCCGGCGTCTGCTGCACTTGCTCCCCGAGTCCCGAGCGCGCCATGTCCCCCAGACAATCCAGCGCCCGCTGATCTGCGCTGAGCGAGAAGGTGTGGAAGATGAGATCCTGTCCGCCCTGATCGCGCACGTAGCGGCGCAGATCCGCAACCGTATTTCCGTAGAGCAAGCGCTCGCAGTCGGTGGGCTTGGGCGTGACGTTGCCGCAGAAGCTGGCGGTGAACTGATCCTGACATTCGGTGCTGCCCGGGGTGAGCCCCTGGGAAATGCACCAGGGGATTGGCATGGCCGGCATGGGCGGACCCGCGGCTACGAATAGCACCAGGTAGCGGGTGCGGCTGCGTGTACCCGGATCCGAGGCCAGCAGATCATCCTCAATGATGGTGGACAGCACGCGCAGGGTATCGAGGTAGTTGCGCTGCGCCTGCCCCACACTGGCGGCCATGGCTTCCAGCGCAGCATCGATCTGCGCCGAATCGGAAGAGAATCCCGGAAAGAGCGTCCGGGCCTGTGCCCCCATGAGCAGCAGCGAGACTGCCTGATTGGGACTACGGTGGCGTCCCAAGAACGAGCGCAGGGCTTCGATGCGGTGACCCGCGGGATCGGCCTCGGCCATGGCGCCCGTGCCGTCCATGACCACCACGGTCTTTTGGGGGAATGCAATGGCCGCGGGATCGTCCGTGCACAGGTTGCCCTCGAACGAAATTCGGTTGGCCTGGTTGGGCGCGTAGTTCTTGCCGTACAGATTAGCCTCCGTGCACGCCGAGACCAAGGCGAGGGAGGCCACGAAGGTAGGATAGAGCCTAGTCATGCGCGCCTCCATCGCCGATGCCGCGTATCCCAGGAGGACCGCGCCAGAGAGCGCCGGAGCGTCCCACGATCCACAGGTCGGTAGCGGAAGCCGCGTAGACACCCATCAGCCAGCGCTCGTCGGGCGTCGCGATGATGGTCGGGCTCTGTCCCCCCGGCAGTTTCGCGACGAATCCCTCGTTTCCAACCACCCAGGCGTCACCGCCGGCCACGGCCACTGCACGCAGGAAAACCGGGGGCAGGCCCTCGGTCTTGACGGCCTTGCCGGCGGACCAGAAGAAGAACCCCCCCTCCACGCCGACAAAGTAGGCGCCGGTCGACCAACGGGTGGCCCCGGCCAGGAGTTTCGTGTAGCCGGGAAGAGAAACCGCGCTGATGCTCTTGGCTTCGAGGTTGATGTGCGACACCACCCCTAAACTACCGATGCTGGTGAGGCCGTCGTCACTATTCGTGATCGCGTAGTAGTTGTCGTTGCGAGCGTTGGGGATGACGGTCCAAACCCCGCCAGAAAACACGAGCGCGGTTCCCTGCTCGCCCACGGCGGCCGCCGTGGCATCGTCCGCCCACACGGCATTGAGCACGGCGTCCGTGACGGGCACGTCCGCACTCCACACGCCGTCCTGTCGTCGCAGGATCGTCCCCTGTTCCCCCACCGCGTAGGTCAGGTTGGCACTCCCCACTGCGACACCACGTAGGTTGGCTGATGTGCCGCTTTCTTCGCGCAGCAAGGCCGTGCCGTCCCAGTGCAAGACGGTGCCTTGGTCCCCGACGATGAAGACGTTTTCGGCGGAACTTCCCGAGACGGCGTTGAAGTTGGTCGGCCCCGCGTCTACCTGTTCCCACAGCGAAGCCAGCGAATCCGGGCCGGCATCACCACGCGAACGGATGGTGACCTGATCGCACGCCGTGGCGGTCACGAGCAGCAATGGGAGAAGAAGGACAACGCGCATGGGAGAGAGCAACTACAGATCGAGCCCCGCAGGGCACTGGTTCTGCGCCTTGCAGAAGCAACCACAGGTGCCGGCGCCCATTTCGGAGCAGGAGGCGGGACAGCCGGGATTCAAGGCCTTGAGGCGGAATTGGTAGCGGCCGCTGGCCGCAAAGTCCCAATCATCGGCACCCGCGTCGCGGACCTGTAGATAGTACTTATAGACCACGGCGCCCGCGTCCGTCGCCGGCCCCCCGTGCTTTTTGGCCGCGAACGAGCATTCCGTGCAATCCCCGTCGCCAAAGACGTCGGTGACCGGCGCAGGCGTCGGAACCTGGCCAGCATAGGTCCAACTTTCGTGCAGAGTCAGATCCTCGGTCCACATCAAGAACACCGGCCGGACCGGCGAAGGTCCAGGCTGCACATACTCAAACACAAGACCGCAGTCGGTTCCCGGACAAGGATGAGAGAACCAGTACCAATCCTCGTCGGTCTGATAGGAAATGAAGCCATTGATGCTGGTTCCCGCCATGATTTGTGCCGAGATGTCCTTGGCCCGCGCCCGGTTGGGGGCCAGGTTGGTGGTCTGGATGGGGTAGGGATTGTAGTAGTTGTTGCGGGCGGTGGGATCGGGACTGGAGTCGCCGGGATCGGGTTCAGGCACCACACGCAGGTCCAGCGTATAGGGAACATTCGTATCGTATTGATCGTCCTGGTTGTCGTGCACGACCGCGAAAACCGGCCCGGCGTTGAAGATCGGTTGCGCGGTCTGCACCAGGTTGATCCCGTCCGCACCGGTCTTCATGCCCCCGTCGACATCGCGCACGGAGAACAGCGTCACACCGCAGGCGCTTTGACCGGGGCTATCGGGCAAGGGCAGGCACAGGCCTGAAGCCACGCACTGCCGGCACGCG
This sequence comes from Myxococcales bacterium, assembly GCA_003155465.1. The sequence goes on along the minus strand of PMCR01000173.1, from coordinate 3,676 downwards.
CTGGTGGTGCAGGCCCCTGCCGTCGCATTCACGCACTTGTGCGACCATTCGCAATCGTCATCCGTCGTGCAGCCAACCTTCATCACGCTGCAATCCGCATCGGTCTTGCATGGGCTGGCGGCATGCGCCTCCAGGATGTCCAAGGCCAGATCCATCGCAGTCGCGGGGATCCTCAGCTTGGCTTCGATGACGGCTGGGGCGCTGGTCGCGCGCAAGAAATAGAGATCGCGATCCCCACGTGATCCGATGGTGCCAGTTTGGGTTTTGAACGTCACAGCCGTACCACTGTAGAGGGCTGCACAGGGCGACCCGGGACCTGCCACACAGGTTGCGGTCGACGGGGTGTCGTTGCGGACAGGCACCTCGTTGGCGTCGGTCTCGGCCCGGCCGGCCAGGGTCACCTTGTATCCTGCCTCGGAACGACGATCGGGGGTCGAGCCCGCGACATAGGCGAGAGCGACGAACAGAATTCCCGACGCGGGCGCGGGCTGCGTGAGATCCAGGGGCACCGCCGCGGGCGGCACCTTGCCCGTGCCCAGGACCTTGCCCGTGCCGTCCGCGATCTGGTAGGTCAGCACCGCCTTGGCTGCGGCGGGGTTGTCCACCTGGAAGGCCAGAAGTGCGTCCGCGGCGCCCAAGCTGACCGCATACACGTCAACGTCCCCCACGAACGAAATGAACCCCGGCTGGCCATCGGCCGCCTTGGCCAGGGCGGCGGTTCCGTTGGGTTCGTGGCTGTCGGGATCGGCGGCCAGCGCAACCTGCAAGACGTAGCTGTTCACGTTGTCAGCGGCGTCGTCGCCCGCATCGTTCACGCGCAAGACGTAGGACCCCGGCTGAGGAACCGCGAAGGTGGTGACCACGGCGCTCTTGCCGTCGTTCGCGGCTGTGTCACTGGCCACCGCCCCTGGTACCTCGGTGACGCCGTCCGCTTCGAGCAGACGGACCTGCAGGTTCACCTTGGTGACCGCCGAGGGATAGGCCAGGTTCACGTCGAGCAGATTCATGCCCGGGCCCACCTCGACGAGAAAGAAGTCCTGATCGCCGCGTGGACAAATCTGGCCCACTGCCTTGCTGCCGGGTACGAGCGGAATCGCGCTGTCCCCGCCTTTCGAATCGTCGACGACGCATCCGCTCGGCGACAAATCCGCGTCGAGCGCGCTGTTGCTCTTCTTGGAGCTGCCACAACCGATCCAGGCCAGCGTGGCACTAAGGAACCACGCAGTCGCGATTCGCATCGAAGACCTCCTCGCTCGGCGTGGGACCGAACGCTTTCTTGAATGCCGTGATGGGCAGCACCATCTGTCCCGACGAGGGCGTCTTGACCTCGGGGTCCCGCCGGTAGCGGGGCCGCACACAAGCGACCTGGTGGTTGCCGAAATCCTCGGGAGAATCCGCCGGGGTCGAGGCCACCCGGATGAGGATGGTGTTGGTCCCCTCGGGTAGCCCCACCGCCGTGCCGGTCGGAGCCAGGGTGATGTTGGTGACGGAGAAGTCGTAGCACAGACGGCCCGGCAAGGCGCGATCGTCGCGCAACAAGCTGATGCTGTAGCGGTAGGCGATGCGCGAAAAATCCGCCACGTCGTTGCGCAACGGATCGGTGTGGGCCTGAAGTTCAACGCCGTTGCGCGCACCATCGAAGTCCGCGTCGTAGAGCGTGTCGGCGGCCGCCGGGTTGGTGCCCATGCGCACCTCAAGGTCGTCGGGAAATCCGTCAGCGTCCGAATCGATCAAGCGGGAATTCGTGCCGAAGTAGCGTTCTTCACAGTTGAGCAATCCGTCGCCATCGTCGTCACGCCGATCGGTGGCCATGCGGCAGTCCGCATCGCCCGAGAACAGGGGGTCGAGCCCGGCATTGCTCTGGCGAACTTCCAGCAGATCGGAGAACCCGTCGCCATCGGTGTCAGCCAGCGCGGGCGAGGACCCCGCCAACTCCTCCTCGGCGTCCGAAAGCCCGTCTCCGTCGGTGTCGACCACGGTTTCGCCCCCGACCGACAGGGCATTCAAGTTCATGGCGACCAGTTGCTTGAGCGCGAAGGTGCGAATGAACGACGTGAAATCGATGTAAAACAGGTTGATTCGCTGGGTGGCGTCGAAGGCGCGATAGGTACCGCCTGCCAAACTGGCCATGCCGGCCAGCAGCTCCTTGGCCTCCAGTTGCACGGAGTCCGGCGTGTTGGGTGCCGACAGATACACCGTGTGCAGAGCAATCTCGGCCAGGCGTTGCTGCTTCTGCAGGCCAGCGATGTTCTCCACCGCCAGGCGAATATCGTCGGGCATTCCATGCTCCACGCTGCGCGGGGACGGCAGACCGTCCGAGATGAACACCACCACGTAGCGAGCGCGGCTGCGCGCGGTCGCATCCAGGGCGATCATGTCCTGCTGCAACATTTCGTAGGCGGTCTCCAGCGCGCCCACGTAGTTGGTCTCGCCCACGCCGACGTTGAGCGCGGGCAAGCGCAGCTTGACCTCGTCGGTGGATGCGGTGAAGCCGCCGAGCTGCCCCGAACTGTCGCGGGTCTGGATGGCGATGCTGCTTTGGAAGGTGATGAGTCCGTACTCCACACCGTTGCCCGCAGGATAGGTATTGAGGATGTCTTCCACCGCCGTGGCCCGGCGGGTGAAGCAGGCGGCCTGCGCGCAGGGATTGGGCATGGGATCGGTAACGTTCATGCTCTGCGAGATGTCGACCATGAAAAGGATGCGCACGGGGAACTCGGCCGGCTGCGGGGCCTCGGTGCAGAACTGCCCGTGTACGGTCAAGCGATCGTCCCGAACTTCTGGCTGGTGTTTCACCGGGTACAGCGACGCCTCGGAACAGGCGACAAGCAGCACAGCCACGAGGGCCACTTCCCGGCGCATCTACGGGCCTCCGGCGTCCGGTGGGTGTGGGCAGATCGAGGTGAGATTCTTGCAGTCTCCCGCAGACCACTGGGGCGCGCTGAAGGGCAACTGAACGAAACTCCCGGCCGGCTTGAAATCCATGCACGGCGGTGGGGGTGGGCAAACCGGAACCTGAGTGCATCGCTCGATCAGCGGAACCACGCCATCGGAGGGAGACTTTACTGCGCCGTCCACGAAACGTACGTCCGCGCAAGCCACCCGAATATTCCCATAGTCGAGCACGCGCCCCACCGGCGCCTCGTCGAAGTAGACCAGCACCCGATTCACGCCCGACGTTGCGTTGGTGCCCTTGCCTGTGGTGAGCAGCTTGATGTGCCGTACGTCGAGATGGTAGCAGCGCTCTCCCGTGACCTTGGTGAAGGGCGCGACGTCGTACAGGTAGCGAACCGGCTGGTAGCCCGGGGGCGAGGCCACCGTGGGATTGGTGTGGGCGGTCACCTCGTCCAGGTTGCGGACTTTGTCGTTGTCGAGGTCGCCGAAGGCATCAGTCCGATCCAACGGATTCATGCCAGCGCGAAATTCCACGCCATCGGGGATGCGATCCCCGTCGCTGTCGGGCAAGCGAGGATCGGTCTTGAGGAAGGCCTCCTCGCAGTCGCGCAGCAGATCACCGTCGAGATCGCCCCTGTCGCTCGGGGCGCAGGGGGTGAGCGGCTTGTTGGGATCCAAGGGATCGAATCCCGAGACGCGGTTTCGTTCTTCAAACAGATCGGTGTAGCCGTCGCCGTCGCTGTCCGCGGGATCGATGCACCCCGGGCCAGCCGCCACGCAG
>PMCR01000211.1 GCA_003155465.1 Myxococcales bacterium | reverse complement strand
AGAGCCATGCCGGTCTTCCAGTCGGTGGTCCCTGCCGGGCGGTAGCGCACGGTCACGACACCGTTGTTGTTTGAATCGCCTGCAATCGCCCATTCGATGGAAATACTTTGGGTGGTCGGATACGGCGTGGTGATGGCCCCCGGTGTGGTAAAAGTCTGGGCAGTCACCCGCGCGGACCCGAGGGAAGCCACCAATGCGGTCGCGATTGCCAGCGTCGTCAGTCGCATCATCGGTTCACGGTAAGCGCAGCCGGTCTATTTGTCGACTCTTCCCCGGAACCTGCCGCAGGCGCGGTGTGTAGGCCATCCGAAAACGCAAGCTATAGGGCACCGTCAGCACGTACCTTCACACGGGCGCCTGCGGGAAAACGTGATCGACGACGTCCTACAGCGGTTCCAGCTGCGCGACGACGCTGGCCAGATTAGTCCGCCAGTCGGGCATGGGGCCGAGAATTGCTTCGGTCGGTGCGAGGTCGAGCACGCTGTATGCGGGCCGGGGGGCAGGGCGGGAAAACTCGGCGGTTGTGCAGGGACGGATTGTGGTCGTGCGGCCGAGCAGACGCGCGATTTCGACGGTGAACCCGTACCACGTGCATTCGCCGCCGTCGGTGACGTGCAGGGTTCCGCGGGTTCCGCGGTCGAGCAGCGCCAAAGTGACCGCGGCCAGGTGTTGCGCGCTGGTGGGCCGGCCGCGCTGATCGTTGACCACCTTCAGCTCGGGCTTGTCGCGGGTCAGGCGCGCCATAGTGCGCACGAAATTGCTGCCCCAGGGGGCATAGAGCCAGCTCGTGCGCACGATGAGAAACTCGGCGCCACTTTGGCGGATGGCGATCTCACCCGCGGCCTTGCTGCGGCCGTAGGCGCCGAGCGGCTGCAGAGGCGCATCCACGGAATAGGGCGCGCGGGCATTGCCCGCGAAAACGTAGTCGGTGCTGAAATGGACGAGAGGGACACGCGCGCTGGCGCAGGCTGCGGCCACCAGCCCCGGCGCAGTGCCGTTGGCGCGCAGGGCAGCCGCCTCGTCGGCCTCCGCGCCATCCACGTTGGTGTAGGCGGCGCAGTTGATGATCGCGGACCAGGGCTTCTCGAAGAGCGACCCGACCTGGCCCGGCTCCGCGATGTCCATTTCGGGCAAATCGAAACCCGTGAAAGTCCGTCTCTTCGCGGCGAGAAGCTCGCGAAAAGCACGACCCAGCATGCCGCGATCGCCGAGCAGCAGGAGAGGGGCCGACATCGCTAGCCCTTCCACCGTGGCAGACGAGCCGGATCGATCTCGGCCAACGGCAGGAAGCGCCGGTCCTTCTCGCTGATGATGGGATCGGTGACCGGCCACGGGATGGCCAGGCTGGGATCGTTCCACGCTACCCCCACCTCGTGCTGGGGCAGGTAGATGTCGGTGCACTTGTAGGCAAACAGGGCGTGCTCGCTCAGCACGCAGAAACCATGGGCGAAGCCGGGTGGAATGTACATCTGGCGATGGTTGCGTGACGATAAGTGCGCGCCGGTCCACTTGCCGAAGCTGGGCGATCCGACCCGCACATCCACCGCCACGTCGAAGACCTCGCCCTCGACGACGTGCACCAGCTTGCCTTGACTCCTGGTGTGCTGCAGGTGCAGGCCGCGCAGGGTGTCGCGGCTGGAGCGGGACAGGTTGTCCTGCACGAAGCGCTCGCCGATGCCTGCCTCGGCGTAGCGCTCGACCTGGAAGGTTTCGACGAAATAGCCGCGCGCATCGCCGAAGACCTTGGGTTCGACGAGTAGGATCTCGGGGAGTTCCAGGCGCGTGACCTTCATTGCGGGCCCCTTTCCAGAAGCTGCAACAGATACTGCCCGTAGTTGGTCTTGCGAAGCGGCTCGGCCAGCCGGCGCAGGTGGTCCCCGTCGATCCAGCCCTTGCGAAAGGCGAGTTCCTCGGGGCACGCCACCATCAGACCCTGGCGCGCCTGGATGGTCTGGATGAACTGCGCCGCCTGCAGCAGGGAGTCGTGGGTGCCGGTGTCCAGCCAGGCCACGCCCCGCCCCAGTTTTTCAAGGTGAAGCTGGCCACGCAGCATGTACAGGCGGTTGAGATCGGTGATCTCCAGTTCGCCGCGCGGGCTGGGCCGCAGCATCTCGGCCAGCTCGACCGCGCGTCCGTCATAGAAGTACAGGCCGGTCACCGCGTGGTGGCCGCGCGGTTGCTTGGGCTTCTCCTCCAGGCTCACCACGAGTCCCTCGCCGTCCAGCTCCGCCACGCCGTAGGCCTCGGGATTCTGGACGAAGTAGCCGAACACGGTGGCCCCGGATTCGCGGCCGGCCACGTCCTCGAACAGGCCTCCCAGACCCGTGCCGTAGAAAATGTTGTCGCCCAGAACCAAGGCGCAGGGATCGCCGGCGATGAAGGCGCGACCGATGAGAAACGCCTGCGCCAGCCCGTCTGGGCTGGGTTGCACGGCATACTGAATGTGCAGACCCCAGGCCGCGCCGTCGCCCAGAAGTTTCTGGAACTGGGGCCCGTCTTGCGGCGTGGTGATGACCAAAATGTTGCGTATCCCCGCCAGCATGAGGGTGGTGAGCGGGTAGTAGATGAGCGGCTTGTCGTACACCGGCATGAGCTGCTTGCTCACCGCCAGCGTCAGCGGGTGCAAGCGCGTGCCCGATCCTCCGGCCAGGATGATCCCCTTTTGCACCATGGTCAGCGGCTCCCGTAGTTTTGTTCGATCCAGCGTCGGTATTCGCCGGTGCGCACAGAATCGATCCAGGCCCGATTGCCGAGATACCAGCGCACGGTCTTGCGCAGCCCACTGGCGAAACTCTCGCGCGGTTTCCAGCCCAGCTCCGCTTCGATGCGCGAGGAATCGATGGCGTAGCGGAGATCATGCCCCGGCCGGTCGGGGACGTGACGGATGAGTCCGACCAGCTCTGCCTCGGGCGCGCCGGTTTCCTCGGCCACGAGGCGGCACAGCTGCTTCACCACGTCGATGTTACGCTGCTCGCTGTGGCCGCCGATGTTGTAGGTGCGGCCGTTCTGGCCCGCGCCGATGATCGCCCAGATGGCCTCGCAGTGATCCTCGACGTAGAGCCAGTCGCGTACGTTCGACCCCTGGCCATAGACGGGCAAGGGCTTGCGCTCCAGCAGATTCAGGATCATCAGCGGAATCAGCTTTTCGGGAAACTGCAGCGGCCCATAGTTGTTGGAGCAGTTGCTCACGCGCACCGGGATGCCAAAGGTTCGGTGCCAGGCGCGCACCAGGTGATCGCTCGCCGCCTTGGAAGCAGAATAGGGGCTCGATGGATCGTAGCGAGTCTCTTCATCGAATAGGCCGGTCTCGCCCAGCGAGCCAAACACCTCGTCGGTGGAGACGTGATGCAACAGCCCCTGGCC
>PMCR01000029.1 GCA_003155465.1 Myxococcales bacterium | reverse complement strand
GCATGGAGAACTTGGTTTCAAAGGAGACACAGTGCAGGGCCATGATCGATTGCATGGCGCCTTTGTGGCCCTCCTGCGCACCGGCTTCCTCTTGCTGGACCACATGCCACAACAACACAAACAGTGATTCGGTGGTCCAAGACTTCGTCGCGAATCTCACCCGCGCGGCTTGCGGCGCTTCGCACTGACCCGTTGCACGCCGGGGAAGCTGGTGCGGACTTCCGCTGCCGCGGTGATTCCCGCATGACAGGCTGTCCTCTGCAGCACCGTGAAACCATTGACACAAGATCTGCCTTGCGTGGCAGAATGCGCCCTTGTTTCATCAAAGAAACGTCCTGCTATCTTTGCCTGCCACCGGAGGCCGCATGATGGGCGCGAGGTGGAGTCGCTGCTTCGAGAGGGATCGATGTTCTCCATGCGCAGAGTGATCGCCATCACGTCGTTGTGTTCGCTGAGCCTACTCAGTGCATGTGTGGCTTTGGACAAGCCGGCGCTTCTGGGAAACCATGATGGCGGTCGCGACGGCCAACCGTTCGATCTTCCGGCTGGAATATCTGACCTGCGCGAACAATCCCCGGACGTAACCTCGCCCAGCCCAGGGCCAGACAGCGCGCCTGACATGGTCAATACCGTCGGAGATCTCGCGAGCGATGGGTTGCCGGGCAGCGACGCAGGGACGGACACGCCTTCTGGCCCCGAAACCGTGACCGATACAGCGCCATCGGCGCAGCCTGACGCCGTCTACGATGCGACCGAAGGCGTCCCGCCGGAAGCGGGCGCAGTTGACGCTCTCATCCTCAGCGGGACATGCGCCATCGCCGACAGCCCGGCGCCGCTGGGAACTGTCTGCCGGGTGGCGGCCGGACCTTGCGACGTCGCCGAGATCTGTGACGGGGTGAGCACCGCCTGTCCCTTCGATGCGTTCAAGGCAAAGACCGAGATCTGCCGGGCCAAGGCCGGCGACTGCGATCAGGAAGAAACATGCACCGGTTCTTCAGCGGCGTGCCCTGACGACAAGGTTCTCGGCCAGGGCGCCACGTGTCGGTCGGCAGTCTCGGTCTGCGACGTGGCGGAGTCCTGTGACGGCGTCAGCCCTGCCTGTCCAGTCGATACCTTCACGCCAGCCACCCCCGCCGTAGGGTGCCGCCCTTCCACCGATGGCAACCTCTGCGATCCAGCGGAGTTCTGCACGGGTACCAGCAACCAGTGCCCGGCCGACGTGAAGTACAGCGCACCGACTGCAGCACCCACAGGTGTTGCGGTCATCCCCGGGAACCTGCAGGTCGACGTGTCCTGGAGTGCGGTCACCGGCGCCACGGGCTACAACGTCAAGCGAAGCACTGTACCCGGGGCTGGTTACGCTACGGTTGGGTCGTCCTTGACCTCCCCCCTTACGGTGCCCTTGCTTAACTCTACCCAGACCCACTACTTCGTCGTGACAGCTTACTCTGGCCAGTCCACCTGCGAATCTCCCTATTCGTCCCCGCCGGTCAGTGCCCTATCCTGTGTGGCCGCGGCACCCACAGGGCTCGTCGCCAAGCCCGACACTGCGGGCAACGTGGTCTTGACCTGGACCGCGGCTGCCGGCGCAGCTTCCTACAGCGTCTCGCGAAGCTCGATTTCGGGCAGCGGCTACGCGATTCTGGCGAGCGGACTCACGAAGGCGACCTACACCGACAAGCCAGCCGTTCCCGCGGGTGGGACGACAACCTTCTATTACGTGGTACGGGCCAACACCGGAACGTGCCTCTCGGCCTATTCCGCGCAAGCGATCGCAGTGATTGGATCCGCGGGCGCGGATGCGGGCGCCGATGCGGGCTCGGATGCGCGCGCGGACACTGCCAAAGACTGATCAGCCGAAGACATCCACGCACTGGCCGGTCATGGCCGGTGCATGCCGCTGCTATTGGCCGGGGATGCCAGGGAAGTATGAATCGGCAATGCTGAAGTCTTCGAACATGTCGACGAGCTGCACCTTGAAGTCAGGAAACATATCGACCGTAAGCCATTCTCCGCATTTCGAGGGGAATAGTGTCTCGGTGACATTCAAGTCGGGAAAGAACGACTTTCTGACCTTGAAGTCGGGGAAGATGTCGACGTACTGCACTTTGCCCCAGAGCTTCTTTCCGTTGAAGGTGCAATCGCACTTGATGCGCCCACAGGTCGCCACCGCGTCCGCGCCGGCGTCCGGGCTGGACGTCGGGCCCTCTGCCTTCGCGTCCTTGACCATCACATCGGCCGCCGCCCCATCGACCTTCGTGTCGGGCGCGCGTGCCTCCGTTTGAGTGGCATCGGGTACGCCCGCCTCTGTCGCAGGCGCGTCCTTTGCCGCAGTGTCGAGCCCAGCATCACCGTCAAGGGCGACGCCGCTGTCCAATACCGTCTGGGGCGCATCGCTATTTGCTGGCGCCACGTCCAGAACGAACCCCGCATCGATCGCCTCCACATCCGGTTCGCCACCGATGGCGGCGCGGTCCACCCCGGCATCAACCTGCAAACTCGCCTCCGCGCTCGGCGCATCCACCCCCTGTGCGTCCAGGCCCAGCGCTCCCGCATCGCTGCCACCCAAGCTGGCAGAGTCTGCGCGTACATCCTTGGCCGCATCGACTCCGTTGTGGGAAGGATTGCCGCTCTGACTTGAGCACGACACCACGCCCGCCGCGCAGGCGACGAGGCAAGAAAGAATGAGAACCAGTCTGATCTTCATGGCGCCATTATGCCGCCCCGCCATTTCGACGCAAGACCCGCGGCGGAGAGCCCGGGCGTGCCCAGGGACGCCTGGATCCGTTGACAATAGATTCCAATAGTTTACATTCAGACNNATGGGCTATACGAAGACCCGTTACTACGACGATATTATCGAACGACAGATCCGCTCGGGAAAGGCATCCAACAAGACCGAAGCGATCCATCAAGCCTTGACGATACTTGATGCGGTCACTCAGAAGGCGGGACCTCGCGGGGCGACNNTGAAGCGATGAAGTGGACGGCCGCGCCGCAGGTAGACGAGGACTTGATGGCGGGGCGAGACTTCATCCGCGCTGACAACGAGCGCGCCGCGCTCGCGTTTCTTGATACCGCATTTGAGGTGTTTGAACTTCTGGCCCAATTCCCGGAAATGGGTTTGCGCGCCCGATTCCGCGATCCGAAGCTCAAGACACTCCGTTGCTTCGTGCTGCCACCCCCTTTCAATCGCTGGTTGGTGTTCTATCGCCCGGCGAAGGGCGGCGTGGAAATTGTGCGCGTGGTCTACGGCACTGTGAACTGGCGGCAGGAGCCGCAGCGGTTCTTCTAGGTTACCAGATACTGATCAGCCAAAGACATCCACGCTCTGCCCGGTCATGGCCGCTGGCGCATCTGCGGCCAGGAAAAGCGCCACCCGGGCCAACTCGATCGGTGTCATCTCGGGTTTGGCGCCCGGCTGACCGACGGCCAGCATCTCGGTGTCGACCGATCCGGGGCAAATGGCATTCACCGCGATGCGGTCCGATCGCAGTTCTTTGGCCAGCGCCCGGGTCAGGCCCACCACGCCGTGCTTGGCCGCGCAGTACGCGCCGAGGAGGGGCGTGCCCCGCTGGCCAGCGACGGACCCTATGTTGATGATCCGGCCGCGACCGCGGCCGCGCAAGGCAGGCAGAAACGCCTGAATGACCAGGAAGGTGCTGGTCAAGTTCGCAGCCAGCACGTCGTCCCAGGTTTCTTCGGGCATTGTCTCGATGCTGGACCGTGCGACCATGCCGGCGTTGTTCACCAGGATGTCGGGAGCGCCCAGGCGGGCGAGCACCAGGTCGCGGAAGGACCTGACCTCTTCGCTGCGCCGGACGTCGCAGGCGGCGACCAGATGGCGCGCGCGTTCCGCTTCGTCGAGATCGTCGAGGAAGTGGCCGCGGTTCACCTGGCGCGCGCATCCAGCCAC
>PMCR01000329.1 GCA_003155465.1 Myxococcales bacterium | reverse complement strand
GGCACCTGGTAGCGCCGCATCTGGCGATCGACCGTGTACGACTGCGACTGCACGCCGGCCACGCCGCAGAGCACCAACACGGCGCCGTCCAGCACACGCAGGGCACGCTCCACCTCGATGGTGAAATCCACATGGCCAGGCGTGTCGATGAGGTTGATGGCGTAGTCATCCCACTCGCAGGACGTGGCAGCCGACTGGATGGTGATGCCTTTCTCCCGCTCCAGGTCCATGAAGTCCATGGTCGCGCCCACGCCGGACTTCCCCTTGACCTCCTCGATCTTGTGGATCTTGCCGGTGTAGAAGAGCACCCGCTCAGAGAGCGTGGTCTTTCCCGAATCGATGTGCGCGGAAATGCCTATGTTGCGAATCTTATCGATGGACGACATGAAGCCTGCATGACCTATTCTGTGGGATGATTGAAGGCGCGGCAGTTTATTCGACGACGACACGAACGCCACGAAAATCTGCGCGATGCCGCAGGGCCACTTCCGCATCACTGGTCGCAGTTGCTTCGCTCCGACGTTGCATTCTGCCGCGGGACGCGGGTTAAATGCGTCCCAGTGTCACCCCAAGGACCGCCCAGCGACGACAGGATTCCCCACCAACGCTCCCCTTTCCGGACCACCGAAAACGCCACGTTCCTGCGGCCCTTCGTCAAGTGGGCCGGAGGCAAGAGCCAGCTACTGCCCCAGCTCCAATCCCTTTATCCGAAGGAAGGCTCGATCGGCCGCTACGTGGAACCCTTCCTCGGTAGCGGGGCTGTCTTCTTTCACATCCAGGCCTTGCTGCAACCCTCCCGCGCCCTGCTCTGCGACACAAACGCCGAGTTGATCGACACCTTTCTGGCCGTGCGCGACGAAGTGGACGATCTCATCGAGATCTTGCGCCAACACCAGCAGAAGCACGGCGAGTCCTACTACTACGAAGTGCGGACCCAAACTCCCCAAACCCGCGCGGCACGGGCCGCACGCCTCATCTACTTGAACAAGACAGGGTTCAATGGCCTATTTCGCGTGAACAGCCGCGGGATCTTCAACGTACCTTTCGGTCATCGTGTCAACCCGGGGATTCTCAACGATGGTCTGCTGCGGGCAGCCAGCGTAGCTTTGCAGAAAGCGGAACTCGCCTCGCACGACTTTCGCGACCTGTCCGCGATCGCGCGCAATGGCGACTTCATCTACCTCGATCCGCCCTACCAACCGCTTTCCAAGACCGCCTCCTTCACCTCCTACACCAGTGGCTCCTTCGGCGAGCAGGACCAGCGCGACCTGGCCGATCTCTATGCCAGGCTTGACCAACGAGGGTGCATACTCATGCTGTCGAATAGCGATACGCCCTTGATACGCGAGCTGTATGCGGGCTTTCGCATCCACGGCGTGTTCGCGCGCAGGATGATCAACTCGGACGGCAAGAAGCGGGGGCCGGTGTCGGAGGTGGTGGTGCTCAACTACGGTGCAAAGACGAGTCGCAAGCCAATCTCGCGACCGAGATGACGGCCAGAATCTACACACGCAGGGGTGATCGCGGGAAGACGCAGCTTCCCGGCGGGCAGCGCGTGGCCAAGCACGCGCAACGGCTGGAGTGTCTGGGAGCCGTGGATGAGCTTTCCGCGTGTATCGGGCTCGCGCGTGCTCTGCTGCAGGAACCTGCTGCGCCCCCCGGTGCGACACGCCTGACCGCTCGCTTGGGCCGCGTGCAAGACGAGCTTTCCGGGCTTTGCGCGGATCTGGCCGCTCCGTCCAGAAGAATCGCGGTCCGCCACGTCACGGCCTTGGAGCGCGACATCGATGCGTGGGCACAAACCCTGCCGCCGCTGCGCGACTTCATCCTCCCTGCCGGCAGCCCCGCGGCTGCATGCCTGCACCTCGCGCGCACCGTTTGCCGACGCGCTGAGCGCCAGGTGGTGCGCCTGGCTGCCGAGGAGCCTGTCGGCGGCTCCATCGTCCCGTACCTCAACCGCCTTTCCGACGCGCTCTTCGTCGCGGCCCGCTACGCCACGCGGCTCTGCGGCCGCAAAGATGTCCCCACCTCCAAGCCGTCGAGAAGGCGCCGCCTCCCCTACCTCAGATAGGCAATACCGAAATTCGCGTCCGCGTTGGCCATCACCTTGGGCACGCCCACCAGGACGTTGACGCCGGCCACGAGAGAAAAATGAGTGCTCAACTCGATAGTGATACCGGCGCCCGGCCCAAACAGGACGAGTCCTCCCACCACGGTATCCTTGCAGGTTGACGAACAGCCCTCCAGCTTCCCGACGCCGACCACCTGACGAATCTGGCCTGCGCCCGCAGCCAGGGAAAGAAAGGGCATGACTCTACCGGGCTGGCCCAAGAACCACGTCACCTTTGCCAACCCCGCCAGCGCGTAGTGGGACGGCTGGCAGGTGCCCCCGTTGCAGGCAGTCTTGTTCTTCTCGGCGTCGCTGAACTTGACCTTGCTGGCGCCAGTGACGAGCTGAAATCGACCCTGCACCGACAACAGCAGGTTGTCGGAGAGGAAGTAGCCCACCTCAGGAGAGATCTGAAGGAGCTGGGACATGGCAATCCCGGAACTCTTCAGGCTTCTTCCCTGATCGTCCGTGCGGTTTGCCTCGGGCGTGCCCGAGTGGTAGCCGAAGCCGGTGCCTCCGGTCAGCGCAACCCAGAGGGACAGACCCTCACCCTCCTCACTTCCCTCGGCGCCCGCCTCAGTCGCGCCATCAGGGTTCACGCCGTCGATGATTCCGCCGCTGGCGGCCGCGCCGCCCAGGTCGACGACATGCGGTTCGGCCGCGGTCCCATTCTGCGCCACTGGCTGGCCCTGTCCGTTCTGCGCCAGGATGTAGTACGCAACCGATGCGCCGCTGGTCGCTTCGGGCGGAATCTCCGTTTGGTACCAGTCGCTATCCTTGACCGGGTCCATCTCGCGCGTGAGAAAGTCCGCCGCACCCTGGGGCCGGTAGACCAGCACCACCCTCTCGCCGCCCAGAGACGCTGGAACCTGCGCCCGGACGGGGATGGGCTTGCCCACCGCTCCCTCAGTCGCCGGGGTGTGAACGATGGCACTGTCAGCCGAGGCTGTGGGCTGGGCAGGCTGCGCGGGCTCGGCCGGCTGCGCAGCCGGGAGCTCGGGCTTTGCCGCGCCGGGGGCGCTTCCCGCGCTTTCGACTTCTTCAGAGACATCCATGGAAGCCTCTGCGAATGCCGACTGGACCTCGGGGTTGACCATGGCCTTGGTGATCTTGATCTGGGGATCGAGCCGGAGGGCCTTCTTGAACTCCTCCATGCCCTGGTCACGCTGCTTGAGCCCAGCCACGTAGACCACCCCAAGGTGCACGTGCGTGCGCGCAGCCATCGGGTGCTTCTCCAGTTGCGCGGTCTCACACAGCTCAAGCGCTTCCTTGAGCAGCTTGGCGGCCTCCTGCACGTCCAGGTTGGCAAAGGCGGCAAGTGCCTGCTTGTTGAGCGCGATTGCCTTCTGCACAGCGTCTGAATCTTCGGCCTCGGCCCGAATCCCCCAGGTGACTGCCGCGCTGAAAATGGTGAGGAGCACGGCATAGCGATACCTTTTCGAAATCAACATCATTGGGGGAAAGCTCCTACAGCGGCGTCTAATCTATTGGTGGACAGGCGGGAGGTGTTGAAACTTTATTCTCCTAGGTTCCCATACGTCAACCTACTCGTGGGTCCGCAAGGATCAGTGCCGAGACAGCTCCTGACAGGGTCAACCTCTGGCCACCGCCACCTGCCCCTCTCCTCCCTTCCCATGCTGCGATCAGCTATTCCAGTGCAGCATTGCGATGTGGTCCACGCCTCAGCCGGATATACTTGAAAACTATGGGTGCAAAGACAGCCGCCGCCATCTTGCTGGGGTTGACCGGGATCACTGTCTGGTCGTGGCGTGGCGTGTCTCCGCACCCCGGCGGCCCACTCCCGGCTGACGACCTGCTTGCTGCCGAACGCATGAGCCCCACTACGCTGATCGTCGACTTTCGGGATGACATCACGGAGCAGGAGCTGGCCTCCCGCGGCTACGTGGACGAACCCCTCAGTCGCTTTTCGGCAAGTGACCGGATGTATCGCATCCATTTTCGCACACCGCACGACGCGGATGACGCGGCCCGCAGGCTGCGCGCGGACCCCATGGTCGAGTCGGTCGACTACGACGTCCCGGTCAGTCTGTTTCCCGAGGACTGGACGCCGAATGCACCGCCTGTGGAAGTGCCCGAGTGCGCGAAAGACGACCGTTCGGGTGAGGCCGGCACAGGCTTCCCCAACGATCCCTGTTTCCGCTACCAGTGGCACCTGCGCCAAGTCGGGCTGCCTGCGGCGTGGAAACTGGGCCAAGGCCGTGGCGTCGTGGTGGCCGTGATCGACACAGGTGTCACCCGCGTCCCTGACCTGCAGGGCACACGCTTCGTGCCTGGCTTCAACTTCGTGGCCGACAATGACAACACCGACGACGATCACGGCCATGGCACGCATGTGGCCGGGACCATTGCCCAAACGACGAACAACGGGCGCGGGGTGGCTGGGATCGCCTTTGGCGCCGCTATCATGCCGCTCAAGGTTCTGGGCGGCAGGGGCTCTGGCTCGATGGCGGCCATCGCCCAGGCTATTCGTTTTGCGGCCGACCACGATGCCAGCGTCATCAACCTGAGCCTGGGCGGACCGTTCCCGGTCACGCCCGTCCGCCGCGCTATCGAGTACGCGCATCGCAAGGGCGTGGTCGTGGTGGCCGCGGCAGGCAACGACGGCCGCGGCCGGGTCAGCTATCCCGCGCGCTACCCAGATGTCATCGCGGTGGCGGCCACCCAGTGGGACGAGACCACAACCTTCTACTCCAACTGGGGCCAGGAGATAGACATCGCAGCGCCCGGCGGAAATACCCGCGTGGACCAGAACGGCGACGGCAAGCCAGACGGTGTGCTGCAAAACACCATCCTGCCCGGCGGCGCACAGAGCGGGTACCTGTGGTTCATGGGGACGTCAATGGCGGCGCCCCATGTAGCGGGTATCGCAGCGCTGGTGGTGGGGGCCGGCGTCACGCGCCCCGAGGCCGTGCAGACGGTCCTGGTCGACACCGCTCGGAAGCCCAAACCGGCGTCCTCGGCCAGCGGTCGCCGCATCGACGACCACTACGGCGCCGGAATCGCGGACGCCGGGGCTGCCCTGCGAAAGGCCAGAAGCTCCCGCGCGGCGGCCAGCCTCGGGTTGGGAGCGGCGCTGGGGCTGCTGGGCCTCGGCGGGGTGCACCGGCGCGAGAGGCTGGGAGGTGGACCGGCCTGGGCCTTTGCAGGCGCGTTGGTGCTCGGGGCCTCCGGGCTTTTCTTCCTTCCGTCGCTGGGAACGCCCGCGTGGCTGGCCGACTCGGCAATCGGCACCGGGGCACTGGAGTCGCTCGCGTTGCTCTTTGGCCCCGCTGGTCAAGGAAATCCGTTGCTGTGGAGTGCCTTGCTTCCGGTCGGCGCGGCCGCCTTGCTGTATGGCCTGCGCTCCCTGCGCCCGGCCCTGGCCGGGTTGGCTTTCGGCGTAGCAGGCGGCCTTCTGTTTGCCGCCTGCGCCTACACCGCCGACATCCGCTTCGTCCCCGATTTCCTCGACCGGGCGTGGCTCGTGGCCAACGCCTTTCTGGCCGCCGGCCTCGGCGCGCTCATCCTACGGAAATAGGACACGGGCGACCGGCAGGTCGCTCCTACGATCTCACAGATCGGCCAGCGTGCGCGGTAGCGGTAGCGTGAGCGACCAGCGGAAAGCGGGCGGCGTGGGCGATTCGCGTGAGCGTGTGAGAACCGCGACCCGCGACCCGCTCTTCGCCTCCCGCGCAACGCCCACGATCTCGCTCTCGCTCTCGCGGCCAGCTAGCCGCAGCCCGGCCTGCCCGGCGCCCCGAATTCCCCGACAAGCGCAGCTACCCGCCGCTGCCCCGCCTCAGCTCGGTCAGCACGGCTTTGGCGATAGCTTTGAGGGTTTCGAAAACCCCGACACCAGTCGTGGCGCGGGCCTCGAACTCGATCACGTTGGTCGGGTTGAGCGCCGCGTGCAGCTCCGCCACTGACGCGATGTTGGGCAAGTCTCGTTTGTTGTACTGCATGACGAACGGGAGCTTGTCGAGGTCATAGCCCTGCTCGATCAGGTTCTGGCGCAGGTTGTCTAGCGACTCGCTGTTCGCCTCCATGCGCTCGACCTGCGAATCGGCCACGAAGACCACGCCGTCCACGCCCTTGAGGATCAGCTTGCGACTGGCGTCGTAGAAGACCTGGCCCGGCACGGTGTAAAGGTGAAATCGGGTCTTGAATCCGCGAATCTCACCGAGGGAAAGCGGCAAGAAGTCGAAAAACAGGGTCCGCTCGGTCTCGGTCGCGAGCGAGATCATCTTGCCCTTCGCCTCGGGGCTGGTCTTGGCGTAGATGAACTGAAGGTTGGTGGTTTTCCCGCCAAGACCCGGGCCGTAGTACACCAGCTTGCAGTTGATCTCGCGGGATGAGTAGTTGATGAAGCTCATCGGTGGCGACAGCTAGTCGTTGAAGAGCTTGTCGATGTCAGCGTCGGTGATCTCGTTCAAGATAGACGGGCTGGTGCTGGAAGCGGCCTTCTTGGCCACCTCCTCAAACAAGCGTGCCATCTCCTCGGCTGCCTTCCTGACGCGAAGACGAACCAGGCCGAGAGACGATCGCTCGTCGAACAAGACCACGAGGATGGCCCGGCCGGCCACCAGGGTGATGTGCACATGGGTCTTCTCACCCTCGTGGAACTGGCTGGTGAAGTCCTTCTCGCGCAGGATCTTGGAGATGCCGCCTGTCGCCGCCACGTTGCCCGCGGTCAGCGACGAGAGCGAGGTCACGTCGATCTCACCCACCTCGCCCGCCTCGGCGATGGGTTGCCCATCACGGCCGATCAGAAGCACGGCCTTGCCGTTGGCATCTCGGTGCAGGCGCTGACAGACAGAGGCAATCTGTCGTTGCTCCTCGGGAAACATCACATCGGGGCCGCTCATCTGGCTATTTGGGCTCCTTCGCGCCGAGTCAAGCTCATACCGCTAGGTCTTGCAACCATTAACATCGGCACGCACAGGCTTTCAAGATATCGAATCGCTTGGGTTCTCTCCCACATCAAAGAACGGGAATGAAGGGCAGCTTACCAGGGATCCGGGGCCGGCAACAGAACTGCCTACATTTCCCGGCGCCCGTGTATCGCACGCGACAGGGTCAGTCGATCGGCATATTCCAACTCGCCGCCCATGGGCACGCCCGTGGCGATGCGGCTGCAGCGCACGCCGAGAGGCCGCAACAACTTGGCCAGATACACGGCGGTGGTTTCGCCCTCCACGCTCGGGTTGGTGGCGACGATGACCTCCTTGATGTCGCCGCTGCAACGTTTGACCAACTCCGCGACGCGCAGGTCGTCGGGCCCGATGCCATCCAGCGGCGAAAGCACCCCATGCAGCACGTGGTAGCGCCCAAGGTAGCCGCCCGCACGTTCCACGGCCAAGACATCCTGCGGCTGCGCGACCACGCACACCAGCGATGAATCACGCCGGGCATCGCGACAAATGGGACAGGGATCCTGCTCGGTGAAATCCCAGCAC
>PMCR01000072.1 GCA_003155465.1 Myxococcales bacterium | reverse complement strand
GCGCCTCGTCGGAAACGACGATGATGTCGTCGCGCCGGCTGTACGGGGGGTCTGGCTTCACCTCCTGGTTGAACTTGTGGATCAGGCTGAAGACATAGCGGTGGTTCTGCTTGAGCAGTTGTTGCAGGTCCGCGCCCGAGGCGGCGCGTGGGGTGTCCTCGTTCGCGGCCCCGCAGCCCACGAAGGTCTTGAAGATCTGGTTGTCCAGGTCGTTGCGGTCCGTCATCACGACGAAGGTGAAGTTGCCCGGCACCGTGCGCCGTACCTTCTCGGCGAAGAACACCATGGAATACGACTTGCCGCTGCCCTGGGTGTGCCAGAACACACCCAGTTTTCCCAGCTCGGGGTGGGCGCGCTCGATGATCTTCAGATTCCGCGCCTCGGCGTACTCGCTCAGCTCGCTCACGTCCTGGTCGGCAACCCGGTAGATCAGGCGCTGCTCGGGCGGGAACTGGCGTTTGAGTGCCTCCTGCCGCACGACCGAATCCACCGCCTGGTTGACCCCCAGCACTTGTTGGTTGCGCGCCACGACCTTGCGAATGGCGCCCGGCTTGCTGGAATCGAAGGCGATGAAGTTCTCGACGAAGTCGAGCAGCCGCCCCTTGGCCAGCATGCCGTCGAGCAACACCTGGGCCTCCAGGCTACCCTTGTCGCGTTCGTCGTTACGCTTCCAATCGAAAAAGTGTTCCCAGTCGCTGGTGATCGAGCCGTAGCGTGCCCGATGTCCGTTGCTGACCACCAAGAAAGCGTTGTGGTGAAAGGCGTGCGCGACCACGTTCTCGTCCATGTAGTCGCGCAGGTTCTCCTCGAACCCGGCGCGGATGTTGCGGTACACCGCCTTTAGCTCGATGAACACCAGGGGCAGGCCGTTGACGAAGCAGACCAAATCGGCGCGCCGGTTGTAGTTGGGTGTGCGCTGGCCGGTCAGCTTCAGCTCACGCACCGCCAGGAAGCGATTGTTGTTGGGGTTGCGGAAATCGATCGCCCGCGCGTGCGACTTGCGGAGCTGGCCGCGCTCGTCGCGGTAGTCGACCGGCACCCCGTCGCGGATGAAGCCGTAGAATTCCTGGTTGTGCTGCACCAGCGAGCGCGAGAAATCGTGCCGGGTGAGCTTCTGCACGGCATCGTCCACGGCCGACGCTGGCAGCGCCGAGTTCAGCCGCACGATGGCCGCCCTCAGATCGCGGGTGAGCACCACATCGCGCGTGTCGGCCCGGCCGAGCGTCCCGCGCTCGCCAAAGGTCTCCTCGTTCCAAGCATACACCGTGTCCCAGCCCAGCTTGTCGCGTAGGTGGTTGGCGAAGGTCTGCTGCACCAGCCGATCTTCGCTGTTGATGTCGGTGTATGCCATGGGGTTTACACGACGATCTCGCCGCTCATCAGCCGAGGCAGGAGGAGGTCGCGGCCGGCGCGGAGCTTGACATTCATCTGCGCCAAAACGCGAATCTGTTCGCGGAACACTCGCGCGCACGCCTCGAATTCATCTCGCAACGCCTTCTTCGGAAGAAGGACGGGAAGGCCCGATGCATAGGAGCGATTCAACCCAGGCACGGCAGCATCGCTACTTTGGAAGGGCTGGTCCATCAGGTTGTGGAGAAGGAACAGACTGCTTTCAACGGCGTCGACGTAGTACACAGTATCGATCGGCCAGAAAGCACCATCCACCCAGTACACACTGCCGACGTTCCCTTTCCGACCAACGACGATCCCGGGACCGGAAACCAGCTTCTGATCGTGAGTACCGACGACTCCGCTCGATCCGTATACGCGAATCGCGCCGTCTTGGCGCTCTTCTTCCCTGAGTGCCTTTCCGTACTTCAGCGTGGCCACCTCGCCAAGGGACTTTCGTTCCCATCCGGCCGGCACGCCGTTGATGATTCGCGTGTGCTCGTGGCCGGGGAAGCGGAGGAGGACGAACCACTCGCGGTACAGCAGCCGCGCCGCCTCCTCCAACAACACCATCCGACGCAGGTTGTTCTCGATCAGGTCGTCGTAGGCGCCGAGGATATCCGTGACTCTGCGCTGAACCGGCAGCGGCGGGAGCGCTATGGTCAATGACTTTAGGATGCCAAGGTTGATCCCAGGTACCGCGCCGCCGATACCACGATTCCGCAGGAAGTCTACGTGGCGAGGTGATGCGAAGTAGTAGAAGCAAAATAGGGGGTCCGCAATGTCCCGGTTGACTCTCAACTTCAGTTGCTTGTTCGAGATCACATACAGTGGATAGGGACCATCGTCCGGAATGATGCCCACTTGTCCAACTGTGCCCCAGCAGGTGAATACAAGGTCGCCCGCCTTAGCATGCTGAGGTTGATATTCCTCGCGCGCACGTGTCTCTGTTACGAACGCGAAACTGTCCGACACGAACCTGGTCAGATCATCCCGTAGGTTGCTTCCACGAATAATCGGCACGCCCTGATCGACAAAGAACCGAGATGCGATGTTTGAACCAAACGGCCCCGCCACACATGAGTGAGGCTCCGTCGCCTTGATGTCGTCCACCCGGAACAGGCGCCATCCGGGAGGTACTGGATAGACTGCGCCCTGCGCGGACTCGGTCATGCGCCCAGCTCCTCGAAGTTGGCCTGAATCTTCCTCGCTAGTGCGACCGCTTCCTTGTTCAGATCTGCCAGCTCGACGTGGATGTCGTGCATGGCTTGCTCGAAGTCGAAGTCCCCGTCCACCTCAGGCGGGGCCACGCCCACGTAGCGGCCGGGTGTCAGGCTCCAGTCGGCCTTCTCGATCTCCTTGCGCGTGACCACCTTGCACAAGCCGGGGACGTCCTGCATCTCGGCCTGGGGGAAGCGATCTTGTAGCCAAGCGATCTGGCGGTGGAAGTAGGCGGTGTGTCTAAGCTGTTCGGCAGCGACCTTGCGATGTTCCTCTAGGAGCTTGATGCCGTTGCCGAGCTTGCGACGGTCGAGGTCCGCGCCCTCGATCTCGACAGCGAGCTGGACAGCACGGGCGCTGAGCTTGTAGAGCAGGTCGACCTGCTTGACCAGCCCCTTCAGGCCCTCGGCCAGGGGATCGAATGCCTCGCGGGCCGCATGCTGAGCCTTGTTGCTGGCGGGTGGATTGCCGCCGTACTTGGCGGCGAAGGCGGCCAGGTTCTTCACCAGGGGTTTGCGGTCGGCGACGTAGGCGTCGGTCGCCTCCTTCAGCTCGGCGAAGGCGTCGGTGAAGCCCTGCGACTGCTCCTTCGCGGTGCCCTTCAGCTTGCCGATGTTCGCAGCGGACGCAGCAAGCTGCCCGGTGATCGCCTTGTGCGTGTTGTCGAACCACACCAGCGAGGCCTCCACCTTGGCGGCCTCGGCGCAGGTCTTGGCGACGTACCCCTTCACTGGGCCCAGGAAACGATCCTGCTGTCCACGGTAGAGCCACACGACGGCGGTCAGGTTGGCCATCTGCTCGGGCGAGAAGTCGTAGATCTTGCGCGTGACCTTGCGGAAGATCTGGCGCGCATCCAGCATCAGCACTTGATCGCGGCGTTCCTTGGGCTTGCCCCGGTCCAGGTGCCACAGCTCGCAGGGGACGGTGCGGGTGTAGAAGAAGTTGGACCGGATGGAGATCATCACGTCCACGTCGCCGGTCTCGACCAGCTTGCGCCGCACATCCGCCTCGCCGTGGCCGGCGCTGGATGCCTGCGACGACATAACGAAACCGGCGCGGCCCTTGGGGCCGAGGTAACTATGGAAGTAGGAAATCCACAGGTAGTT
>PMCR01000528.1:1007-2978 GCA_003155465.1 Myxococcales bacterium | reverse complement strand
TTTGTCGGCCTCATCGGAATCGTAGTCGGGATAGTACTGTGGGACCCAACTCTCCTGCTCCTTGGCACTGCCGTCCAGCTCTCCCAATTTCCATGTGCTGCGCCCCGTCAGGTACCCAAAATCCGCGTGGTACGTCCGCGATTCGCCACTCGTTCTGACGACCCGGGGATTTTGCGTGGCCCCAGACAGGGAATCCAGGGAATCCAGACTCTCTTCCGTTGTGACCCCATCACTCATCCACACAACCCGCCACCAAGTGTATCCCCCCTCATCCTTGAAGCCCACATTCTGAAATCCCGAAAGATCGAATGTCGACGTTCGGGTGAGTTCTTCGGACGGTAAAGCCAGGTTCCAGAAGAACTCCTTCCTCTCGACGGGACGTCCGATCTTCGGGTAGGTATTGACCTTCACGTTCTGCGAATCCACGTTCTGCGACGGATCAAGATCATACTTTGTCGTCGTCGTAGTATTCCCGTCAACTACCGTATGCTGGTCCATGCCGAGCCAGCCAATTCCTGTTACATCTGATCGCGCGCCTTTGTAGGTATGCGTCAGCGCCCTTTCCGTCAAAGTGCCCTTTGCAAAGGTGTGGGTGGCGACGAGCCAGCGCCCTCGCTGATTGCAAGTCTGTGGATAGGAACACTCAATGCGCGTGTAGACGCTCGCGTCGGACATGGGTGCGTAGGTCACGTCGACGGTCGCGCCGTACCCGTCGGTCACATTTGTCAGCAGACCAGGGGGCTGACCTTGCCGTTGGTACAGCACTAGTTGGCGGTCAGCACCCTCCGGCTGGATGAAGTCGGCGAGGCCGTCCCCGTTGGCATCCAAGACTTGTTCCGCATCGTGACCCGAACACGATGCGGCGTCGAAAGGGACAGTGCCCAACCCGTAGCTATAGGGTGACACGGCCGGAACAAGGCTGACAGAACCGTTCCGGTCATTGTCCGCGGCCAGGGTAATGATCTTGCCAAGCGCCGACGCCGGCCTGCCATTTGGACAGCCATCTCCCAGGTAAAGGACGTCGGCTCTGCCATCAAGGTTGACGTCCACGATCCGCATCCCCGGATCGATGGGCCGCGTGCCCGCTGTGTCCGGGGCCGAAAACGACTCTCCGAACAAGAAGTCGCTGCTCAAATTGGCCGCCTTGGGCGGAAGGAATCCACGACCCGTGTTGATTGCGATCCGCACATTCCCCCCGGCGTTCGGGATCTCTATCGCATCCGGCAGGCCGTCGCCGTTCAAATCGGCGAATTGGTAGCGCACCGACCCCACCAATTTTGCGCTAGCCTTGAGGCTAGTCGTGACGGCACCTGAGGTGGTATCCGCCAGGATATGCATGAAGGTCGAAGGCTTGTTACCGTTCGTTAGCGCTGAGTTCCAAAAGATGAACTCCGCCTTGCCATCGCCGTTGTAGTCATTGACATAGGCGTTCCACGTATCAGTGGGGGAATAGCTTGCATTCATACTGACGGACTGAGTGGCGAATCCGTCTCTGGTGTTGGGTAGGTAGCTCCAAACGGAAGCTGCCCCGCTCCCCATTGGACGTATCAGATCCACGAGCCCATCACCGTTGAAGTCGCCGACGTACGGTAGAACCGCACTGCAAGCCGGTGAAGTAGCGTCGCCAGTGCAGATTCCGGCTTTACAGAAGAGCGGACACGACCCGCCAGTGAAGATATCGGTCGTGCCATCGCCATTCAGGTCGACAAGAGCAACTGTTTCCCCCGTTTCGTGAAAGTCGCATACCGGTCCCCCCAATGCTGGTCCCCCAAATGGGGGTTGAGTTCCGGAGGCAATTGCCGGGACGCAATCAAGCACGCGTTCGACAATAGTTCGGTTACCTGGATTCGTCCACCAGGATCCTTTGACCAAGTCGTCGCGTCCGTCTCCCGTGAGGTCTCCCGTGAGCAGCATTCCTGCCGAGGGCAGGCTAGTTTGCGGCGCGTTGTTGGGCAAAGAAGCGTCGAGGCC
>PMCR01000528.1:0-950 GCA_003155465.1 Myxococcales bacterium | reverse complement strand
TCACCAGGGAAGGCGTCCCCGAGGCCAATCCAGACATCTTGATCTTCGAGACAAGGTGGCCAAGTCGCAACTGCAGGCCGCTGATGAAGCTGAAGCGTGTGTCCACCCTGGCGTCCGCTCCGTCCTCGCTGGTGTACTCGAAATCGATCTGTCGATCCGCTACGCGCGAGGTCAGGTCGTTGAGTGTATACTTGATACTCGCCGGCCTGAAGTCAGTCCAGCGATTCACGTCAGTCGAGTCAGTCGAGCCGTGTTGCTGGGTGTAGCTGTATTGAACGCGATTGGCGTAGCGGTCGGCACTCGAGGCCAGAGCCCAGCCGTAGCGCACCTGAGTGTCGTAGTGCACGATGGGCTCGTCGGTCGTGCCGTCATTCACGCTGATGGTGGCAGCCCAACCGTCGAGCACCGCGGTGGCTTCGCCGAAGAAATCCTTGGCAGCACTAGCGGGGGTAGGATCGTAGCCGTAGCCGTTCCGGGTGCCATCCGGGTGGTACACCACGAACCCGGTTGGCCCAAGGCTGTCTTTGCCAACCTGGACGATCTTCAGGAAGCGATCGTGCTCAGTCCTGTACTCGGCACCAGCCTGGTTGTACTTCCCCTTGGTCAGAACCAGGCGCTGGCCATCAAGGCACAAGCGGTCGTCGTCAGTCCATTGGATGGATTGGCGCTTTCCCTCACGGACGAAGTCCTGCCGACATCGCAGAATCTGCGACAGCCCTTGCAGCTGCCAGCCGCGCCCCAAGAATCCGTCTCCGCCGGTGCTGCTGTAGGACAAGGCGAGCTGCGGCTGGACCCCCATCAGCCCCGGCGGCACCCAAAGCGGCAACCGATAAGTCGCGGCACCGTCGTCCGAAACCGCGAAGCTGCCGCGAATCGCGCCGGCACTCTGGCTGGGCAAGATGCTGTCCGTGTAGGTAGATGGGGCGACCGGCCCGCGGCCGGTGTGGAAG
>PMCR01000546.1 GCA_003155465.1 Myxococcales bacterium | reverse complement strand
GGAAATGATGGGGTGGAAACGGCGTGGGGTGTGCGGGCCGATTCGAAATCCACAGCGGTGGGGCTAACGGGTATGAACGCCGATGCGCTTTCGTCGGGACTGGGCTGGGTGAGATTGTTGTCTGCTCGCGCTGGCACGTACGCGCCCACATCCATGAAATAAAGCTGTTCCTTGGCCGACAGCTCAGCCAGCATGGCATACGCCTCTGAGAGCCGCGCCCGTCCGACGTAGCGCTTGTACCCGACGGTGGCGATGGCGGCCAGGATGCCGATGATGACCACCACGATCATCAACTCGACCAGCGTCATCCCCCGACCGCGGCTACGGCGCTGGCGATTCGTCACACCATCTATTGTAGTTCCGGGATGCCAGCCTCTTCAACACGTATCGCAACTGACTCTCAGCGGCCGACCAGCGGGAACCACGCCGCGGACGCCCTTCCGGATCCATGCCCCCCAGTATGCCGGGCACCCACCAGAGTCGCGTTGTACCCTTGCTTGAGGCCCCCTATACTGGACCACTAGCATCGCATTGCGGTAACACTACGCGCTGGCAGTCGACACGCCCACCCTGTTTTTCCAAGGAGGGTTCCTGTGGCACTCACGCTCAGAATCGGCCAACACGCTGTCTATCCCTCGCACGGCATTGCCGAGGTGGTGAACCTGGAGAAGCGAGAAATCGGCGGCAAGGTGCAGAGCTTCTACGTCCTGCGTCTGGCGAGCACGGATCTCAAGATCCTCGTTCACGTCGACAAGGCCGAGCAGGTTGGCATCCGGCCGGTTGCGGGTGCCCAGGAGGTGGACGAGGTCCTGCAAATTCTGCGCGAAAAGGCCGTGAGCTTCGATCGCCATCCTTGGAATCGCCGCTATCGCGCCTACATGGACAAGATCAAGTCGGGCTCGCTGTTCGAAGTAGCCGAAGTGTTCCGCGACCTCCACCGCCTGAAAAAAACCAAGCCGCTCTCTTTTGGCGAGCGCCGCATGCTGGACACCGCGCGTGGCCTGGTGTCGCAGGAGCTGTCAGTGGCCCGTTCCGTCGATCGCGCCACAGTGGAGAGGGAACTGGATTCCGTGCTCAACGAGGGCCAAGCGTAGACCGCAGATTTCGAGATGACGCCTGAACCAGGGAATCCCGAATCCCTCGCAGAGCACGAACGCGCGTTGGCGCAGACGCGGATCGAGGATCTGCGCAGCCAGATCGCTAACCACGACACGCGCTACTACGGGCTCGATCGCCCCATCATTTCGGACGCCGAATACGACGGGCTGATGCGCGAGTTGCGCGCCCTCGAGCAACGATTCCCGGCTCTGGTCACGCCGTCGAGCCCGACCCAGCGCGTGGGCGGCAAGGGCTCCGCGCTGTTTGCGCCAGTCGAGCACCCTTCGCCCATGCTGTCCCTGGACAACGTGTTTTCCACCGAGGAGCTGCGGGCGTGGCTGGGCCGCCTGCAGCGCACGACGGGTAGCAATGTCGATTTTGTTTGTGAGCTCAAGATCGACGGACTGGCGGTGTCGTTGCTCTACCAGAATGGGTTGTTCGTGCGCGGGGCCACGCGAGGCGACGGACATGTGGGCGAGGACATCACCGCCAACCTGCGCACCGTTTCCCCGATCCCCGCGCGCCTTCTGGGTAGGGAACACCCGAGCATGCTGGAGGTGCGCGGCGAGGTCTACCAACCGATTTCCGTCTTTCTTCGCCTGAATCAAGAACTGGCAGAAAGAAACGAACGACCCTTTGCCAATCCCCGTAATGCCGCCGCCGGAAGCCTGCGCCAGAAAGACCCCACCGTGACGGCAGCCCGGGGCTTGAGCTTCTGGTGCTACGGCACGGATACCGACGCCGGTCAGCCAGGTCAGCTGCGCGCCGAACGCCACTCTGATGACTTGGAGTACCTCCGCTCGGTCGGCCTGCCCGTCAACCCGAACATCGAGCGCGCATCCACCCTGGATCAAGTGGCCGCCTACTGCGCCAAGTGGCAGGAGCACCGCCACGATGTCGACTATCAGATTGATGGCGTGGTCATCAAGGTCGACCGCTATCGGCAGCGCGAGGACCTGGGCGCCACCAGCCGCGCGCCTCGCTGGGCAATCGCCTACAAATTCCCTCCAGAGGAGCGCACGGCCCTGGTAAGACGCATCGCCGTGCACACGGGTCGCACCGGTCGGGTCACGCCCTACGTGGAATTGGAGCCAGTGCATGTGGGCGGCGTGACGGTGACCTCGGCCACCCTGCACAACGAGGACGATCTGCGGCGCAAGGACGTGCGCGAAGGGGACACGGTCATCGTCCACCGAGCCGGTGACGTGATACCCGAAGTGGTCGGCCCGGTGCTGGAAAAGCGGCCGCCCGGAACCCCGGCGTGGACCTTCCCCCAGCAGTGCCCGGCGTGCGGAACGCCGCTTGTGCGCAAGCCGGGCGAGGCCGACTGGCGTTGCCCCAACCGCAAGGGATGTCCGTCACAGACCGTGGAATGGCTGTGCCATTTCGGTTCACCTGAAGCTCTCGACATTGAGCACCTCGGCTATCAGACGGTGATGGCGCTGGTGGAACGCAGCTGGCTTGACAATCCCGCGGACCTCTACACCCTTCACGCAGCCCAACTGATGCAGCTTCCTGGTTTCGCTGGCAAGTCGGCCCAGAACCTACTTGACGCCATCGCAGCCTCGAAGCAACGTCCGGTATGGCGCTTGCTGGTGGGGCTCAATATCCGGCGCGTGGGCACGCATGTGGCGCAGCTTCTCGCGCAACGGTTTCTTTCGCTGGACGCCCTTGCCAGCGCCAGTCTCGAGGATCTGCAGGCCGTCGAGGGCGTGGGTCCGGAAATCGCCAGCGCGGTCTACGATTGGTTCCGCGACCAGGAGAACGGCGCGCTCATCAAAGAGCTGGGCCGGGCCGGGTTGCGCGTCAAAGACGAGACAGCCGGTGGTTCTGCCGGTCCACGCCCGCTGGAAGGCAAGATCGTGGTCATCACCGGAACCCTGCCCACCCTCTCGCGCGAGGAAGCCACGGCCCTGGCCCAGCAAGCTGGCGCACGCGTCACGTCAAGCGTGTCCAAGAAAACCAGCTTCGTGCTGGTGGGCCTGCAGGCCGGATCCAAGCTCGCCACGGCGCAGGAGCTCGAGATTGAGACCATCGACGAGGGGGAGTTTCTGCGCCGGATGGGGCGCAGCGCGCCGCGCCCCCAAGAATGAAACGAATATCAGCGCGCCAGTTGCCTCGACCGTCGTGACGTGCCATTCTCCCCCCTGTGTTTTGCGCCTGGAGTTTCGCTGACCGTGGCTGCGGAGGCGATACGTTTCTCCCGTGAATTGCCCGAGTATGACTCTGGCCGGCTGGTGCGCGCAGAGGTCTTGATCCATGGCAATGCGCCTCGGCCTGCTTAGCCTTGCGGATGCAAGCATAGCTCGCGTCGTCAGGTCGCCCTCCTTGGCCTGGCGGCTCATCGCGCCCGAGAATCCCGCATTGGCCGGAGCCACGCGGCCGAAACCCACCAAGACCGCCGCACGGGGCAAGAAGCCCGCCAGTACCCGGCGGGCCACGGCACTGCCCGCGCTGAAGCTGGACGCCAACGAGGGCACGCGTTGCGATCTCGACAAATCGTGGCATGGAATCCAGTACCTTCTCACCGGCAGCGCCTGGGAGGGCGATCCTCCTCTGGATTTTCTCGTCGAGGGCGGACGCCAGGTGGGCCGAATTGACCCCGATCATGGGCCGGTACGCGCCTTCCGCGCGAGCGAAGCCCAGGCCATCTACCAGAACCTGTCTGCCCTGAGCCCCTATGAATTGCGCAAGCGATTCAACGCCCGGGACATGGCCGCCAAGGAAATCTACCCCGACATCTGGACCCGATCCGCCCTCGAGGAAGACTCGCTCCGATACCTGATGGACAACCTGGACAAACTGCGGGCCTTCCTGCGCCAAACCGTCGAGGCGCAACTGGGGATCCTGGTATTCCTCGTGTAGTCGGAACTATTCACAAGCATGTTCTCGGCAGAGAACACGACGGACCTTGCAACGCTGGCCCATTATCCCTTGCCACCGTTTCACCCGCCCCGCAAGTCGCGTCCGAAGTGCACTCCATCGATCACCACCAGCCCCCTGCGCGCGCCGGAGATTTTTCAATGATTCCCGCTCTGCCGCTGTTGCGTACGCAATAGCGTGCAATGTCCCCGTACGCAGCTGCGCAAGTTGTTCCGAGCGGCCGCTAAAACTAATCCTTGCGATTGCGCCATCCTCGGTACAAGAGGTACACGGCGGCCGCGCGGAATCTGGAGTTCAATATCGCGCCCGGCGTGACAGCCAAGTGGTGCGTCTTCACGTTACTAGGCGCGGAAACGGGGAAACGATGAGCGTGGTCGTTGGCTTGGTGATGTTCTTTGGGGTGTGTTGTGCCCTTCGCTGCAGATGGTTCGACCAGAGTCTCGTCGTGCAGGAGTACGGAGCCTCTCGGTGACGATGGCGAAAATCGGCAGCGTCGCGGCGACTGTGGCGGTCGCGCGCAGGTCGCTCGACAACGCATGCGATGATCTCGACGATGCCGTGCGAGCCTTCCCGGACGTCCCCGGCGATAACGTGATGGCGAACCCGTGCCTCGTGGCGCTGCTCCTGCGCGTGGTCGTCGCGAGACGTCACCTGAGCGGTCTCGAGCTACGTCTCGGGGCGGAGATCATGGGCCGCGTCTCGACTTCGATGCCTCAGTAGTGCATCTAGCTATGAGCTGTAACATCTTCGTCCATGGCTCGTCGAGCACATGCACCTTCCATCGATTTGAATGGGAAGTCACTTCATCTTGATTGAAGAAATCAGTCTTCTAGGACAACCATGCATGCAAGGGGTTGAACTCACGTGTGTGGCCAGTGGCCCGAATGCTGCAACATCCCCGTGTCAAGGTGCAGGAAGACTGCGACCAATCAGCCGACAGCTCTGCCCAGGTTGACCTGAATCGGAGGGAAGAAACAGCACGTGGAACTGGCAGCGAAGAAACCGTCGGCGCAGTGACCACTGCCGTTACGTCCGGGGCGCGATTCCGCGGTCGAGTGGTCGTCGCCATTCGAGTCGCAGTTAGAAAAGCGCTGAGCGGCTCGGACCAACAAAGGTAACAACGAAAAGGAGAATCCCGTGGAAACAGTAGGACAAGAGGTGGGAAAGATCGAAACACGACTCCGACAGTTAGGAGCCAAGCTCGATAGGCTGGTGGCCAAGGCCGACGAAGCGGGCAGCGAGGCGAAGATTGACTATCGCAGAAGCATCGATCGCATCAAGGACAAGCACGCCGTGGTGCAGAGCAAGCTCAATGAATACAAGGCCGCCAACGGCCAAAAATGGGACAACTTCAAGGGTGGCGTTGAGATCGCCTGGCACGATCTCTCGGATGCGTTCAACGCCATCAAGCAGTAGCCGCAACGACGCTTCTTGTCGTCGGGTGCCATTATTCGATCCGCCCCCTGTGGTTCGCCAAGCGGTCAGGCACATTGCGATCCCTCGCTCCATGGTATCTACCTGGCAACGGCGTGTCTTGCGCCCGGTCGTCACCAGTGAGCCGCTCGATCAGGATCGCCAACAGTGCTTCGATGCGGTTGCGAAGCTCGATCACCCCAGCCCTGGCAAGCTCACGGCCGCAGAAGTGGCCACCGTCAAGGTGATGGTGCTCGCGCCCGAATACCGACACATGCCTCTGGGCACACTGGTGGTCACGTGATCCCACGCACGCCTTCCGCCGAATCTGCCGGGGGCTGAGATCGGCCGAACTGACGGCACCCTGACCGGCGCGGGATGGAGTAAACTGCCCCGCATGCTCGTTACGACCTCCTCCGTCGTCGGAAATGGTGGCCTCTCGAATCGATGGAGACTCTGGTGTCTACTCACATCAGCAGCGTTCTCGCAGCTGCTGGCAGGGTGCGGCGGCAGAACACCGCCTTCAGACGCAGCGATCGGGCGCGGCAATGACAGCGGAGCCGACAGCGCGGTAGGCAGACAGGACGGCGGAAGCATACACGCTGGCGACGCAAGCGCGGAACAAGACGGAGAGACGCAGACGTGCCCAGTGGGCAGCTTTCGCGTTTCTGCCAGCCCAGGTCACTGCGCACCCCTTACCGAGTGCCGCGCCGGCCAGTATGTCACCCGTCAAGGCTCGGCCACGAGCGATCGCACTTGCGCCGCGTGCTCGGCAGACACGTTCAGCACCGATGCCAACGCTTTTGCCTGCTCACCTTTTGCCAACTGCCAGCCTGGGCAGCGCCTGTCGGTGGAAGGCAGCCCATCACGAGATCGCGTCTGCGCACCTTGCCCCAGCGGCCAGTTCAGCGACAAAGCCAACGCCACAACCTGCGTGCCCCTTGCCGAGTGCCGCGCCGGCCAGTATATCACCCGTCAAGGCTCGGCCACGAGCGATCGCACTTGCGCCGCGTGCTCGGCGGACACGTTCAGCACCGACGCGAATGCTGCTGCCTGCGCGCCCTTTGCCAACTGCCAGCCTGGGCAATACGTCAAGGGCGAAGGGAGACCAGAGGCAGATCGAGTCTGCGCTCCGTGTCCGCCAGGGCAGAGCAGCACAACCGAAAACGCCCCACAGTGTACCACCGCAGGTTCATGCCAACACGGAGGCACGCTGGTGACGATCGGCAACGCCTCCGCGGTGTGCGATTGTCCCGCGGGCACATGGGGGACGGATTGCGAACAAACGACCCTGTCCGTGTCCACAGGGTATTATCACACGTGCGCAATCAAATCGGACAATTCAGTGGCCTGCTGGGGATCAAGCGACGATGGCATGGCGACAGCCCCGAGTGGGGGCTTTGTCTCGGTTTCCGCTGGGTTCAATCACACCTGCGGAGTCAAGACCGACGGTTCGGTGGCCTGCTGGGGATTGGACGACAATGGCCGGTCCACCGCTCCAAGTGGAACGTTCGTCTCAGTCTCCGCCGGGTACGATCACACCTGCGGAGTCAAAGCCGCTGGTTCGGTGGCCTGCTGGGGATCGAACGCCTATGGCCAGGCGACTCCGCCGAGTGGAGCCTTCGCCTTGGTTTCCGCAGGGGGCGATTACACCTGCGGAGTGAAGACCGACGGTTCGGTGGCCTGCTGGGGAACCAACTACGACGGCAACGCAACCCCGCCGGCGGGTAGCTTCGTTTCGGTTTCCACCGGAGGCGGTTTCACGTGCGGACTGAAGTCGGACAGTTCGGTGGCCTGCTGGGGGAACAACGGCGATGGCCGGGCTACCCCACCGAGTGGAAGCTTCGTTTCGGTTTCAGCTGGGCAATATCACGCGTGCGGAGTGAAGACAGATGGAATGGTGGCCTGCTGGGGACGCAACGACCAGGGCCAGGCGACACCGCCAAGCGGAGGCTTCGTTTCGCTTTCCGCGGGGTACGACTACACGTGCGGAGTGAAGACAGACGGTTCGGCGGCCTGCTGGGGATCGGACGGGTCTGGCAAGGCGACACCGCCGAGTGGAACCTTCGTCTCGGTTTCGGTTGGGATGAATCACACCTGCGGACTAAGGTCCGACGGTCCCGTGGCCTGCTGGGGATGGAACGACATCGGCCAGGCGACACCGCCAAGCGGAAGTTTCGTTGCGGTTTCCGCCGGGACCGCCTACACGTGCGGAGTGACGTCTGACGGAACGGTGGCCTGCTGGGGATCGAACGACTTCGGCCAGACAACCCCGCCGAGCGGAGGCTTCGCTTCGGTCGCGGCTGGTCAAGATCACGCATGCGGAGCGAGGACCGACGGAAGGGTGGCATGCTGGGGACGGAACGACTTCGGCCAGGCAACCCCGCCGAGTGGAAGCTTCGCCACGATTTCCGCTGGGGCAGCTCACTCCTGCGGAGTAAGGACAGAGGGTTCGGTCGCGTGCTGGGGCTTGAACGACGATGGCGAGACAAGCCCGCCAAGTGGGAATTTCCTATCGGTGTCCGCGGGTAGCGGTCACACCTGTGGAGTGAAGGCCGACAGTTCGGTCGTCTGTTGGGGTTCGAACTCCGATGGCCAGGCGAGCCCGCCGAGTGGGAGCTTCCTCTCGGTTGCCGCTGGGCGGGACTACACGTGCGGAGTGAAGACTGATGGTTCGGTGGCCTGCTGGGGAGCGAACGACCATGGCCAGGCAACCCCGCCGAGTGGAAGTTTCCTCTCGGTTGCCGCCACCTGCGATGTGGGCTACACCACCTGTGCCATTGGTCGAGACTATCGCGTGGTCTGCTGGGGCGTTGACCTCCGGCCGGCACAGTGAGGCACTAGAGCACCGAACGGTTCGACCGACCGAGTGAAATTGTGGAGCTGCCCGAAGTCGGTGGACTCCACCATCGCTACGAACGTCTCGCGGCCTGACCGCCCGCAAGTCTCCACCGGCCGACACGGACGTGGATGGGCGACCTCTGTGCGCTGGACGAAATCACCGCCGCTCGGACGGCGATAGCACCGCGACTGGCGCCTGGGCTGGCGCGCGACAACCAATCTTCCCCCGTCTATCCGCCAAAATGCAGGCCGACAGCTCCCGGATGACGGCTTGGCGAGGGACAGAAGGTAGGAATGAGGTTGTCGTTCACCGCGATCATCTCGCAGTAGCGGGCGACGTTCACGGCAAGCGACTCGTCCTGCGCGGTCAGCACGCCGACGTTGAAGCGCAGGAGTTTCGCCGCCCGATCGTAGGTGTAGCTGGCGGCCGCCACCGTGCGCTGCAGGCCCTGCTTGTTGGTCACGACGACCGAGTCGATAGCCTCGTACGCGTCGAGATCAAGGGGGAACGTGGTCTGGATCAAGTAGTCGGCGAAGGTCGCGATGCGCTCGATCGCGGGCGCGTAGTCCTCGCAGAGCGCAAAGACGTCGCTCGCGCTGCTGGCGAGCGAGCGCAGGTTGGGCGCGTAGCTCTGGCCCGGATTCAGCGGGCAGCTGAACGCGGGATCCAGCACGATCGCCTCGATCGAATAGTTGCCCTTTCCGATGAGGCGGTCGGCGCTGTTCTTGAATGTCTGGATCATCTCCGCCGGGCTTTGTGCGGAGACGAGCGGATTCTTGTGTTCCGAGTAGGAGGCAGTGGTGCCGCCGTCCGCATTGCTGGGCATCAGACCTAGCACATCACACTTCCCCCAACCCGGGCCATTCGAGCGCGAACAAAAATCGGCTAGGTTCGCGTAGTGAACGCCGGCTTGATCGAAGGGCTGGGTGCAAATGTCGGTCTTGTTGTCGGGCCGCCTCAGGTTGCACTGGAGGGTGCCCGTGCCGACCGCGCATGTGCGCGTACAGTTCTGTACCACCGTCCCCGCGCCGCACTCGATGCCCGCCTTGGTGAGGTCCGCGTCGGCACAGGCCACCGTCGCCGCTCCCCCGCATTGGGCGATCGGCTTCGAGACCAACGACTTCGTAGTGGCGCGCTCCGGGTGCGCCGTCCCCTTGTCGTCGACGGGCACGCAGGTGAAGTCGAGGTGCTCCTCCTCGTTCGGTCTTTGGGTCACGTACACGTAGGAGGGGCAATTGCTGTCGCACAGCATCTCTCCGCTGGATCCCCCGCCTGCCTGCTGATTGGCCTCGTAGCTGGCGAGGCACACGTCTGGCGGGCTGGTGTCGTCCTCGTCGGAGAGCACGACGAACACGACGTGCTTGGGCAGCACCCAGGGGCTCTGGCCGATGAAGCGAAGCAGAGTACAGATCGGCTGTTCCTGTTGCGAGCCGCCGCCGCCGAGCGCCAGGACTGCGTCGCCAATGCGCTTCTGCTGCACGCCAAGTTCGGCGTCGTCCATCGCGGAGGTGATCTGGGCGACGGGCGGAGGCAACTGGAACTGCCACGTGCCCGTCACCTTCCAGCTGTCGGTAAGCGTCTGGGGCGCCTTCGGGCACGTCGTGGGCGCCCCGCTGCCGTCGACGCACTCCTGATTGTACGTGGTCACCGCATTCACGTAGGGCACGCCTGAGACGGAGTCTCGCCAGCTGACCAGATCCTTGCCTGTGATGGGCGAAACCGCTGCCTGGCTGGAGGCGCCGTACTGGGTGGTAGTCACCACGAAGAAGCGCGCCTCGTAGCCGTGCACGAGCGCAAGCAGGTTCTTCAGGCCGGACGCCAGGCTGTCGCGCGACCAGCTCAGGCTGTCGGAGTTGTCGGCGACGATGACGACATCGAACGGGACGGGGCGCGTGATGGACACGCCCCTCAGGGTCACGGAGCGGTGGCAGGCGATGTCCTCCACTGGAACCGCGTCGCCCGGCCGGGCGTCGGACAGTAGTAGCACTTGGACGGCGGCATCGACGCCGGCATCTGCCCTGCCGAGGCCTCCGCTGTCGGGGTAGCCATTCTGGCCCATCACCGTCGATTTCGTACAGCCGAGACCCAACCAGACGATCGCGAGCCACATTGTCCAGCGCATGCAGGCCTGCTGCAGGCAATAGCCGTCACGAGGACTGGAACATCGAGGTGATGGGGAGTAAGCCATCGAAGCACCGAGTATGAGGGCCGCCGGCTGACAAAGTGGATCTTATCGGACAAACCGGACGAGATCCAGTACAGCTGCGTACGGTGCGTACGGAGACATTCCCGAGTTTCATATACGCAGTAGCGGCAGCGTTGAAATCATGGAGGAAGCTCCGGTGCAGGAAGGCTGGCTTGCCCTGCATGAGTTCCGGGCCGACGAACGCGCGCCGGTGTGCAGGAGAGTGCAAGACGCATGCGTGCGACTCTGTGGGCATCCCGGTCAATCGGATCGTCTGCTGACCCCAGCCCTGCACTGGATGGACAGCGACGACCGTGAACCGCAACTTGGTGTGGTGGCACTCACCACTGAGATTTTCGGCAAGAAGACCACCCTTGCGAATCTGGCCGACAAGTCCGGCCTGCGGGAATTCTTGACACGTGTGTTGGCGGTCGTTCCGGATGCCCCCCGATCCGCCTCACGCTTGGATTCGTACCGCCGGCTGCCCACGGCGCTTCCGGGCCGCATTGCCGCCTGTGTGGCCAGCGCAGGAGCGACCAGCCCGCTCGCGCAAGCCACACAGGCCTGGCTGAAGAATGAATTTTGCTAGGAGCTCCCCATTAGATCGGCTGGACGAACCATCAGCGACCCCAGGTTCAACTTTCTCCGCCCCGCAAGTGGTTGGGACTATTGAGGTCATCGCTGGAGATCACGAGAGAGCATGCTGACGGTACCCCATTATACTCTTGTACCTCTCTCTACCCGACCTGGAGAGCGGCTTGAATTCTACGGGGCTACCCGTGCAACTTCCGGCGCTGCGAGCCGAATTGGCCGACTCACCCGGCAGGTGCGGCCCGCCGCCTGTGGGCGAGCGAAGCGAAGAAGTCGCGGTAGAAGCGGAGATGGTCCGTGTCCTCGAAGGCGACCGGCTGCACAGAAGCACCATCGAAGCTGAGGATGCGAGCTCCAGGCAAGGACAGCAAGATGGGGGAGTGGGTGGCCACGATGAACTGCGCTTGGCCGTGGCTGGCGGCCCGGCCGATGATGTCTCGCAGTTCCATCTGTCGCCGAGGCGAAAGAGCGCTTTCGGGCTCGTCGAGCAGATACAGGCCTTCCACGCCGTAGCGGCTGCCGAAGAACGCCATGTTGCACTGGCCATGCGATTTCTCGGTCAGCGATCCGCCACCAAAGTAGCCGAAGAGGCCGGGATCGCTGGCGGCCCATGCATCTACCAGCTCAGCGAAATGACGAAAGTTCTCGGCGGAGAAGAACGACCCCGGCTTGGGTCCGGCGGTCCAGCGCAGATCGAGACAATCGCAAAGACACTCAGCGTGTGGATTGCAATGACTGCGCGAGCGCTCCCGGTTCTCCCAGATATGGATGTCCGCCCGACGGGCGATGGCGGTCAGCAGGGTGGACTTGCCGGATCCATTCTCCCCCACGAACAGTGTGATCGGCGCATCGACCGGCACAGTTGTGGTCTGCTGGAACAGCGGCAAATGAAACGGATACGCCTCGCGTGTCGGAAAACGATCGTGAACGATAGTCAGGGTCGCCAGATGCACCCGCACAGCTTCCGACTCCCGCGCCAGGTTGTCCAGGGGCTTGGAGCCCCCTCGAGATGACCACGCGCAACGTGGAAATCCAGGTGGCGTGGTTTCAGAATCCTGATACGGCCGGGGGATGTCGATGCGACGCGATTTCAAGATCTCGAGATCCACAGGGGCATTGCTGAATCGGTCGCTCCTGCGCGTGGCCAAACAGGGCGCGAGCGTGTTGGCCTGGATCGCCTGCGCGGCCACACATCCGCCCCGCGGCCAGGCCGAGGCTCTGCCCGTCCCGATACCCGGCCGGGACGCAAGCGTGGCAGAGGGCGACTCCACCCGGATCGCGCGCGAGGCGATGGTGCAAGAGCAGATCGAGGCGCGCGGGGTGAGGAACGCGGCTGTGCTCGCAGCCATGCGCAGGGTGCCGCGACACGAATTCATGCCCGAGAACGTGCGCCCTCTCGCCTACTACGATCGGCCAGTGCCCATCGGCCTGGGTC
Organism: Myxococcales bacterium; assembly: GCA_003155465.1. The sequence continues at coordinate 206 of PMCR01000546.1, read as the reverse complement.
AAACCATCAGCCAACCCTACATCGTGGCCCTCATGACCGAGTTGGCAGCGGTAGGGCGCGGTAGCCGCGTGCTTGAGATNNGGCTATCAGGCCGCAGTTCTCGCCGAACTGGGCACCGATGTCTACTCCATTGAAATCCTGGCTCCGCTGAGGGAACGCGCGGTCGAGATCCTGGCGCGCCTCGGGTACGGGCAGGTGAAGACCCG
>PMCR01000367.1 GCA_003155465.1 Myxococcales bacterium | reverse complement strand
GCGCGAGCGCATCCATGTCGAGCGCGCAGTTCTGTCCTGACTCGCGTCCGGCGGCAAGGGGAGACCGGACAGGGACGATGCCTGCAGTGTCTCGACTGCGCCGCCTTACCGTTAGATGTACTCATGGGCGCCGACGAGCTTCGTGCCATCCGCAGAGGACGCCACCGAGCTCCAGGAGTGGTCTCCGCCGGTCTGGGTCCAGGTCGCTCCTGAGTCCGCCGACGTGCAGACATGGTCGCCCACGGCGACGAGCTTTGTGCCGTCGGCTGACGATGCCACCGACCTCCAACCGTCTCCGCTGCCGGTTTGCGTCCAGGTTCTCGACCAAGGAGTTGACGGCCAAGGTGCGCGAGGTACTAGATGGTGGAGGCAACAACTGAACCCGCGATGCTTGAACAGCGAAGTCTGAGGATAGTCATGAACAAGCAGACGATCGTGGTGTGGCTGGTCTTATGGGCCGGTGCTTGTGGGGGAGTCGGACTCAAGCCACGATCGGAAGCTGGGGCGGGCGACGGAGCAGCGGCAGGGGCAACGTCAGACGCTGGCAGTATGCAAGGCGACGGTCGCTCGGGCGACGACGGCGGGACGGGAGGTGGCCCAGGCGACGCTGCCGCCGGCGGATCGGGTGGCCCGGATGGCAGCGGTCCAGGTTCTCCGCCTGAAACCGCCAGCCTGGCCGGCCCTTTCGCGTCGGTGAGCGCGGGCACCTACGCCACCTGCGCGGTGAGGACCGATGGCACCATCTCGTGCTGGGGCAATGACGATGAGTATTGCAGCACCAACGGCTATGGCCAGGGCACAGTACCCGCTGGCCATTTCACCTCGGTGAGCGTGGGCAACAACCACGCCTGCGGGGTGAAGATCGATGGGACCGTCGCCTGCTGGGGCGAGAATGCCGGGGGCTCGACCACGCCACCGGCTGGCGTCTTTTCCTCTGTCAGCGCGGGCAACTGGGGATCCTGCGGGATTAGGATGGACGGGACCGTTGCCTGCTGGGGCTCTGGCGTGACAGACGGCGTCGCGCCACCTGCCGGCACTTTCCTCTCCGTCAGCGTGGGCTACCATCAAGTCTGCGGGGTGAAGACCGACAACACCATCGCCTGCTGGGACACCACACCCGTCAGCATTGCCACGTCACCCGCTGGCACTTTCACATCTGTCAGCGCGGGCGCTGTGCACTTCTGCGGGGTGAAAACCGATAGGACCGTCGCCTGCTGGGGCGTCGACTACGACGGCGCTGCCACGCCACCCGCTGGCACGTTCGTCTCCGTCAGTGCCGGCGGTGTCCACACCTGCGGGGTCAAGACCGACGGGAGCATCGTCTGCTGGGGCAGCAACGCGAACGGCGAGAGCACGCCACCCGCCGGTACTCTTGTCTCGGTCAGTGCGGGCGGAATGCACACCTGCGGCCTCAAGGCCGACGGGACCATGGCGTGCTGGGGCAGCAATACCTACGGCCAAGTCGCGCCGCACTCTGGTGTTTTCGTCTCGGTCAGCGCGGGCGGATCGCATACCTGCGGCCTCAAGAGCAACGGCATCGTCACCTGCTGGGGCTTGCAACAGAGCGGCCCCTTTGCGGGCGGCTTCGCGTCCGTCAGCGCGGGGGGTGCCCACACCTGCGCGGTGAAGAACGACGGGACCATCGCCTGTTGGGGCACCGATGCGAACGGCCAGGCTGCGCCGCCCGCCGGGATTTTTACCTCGGTCAGCGCGGGTGGAACGCACACCTGCGGGGTGCAGACCGATGGAACCATCGCCTGTTGGGGTGCCAACGGGAGCGGCCAGGCTACGCCGCCCGCGGGGATTTTTGCGTCGGTCAGCGCGGGCGGAACGCACACCTGCGGGGTGGAGACCGACGGAGGCATCGCCTGTTGGGGCGCCAACGGGAACGGCCAGGCCACGCCGCCCGCCGGGATTTTTACGTCGGTCAGCGCGGGCGGAACACACACCTGCGGGGTGAAGACCGACGGAGGCATCGTGTGCTGGGGCGCCAACGATGCCGGTCAAGCCACGCCGCCCGCTGGCACATTCGCGTCGGTGAGCGCCGGCGGAGGGCACACCTGCGCGCTGAAGACCGATGGGACCATCGCCTGCTGGGGTAGCGATCGCTACATGGAGGCCACGTCACCCCCGGGGACCTTCATTTCTGTCAGCGCGGGATACGACCAAACGTGCGGGGTGAAGACCGACGGCAGCGTCGAGTGCTGGGGCAATAACGACTGGAAACAATCCACCTGCGGAGAAACGTCACAGATCGATGCCTAGCCTGCCCCACCCGGCGACGCAGTAGAGGAACGCGGCAATGCTCGAGTTTTTGGTTGTTTTCGGGCTTCTGGCCTACCTGTGCCTGCTTGCCGTGCTCGGGCCGATTTTGCTGCTGTCGCTCGGCGCCCTTTCTACGCTGGTGGGCCTTGTCGGCGGAGGGGGTGCAGGCATCGCGTATCACCTGGCCTTGCGCCAATCTCTCGTCCGTCTGGGCTCGCCGGTGCGCGGGTGGCTGTGGTCGCCGGTTTCGCGTCACCACCTGCTCGACGAGCAGGGCCGCCAGAAAGTTCTTCCCTGGTTTCGCGTGGGAGCCGCAGGCTTCTTTCTCTGCCTGGCAGGAATCGGAATGGTGCTCGCCGCCCTCCTCAAGGTAGCGCTGGCCAGTTGAACTTTCCTATTCGGCGTTTTTCAGGGGGCACCCCGGCGTCAAGGCGCTGTTCCAGAAGGTCGATGAGATCGTCGTCAACCCGGTTGTGCTGGGCGAATTGCGGGCCGGCTTCATCGCGGGCGCGCACCGTCGCAAGAACGAGCGCGAGATGGACCTGTTTCTGAGCTCGCCGCGGGTTTCCGTCGCGCCCGTCGACGAAGAAACCTCGGGCTTCTACGCGGCTATTGTTCACGGTCTGCGTGTCGCGGGCACGCCTATCCCGACCAACGACATCTGGATAGCCGCCTCGGCCATGCAGCACGGTCTGCGAGTGATCACCACCGACCGACATTTCGCGAAGATCCCGCAGATCCTTTGCGAGATCTTGTCGGCGGCGTAGCGCCGACCTAGCCTGCCCTCAGCAGTGCACCCACGGCCCAGTCGTAGTCAGGCCGCGTGCCATCCCACAAGGGCAGGTTGCTGTCCGCCCCAATGTCCAGCCCGCGGTCAGTTGCCCACTCGTGCAACGACTCGAGCACGTCATTGACCATCTGGCACGAAATCAAGCGCGCGATAGAAGAGCCGCAGTCCACCCGGACCCTTTATCGTGATCTACTTGTCCTTCAGGCGGCCGGGTTTCCGCTGACGAACGACGGTCGACGGTGGCGATTACTCGAAAGCGGGGAGGGTTCATGGGCCATCCCCCAATAGGTTCGAACCGCCGGATCGTCGTCACGGGAAGTGTGATCGATTTGGGCGCTCGCCTCCTGACCGCCTAGAAAAGCGACGACGAAACACCCAGTCCTACCGTGGTGCTTTCCAGTCCGTTCTGCGACAGCCCGAGCGTCGCACCCAGGAAGAACGCCACCCAGTCGCTGGACCATTCAAGCCCTAGACCCGGCACCAGCATGAACAGGGGATCGCCGGCATCAGACCAGCTTTCCCCGCGAGCGCTCTTCTGCCCCTCGCGATCGTGCATGGGCTTGCCGAACAGGGTCAGGCCCGCGGAGGGAACCAGCGGGCCGAGTAGGTAACCGACATGCGCGCTGGCTGTGGCACTGGGCGCCCGCCAGTCGCCGATGCTGTTCTGCCAACCGCCATAGCTCAGCGTGCCCCCCAAGAGGATCAGGCCCCAGTCGCGATCACTCGTATACTGATACTGCGCGGTCGTGCCGAGCACGCCACTGCCCAGTTGCAGACGCCGGGGCAGAACGATGCCCTGGCGAACGGCATCGTGGGCGCCCACCGGGGCACTACCAATCAACGCAAGGTAGTGGGAACCGGACGTGCCCAGCTTGCGCGAGAGCTCGAAGCTCAGATCGCCAAAGCCCGCGATGCGCGCTGTCTTGGTCTGACCCAGCACCGTCACATCGCCCACCTTGTACAGAACAGGTACGTACAGGGCCACTCCCCAGCGCTGGGCCGGGCTTGACCCCAAGCGGGTCGACAGGGTGGAGAACCAATTGCCATGCGCCTCGGTTTCGCTGGGCAGGCACTGCACATCCACCAGGCCGCCGGTCACGTTGCGCCCGACCCATTTGACGCCGCCTCCCGGCGTGCTGGCCGAACCGCCCCCGGCTCCGCACCCGCCGATGTTGCCCCAGCTCGCCAGGGGGATCTCCTCGCGCACGGCGAGCAGCGGGCGGGCTCCATCTAGCGTGGCCCGGGTGGGGCGCGTGGGCTCCCCGAGCGCGGCCGCGCGTTCCAGATCACGCACCTGGTGCCGCATCTGACGCCGGGCCAGCATGCGATCACCGACGGGCGCAAGGGCGATCGCGGCCAGCGCCAGGATCAGGGCCGCGAGGCCAAACCGGAAGAACGACTTCATCGCGGGTATCTTAGCAGCCCGCAGGAAAAGTCTCCGCCTCGCCGTTGGTTGCCCAGGTGCGGGCAGGCATGGTTTGGTGTATGCCTACCGGTCGGCTCCGCGGGCCGACTGCGGAACTGACCAGACACGATGACCAAGCCTTCCACCATTCTCATCACCGGCGCCGGGGGCGAGATCGGCTCGCGGCTGGCCCGCCGACTGCATCAGCAGGGCCACCAGGTCCGGGCGCTGGTTCTGCCCGGGGACCCGCTGGCGAGCCGGGTGGCTGACACGGCCACGGTGCATTTCGGCGACGTGACCAGACCCGAGACGCTGGCCGGGCCGTTGGCGGGAGTGGATGTCGTGTATCACCTGGCCGCCGTTCTGTTGTGCGAAAACGCGGTTCAGTTCCAGGCCGTGAATGTGGAGGGCACGCGTCACGTGGTCGACGCTGCGGCGACGGCGAAGGTCGGCCACCTGGTCCACATCTCGTCCGCCTCGGTGGTGTATCCAAGGACCACGCACTACTCGCGCTCCAAACGGCAGGCTGAGGAGATCGTGCGCGCCTGCGCTGCGCTTCACTGGACGATTGTCAGGCCGACTCTGGTCTACGATCGCGAAGGCGGCTTGGAGTTCAAGATGTACGCCGATTTCGTCAAGCGCTATCCGCTCTTGCCCCTGCTGGCGGGCGGGCGCGCGCGCAAGCGCCCGGTTCACGTGGACGATCTGCTATCAGGCCTGGCGGCCATGGCCTGCAATCCCATCAGCTACGGCAAGACCTACAATCTCTCTGGCGGCGAAACGCTCACCCTGCGCGAACTGGCCGCTCTCCTGCTGGAGCGGCAGGGGCGGAGCAAACCGGTGCTGAGCATACCGGCCAGCCTGGGCGGCATCGCCGCGCGTGTCTGGGGCCGGCTGCGCCGCTGCCCGCTGCTGATGGAGCACACCCTGGCGGGCTTGACCCAGGATGCAGATCTGGACCCCTCGGCGGCCACCCGGGATCTGGGCTACCACCCGATCGGTGTTCATGCGGGAATCCTCTTGTGACCAACGGAGAACACGCGATGAAGTCGAATCCGGCAACGAAGATAGGCCTGTTGACCGTTTGTCTGAGCGCCTGTGCGGGCATGGGCAAGCCTCACCAGGGGGCGGAGTCCCGGCTCTCTGCCGACGAGAACGCGGGGCTGGCCCGCATCCGGCAAAAAGTGGATGGTGTCATCGTGTGGTCCAGCGCGCGCTTCGGGAACCACGACATCTTGCTGATGAAGACCGACGGCACCGGGGTCAAGGCGCTGACCAGCGGCGAGGAGGTGGACTGGTATCCGCGTTTCTCTCCCGACGGCAAGCAGATCCTGTTTGTTCGTAGCAAGCAGGGCTGGGTCTCGGAACAGGACGCCAACCGACCCGAAAAGTGGGACCAGTACGTGATGGATCGCGACGGGGGCAATCTGCACAGGGTGGCTGCCGACGCCAGTTGGGGCACATGGGTGGACGGGCAGCGCATCCTGATCGCGCGCAAGACCAGCCTCTACATCAAGCATCTGGGGACCGGGGCCGAGACGCTGCTGCTGGATGCGAACGCCGCGCCCGATCTGGCGGGGGCCGAGTTGCAGAATCCCCATCTGTCGCCCGACGAGAAATTCGTAGCTATGACCCTGCGCGGGGCGAGGCGGGAAACCGGGATCTTCAACCTGGAAGGCAAGACCTGGGTGAGAACCGGCGAGGGCTGCCAGATCAACTGGTTTCCCCAGGGCGATCGCATTCTGTGGGTGAACCCCTCGGGCAACGGGGACAGCGAGGTGCTGGCCGAGCCGATCAAGAATGGCGCGCCGACCAGCGCCCTTGCTCTGGAACAGACGCGCTTCATCGACATTCCCGGCCGCCGCTCGCACGAGTACTTCCCGCAACTCGATCGCTCGGGGAAATGGCTGGTGTGGGCCGCCACCCAGCGCGGACATGATCACGACATCGCCGACTACGAGATCTACATCTGGGAGGTAGGCACCCCGGCCGACCAGGCGACCCGCCTCACCTTCCACTCGGCCAACGATCGGTGGCCCGACATCTACATTCCTTGCCCATGCGCTGGAAAGCAGGCGGGCGAAAAGTGATTTCGTGTGACCGCCTGCCGCGCAGTCGGCGCGCGCTGCTCGCCGTCTTGTTGATCCTGGGGCTGCACGCCTCTGCCTGTCGCTCGACGGGCGGGCGTCAGTTCCCCTGGCCGTCCCGCCTGCCGGCTCCCTCGGGTCCGGTTGCGCATGCGGAGGTGCTCGCGCTCGGGGGCGCCTACAGTCGGACCGCGTCGGTGCTGATGGCGCGTCGGATTCTCAAACCGACCCGTGCCAACCTGGATTTTGCCGCGTACCAGGCGAACGTGATGCTGTACGCGCCCAGCGACGAGCCCCCCAGCGCCGCGGGTGCGCTAAACCGGTCCACGCTGTTCGGCCAGTCGTTGGTGATGGACAGCCTGACCGGCTCGCTGCGTGACACCCCGCTGACCTTGGAGGAGAAGCAGCACCCGATCGCGTTCGCGCCTATGTTGGACCGCCTGTCCCAAGCCAAGCCCGAGGCAGCGGCAGGGCTGGAAACCGCCCGCACCGGGGTCGCGGGCGAGACCTGGGGCCTGCCGCCGCGACCAGGGCGGCCCTTTCAGCAGATCACCACGCTGTACATTCACCGTGGGCCCGGCGGCGCGGCGTTGGCCTGGGTGAAGATCGAGTTTCCGCCTGGCTCGGGTCTGTTCGACAGCATGCCCGACGATGACAGCGACGGCTTTCCGGAAATCTACGGTCAGCTTCGCCCCGAGCTTTTCTCGTCGGAGGTGCTCGGACTCTTGCAGCAGGACTATTTGACCCGCCCCCTGTCGGCCAAGGAGGTCCACACCTGGGCCAATGAACTGGCCTCGTATTGGTACCCCTCGTACAACACGGACATCGTGTCGCTGGGCCAGGCCACGGTGTGGCCGATGGAAAGCACTGAAGCCGAGATCAAGCAGGCGCTGGGCACAAATGCGATTCGTGGACCCACCATCGTGGTGCGCGGAAAGCCGCAGGGCAAGCCGGTGTACAACGTTTTCGTGGTCGACGGGATAGCGCCGCTTGCGGGGCGCGGGCAAGGCAAGCCCGAAGCCGAGGCCGATCCGCGCACGGCAGTTCTTCGCCAATTGAAGGAGTTCCCGGTCACTGTGCAACTGAAGCCCACGCAGGCCGCGTTGGAGAGCGAACTTCACGATCAGGGCGGAGGCTCGTGGACAGCCTGGCAGGAGAAGGTCGCGCCCCTGCACCGCGAGTTGAAGCGCCAGCTCGACCGGCGCCCCAAACCGTTGCACGCGCTTCTGGGCGCGGATGGTTTCCTGTTCTATCGCCGCTCGCTCGAATATGTGGTGGGTGGCGACATCCAGGCGCAGGCGGCGGGCAAGAACCCGCTGCCCGCCATCGTGGAGTTCAAGAACTACCTGGCCGGACTGGGCGTGGACTTCTTGGTGGTTCCCGTTCCCAGCAAGCCAGAGGTTTTCCCCGACAAACTGAAGGGCGCAATCGCCACGCCTGCGGCGCTGCCGGTGCTGAACCCGTACGGGCGCAAGTTCTTGCTGGAACTGACCCAGGCCGGTGTGGAGGTCGTCGATCTGTTGCCCGTCTTTCTGCAGGCGCGCCGCAAGGACGGAGAGGCGGCGCAGCTCCTCTACCAGCGGCAGGACACACACTGGACTGACCGCGGTTTGCGCCTGGCGGCCGCGACCGTGGCGGAGCGGATCAAGCGCTATCCCTGGTATGCGGCGCTCGAACCCCATGCGGTCGACTACCGCACGAAACCCTGCGATTTCCGGCGCCCAGGCGATCTGCACTCGCGCCTCACGCCCGCCGAGCAACGTGGCTACAAGCCCGAGGCGCTGGCGGCGCAGCAGGTGCTCACCCCAGCGGGCGAGCCATTCGAGGACGATCCGGACAGCCCGGTAGTTGTGCTGGGCGACAGCTTCACCGGGGTGTTCGAGCGAACCGACTGCGGCAGCGCGGGCGTGTCCGCGCACCTGGCGCGCGAGCTGCGCTATCCTGTGGATCTGGTCATGAGCTACGGCGGCGGGCCCAACGTGCGCAACACACTGCTGACCCGGGGCGAGGCCACCCTCCGTCGCATGCGGCTGGTGGTCTGGGTCTTCGCCGCCCGCGACCTCTACAACTACTGGGACGACTGGGAGTCCCTGCAGGCCCCGAGGCCGTAGGACGAACGTGTTCCTGCGCGGGTTGGTCCTGCTGGCCGCGATCGGCGAACCGGGGGCAAACGATTCGTCGCTGATGAATGGGATGCTGGCCGTGGCGGCCGAGGCGGATGCGGTGCTCGGCCTGAAACTGCCGGCCCGGCAGGACACCGAGCAAGAGATCGAGGATCTGGTCCGCCGCGCACGCCAGGCCGTGACAGGGAAGACCCCCGCGGTCAAGATCGCGCAGCTCAATCATTTGATTTTCGATGAGCTGGGTTTCCGGCGCCAACTTGACCACAGCGCGATGGGGCCCATGTTGCTGCCCTACGTGTTGCAGCGTCGCGAGGGAACCTGCCTCGGGCTGGCCGGCCTTTTCCTGACCCTGGCCGAGCGGCTGGGGGTGCCGCTTGCGGGCGTGTTGGCGCCGGGGCACTTCTTCGTGCGCTATGACGACGGTCACACCACGCGGGATATCGAGCTTCTGAAACAGGGGCGGCAGATGCCGCGACGGTGGTACCGGCAGCATTATGGAGCGCCCGAACGGCATCCTCTCTACCTGCGCAGCCTGGACCGATCCCAGACCCTGGCCGTGTTTCACTACAACTTGGCCAACATGTACCGCGAGCGCGGCGATCACCGCAAAGCCATTGAACGCTATCAACAGGTACTGGCCGTGCTGCCCGACTTCGCCGAGGCGCACGCCAATCTGGGCCTAGCCTACCAGGTACTCGGTAAGCGTGACCAGGCCGAGCAGGCCTACCGCCGAGCCCAGGCCAGCTTCCCAGCGTTGCCCGGGTTGCAGCACAACCTGGATGCGCTCAGGCAGTAGAGTGGTTTCCGGCGGCGTTAAGAACGTCTTTGCCCATCAGAACGCGGCGGACTTTCAACCTGCCAAGATGTGTCCATCAATCGTGGCGAGGCAAGGCGACAAGGGACGGAGTAGCCTCAAACCGCGGGCCATTTTCGTGCTTTCGGGTGAGAAGGTTGGTTTCTCCTCAGTCCGGCTCCGTCGTCAAAAGTCTCGGCTACTCCTCCAGTGCGATCTGCTGCCAACCTTGCAGCCCGAAACGCAGATCGCGTTCGGCGAATGCCCAGATGACGATGCGTTTGCCATGGAGCAGGTCCAGGTTGCGGGCCAGCTCCTGGCGCACCAGGGTCGAGGCGCCGCCGTCGTTGACGATGGAACTGAGAGGAGTCTGCAGCTCGTAGGCGAGATTGGCAATCAGGCCGGCGGCTTCGGGCTCGTCGGTCTGGTAGATGCGCGAGAAGCTGTCACCCAGAAGCAGAATCTGGGCTGCGTCGTCGTCAGCGTAGGGCTCGCCTCCCTCATCCAGCACACGAAAGACCGTGGTGGTCTCCTTGGGAAACGCGGTCGCCTCTCCGGGCAGTCGGCTCATGCGTGGAATGTCAGGATGCCTGGGCACGGTCACCACCTGCCGGCGGTAGCTGCGGCTGGGCTGCAGCGGCTCGGCGCCGATCGCGGCGCGCACCCGGCTGGCCAGCAGCGAGGCGGCCAGGCGCACGCCTTCGCCGGTCCAGTGGGTGTCCGCCGCCAAGTACAGGGTCGGTCCGTCGGGCTTGTCCAGCCGCCGCTGCACAAAGCCGGCGTGCAGATCGAAGACGTCGATGCCCAGGTCACGCAGCTCGCCCATGAAGCGCCGGGTGTGGGCGGCCAGCTCCAGGCTGGGCGCAAGGCCTTGGCGCAGATGCTCGGGTGCGATAGCGGGCTTGGATGGCACAGGCACGATCAACAAATGAATACCGCGACGGCCGAGCTGCTCGGCGAAGTCGGCGATGACGACGGCGGGATCATCGGTGGGGGCCTCGGGCTTGCGCGCCCGGAAATACGCCTCGCCCAGGTAGCGGATGTCAGGATGATAGTAGGCCCAGCCGTCCGCCCCGGGCACTGCCTTGTCCCCCAGATCGCGCAGCAACAGCCAGCGCGCCTGGCGGAAGATCGGCCGCATCGCCTCGGCAACCAGCGACGATTCCTCCAGATCTCTTTCAAAGCTGCGCAGATTCTCCCCGGTGGGAACCTTCTTGAACAAAGACAGCACGCGCGGGGTTTCGTGTCCGACCGCCTTTTCCCAGACGGCCTCAAGCACGGGGACCGCAAAGATCATCCCGAGGAAGGCGATCACGAGAGTCTTGCAGGTAGTGCGCGACATGGTCAGAACTGGAAGTACAAGAAGGGGTTGAAGCTTTGGGTGAACATTGCCGCCAGGCCCAGCGCGAACAGCGGAATCAGCCAGCCCACCTTGGCCCAGGTCACGGTGCGGGCCAGATCCCAGGCCTGGGTCTTGCGCGTGGCCACGAAGATGCAGATGCCCATCATTATCACGTGATGCAGAGAGAAGACTTCGCCGCGCACCAATTGGCTGTGGGGCAAGGCCGACCCGAATCCGAACAGCGCGCGCAGGAAGGCGACCGATGCCGCCCAGTTGTCGGCCCGGAACGGCACCCACGCCACCAGCACCAGAACGAAGGTGACCAGGATCTGCAGGGGCCGGGGCAGGAATGACCACAGACCCGCACGCCGCGCGCTGCCTCGCTCCAGCGCCAGCCACAGCCCGTGATAGGCGCCCCACAACACGAATTTCCACTGGGCCCCGTGCCACAGGCCGCCGATCAGCATGACCAGCCACAGGTTCAGCATTGACCGGCGCGCGCCGAAGCGGTTGCCGCCCAGGGGGTAGTAGAGGTAGTCGCGCAGAAAGCTGGACAGCGACATGTGCCAGCGCTGCCAGAATTCGGTGAGGCTGCGGGACAGGTATGGCGAATTGAAATTGCGCGGGATCTCGAAGCCGAACATGCGGCCCAGGCCCACCGCGATGTCCGAGTAGCCGGAGAAATCGAAGTAAATCTGGCCGGCATAGGCCAGCAGGCCCCACCACGCGGTCACCGCGTCGGGAGAGTCGGCGGCAAATACCGCATCGGCAATGCGGCCCAAGGAATTGGCCAGCAGGATCTTCTTGGCAAAGCCCAGAATGAAGATGGCGATGCCCGAGGCGAACCGAACAAAGCTATGCTCGCGGTGGCCGAACTGGGCGGCAATGGTGTTGTAACGGACGATGGGCCCGGCGATCAGATGCGGGAACAAGGCCACGAAGCAGGTGAAGTCGCTCAGGCGGCGCGCGGGCGGCGCCGTTCCCCGGTACACGTCCACTGTGTAGCTGATGGTCTGGAACGTGTAGAAAGAAATCCCGATGGGCAGGGTGATTTGCATGATGCGGAAGCCCTGCTGTCCCAGGACCTGCAAGAGCGCGTTGGCATTTTCCTGCGCGAAGACCCCGTACTTGAAATAGGCAAGCAGCAGCAGGTTGTTGATGATGGCCACCGCCAGCGTGCCCTTGCGCAATCGCGGCGAAGAGCCGGGCGCCGCGATGATGCGTGCCGCGTAGTAGTCGCACACCGTCGAGTACATCATCAGCAGCACGAACCACGGTTTGTGCCAGCCGTAGAAGACGTACGCCGCCAGGGTCAGCAGGGCATTTCGAGAGCGAAACGGCAGGACGTAATAGAGAAGCAGGACCAGCGGCAGGAAATAGAAGATGAAGACATTCGAAGTGAAGACCATGCCGATTCAACCGCTGCGCTGGATGCGGGCGAGCAGGCGTTCCGACTCGGTCAGGATCGGCTTGCTCTGCCCAGGCACGCGCAGAGCCTTTTCGGTCAGCGCGCAGGCCATCAACACCCCGTCCGAGGCTCGGTGCAGATCGGTCCTGAAGAGAAACCGACCCATGCTGCGGATGCGCGACGGCGCCGCCGACTGCGGCGGACAGAAGCGCGCCTGCACGCGAATCTGCAGCCTCTCTTCCCGCGAAGCGCTGGCGAAGTAGTACACCCGCCGGTGCAGGGTGGACAGGCACGCGACAATCGGCGCCGACAGCGGCGTGGGTAGTCCCTCGCGCAGAAGGCGCCGCTCGCCCGAGGCCATGATGGCGGGGAAGCGGGCGCAGTAGATTACGCCCAGCGCATTCAGATCGACCTCCGGCTGGACCTCATACCCAAACTGAGCGGGCCGGGAATCGTCGACGCCCGGCAACCGCACCGCCTGCGCCCAGGCCGGGAATCCCTCGATCGTGCCGGTGCGCTCCACGCTCATGTGTTCCGCAATGCCAGCCGGCATGGCGGCAAGCTCTGGCAGCGGCCGTTCCCCAAAGGCCTTGGGAGTTTCGAGCTTGGCCCAAGTGCCCGGCGTCTGCGTGACGAATCCATGCGTCAGGTAGGCCCATGGCCTGTGCCCCTGCGCCAGAGCATCGCGATCGTGCGCGGCTTGCAGCTCGGCCTCCAGGATTGGCTCCTTGTCGAACAGGAACAGCCCCTCCACCAGCTTGTGGCCGAACACCCCTGCCTGGTGACGAAAGTGGAGTTCACAGCCCTCGTCGAATTCCTCCCAGCCCCGGTCGGTGGGCAGGCCCAGTTCCAGGCTGATCATGGAGAAGTGCAGCCGCTCGCCGGCCTCGGTGACCACGGCGTTCTCGGGCTGGCCGGCCAAATCTGCCACCGCCTGCCATTGGAAGGCGCCCAGTTGCTTGAGCAACGGCTCCTCTGCCAGTCGCCCCGGCACAAGGTGCGGCATACCCAGGTGCAGGCGAAATTCGCGCCAGGAACTCATGGGGTGGACCCAACCGCGTGATCTTCGATTTCGCGCGCCAGTGCAGCGATGGTGCAGAGCTTGCCGACGATCTGTATTTCTTCGATGCGAACCCCGAAGCGGCGTTCGATGTCGGCCAGAAGCTCGGTGGAACTCAGCGAGTCGATGTAGCCACTATCCAGGAGATGGGCACGAATGTCGATGCTCTCGGGCGCCAGGTGATCGCGCGAGATACGTGCCACGGTCGCTCGCAGCGCTTCGATGATGGAAGCGGAAGCCGGCGCTGCCACGGCCAGGGCGGGCGCCGCCGTCGCGCCAGCGGGCGGGGGACTCTTCTTGAAAAACCACATGGTACTAGAGGACGTTGGCGCAAAATGCCTTTGCCTGCAGGCCATCGGCTCCGCCCCAGATCTCGAAGCCGGCGAAGATGATGCTCAGGTACATGCTGCTGGTGATGCCGTAGTTTTTGGCGACCGCGTCCTGGATGAAGTCATTCAGATCGTAGTCGAGCTTGTCCAGGGGCGTGGTGCTCACGTAGGAGATGCAGGGCGGATTGCTGGGGTCGATCCAGACGTCCCAAGTTCCCGGAAGGCCAGCGACCGCTTGACCGGGATGCGTATTCCATCCGCGAGGCTGACGATCACTTGGCATGAAAAGCCATACCATGAGGTAGGCCCCGCCCGCTCCCGGGTCGTATTGGTAGGAGGGAAGCGGGGTGCCGGTCTCGGTAAGCCAAACGTCGTAGGCGGCGTTGTAGTTGCTGTATCCCTTGCTGCTCGCGTTGGTGGAAAAGACCGTATAGACGTTGGTCAAAGCCGAGACCTGCTTCGGCAGGTTGCTGCCTGTGGGGGAATGACCGGCATAAGAACCGATGAAGAAAGACGGGTAGCCCATCGGGGCGTCGCCGTACGAGGTGGCGCCGGTGGGGTTCGCCACGGAGAACGACAGCCCATCCACGTTTTCCGTCTCCTGGTCGTACCAACCCCACCAGTTAGCCTGCATTAAGTACTGCTTGTCCACCCCGTCCACCCTGACCATGGTGACGCCAAAGTCCGTTGTGAGGTAGGCCTGGGTCGAGGAGACGTCGGCACATCTCGGGGAAGCCCCCTTGGTAGGTGCGCTTGTCGCAGTCTGGGCTCCACCCGTGGCCGTCACAGCCGCGCTGCCCCCCGTGGCCCCCTTGCCACCACTGCCTCCCGTCCCGGCCGTAGCCGTCGGTTGACAAGTGCCCGTGGGGACGCAGGTGGAGCCGCAAAGTTCCTGCCCGTCCAGGCATCCGCCTGGAGGCGAATAGTCCAAAAGACTCCGCGTGCAAGAAGTCAGTATAAGTCCGGTGCCCAGTCCAATCGCGAACAGGACGAAACGCATGAGACCTCCGAGGTAGACGCTTGATAGTAGTCGATGAGAGGATCGCGTGACAGCACAACCGTCGAAGCGCCGGACGGTTTGACGGATCGAGTGAAATGGCGCCGTGGCGAGCCACTGTCGCCGACACGGCGTCGTGGGCTGCTGAGGCGAAGTCGGCTGCGGCGGAGTCTGCATGGTACGCTGGTCGCACATGCCATGAGCGACAGTCTCGTTTCTCCTGTGTCCGTGCCGCCACCCGAAAACGTGGGTGGGCAGTCGCTCGACCTCGCGCAGGTGCGTGCGGCTTTGGGCTTGCAGCCGGGACAGCCGTTCAACCTGGGTGCATTGCTGGCTGATCGGCACTGTGAGCGCGGGCACGGGGCGCGCCTGGCCTTGAAGTGGGAAAACCACGCGGGCCTGCGCCGGGATTTCACCTTCGACGATCTGCGCCGGTACAGCAACGCCTGGGCGCAGCGGCTGGCCGCGTTGGGCATCGGCCCGGGCGATCGGGTATGTCTGTTTCTCGATCGCGTTCCGAATCTCTACTTTGCGTTTCTCGGCGTGCTCAAGCTGGGGGCGGTGGCGCAGCCGCTGTTTTCCCAGTTCATGGCTGACGCTCTTGAAATGCGGCTGGCGGATGCGGGCACGCGCGCCATCGTCACCACCGGTCGGCATGTGGCCAAGGTGCGCAGCATCCGCGGCCGCCTGCCTGCGCTCGACTGGGTGATCCTCACCGACCTGAAGACCGGCGCGCCTCCGTCGCTGGGCGAGGCCGAGGTGGCTTTCGCGGCCGAGGCGGCGCCGGTTGAAAGCTTCGCGGCATTTTCCGCCAGCGAGGAGACGCCCTCGCTTCTGCACTACACCTCGGGAACCACGGGTCGGCCCAAGGGGGCCGAGCATGTGCACGGCGCGGTGCTGTCCATTTACGCCACGACCTGCAATGCTCTGGATCTGCGACCCGACGACGTATACTGGTGCACCGCTGATCCGGGCTGGGTCACGGGAACTTCCTACGGCATCATCGGCCCCTGGGCGGTGGGCGCGACCCAGGCCGTGTTCGAGGGCGGCTTTTCCGCCCAACGCTGGTACGAGTTCATCGCGCGGCATCGCGTGACGGTTTTCTACACGGCGCCGACCGCCATCCGCATGCTGATGAAGGCCGGCGACGATCTGCCCGCTGCGCTGGATCTTTCCAGCCTGCGCCACCTGGCCAGCGTGGGTGAGCCGCTCAATCCGTCCGCCGTGCTGTGGGCCGAGCGTGTGCTCGGTCGGCCGTTCCACGACACGTATTGGCAGACCGAGACGGGCGCCATCATGATCGCCAACCTGGCAGGGCGGCCGATCAAACCCGGCTCGATGGGCCGGCCGGTGCCGGGCATCCATGCGGCCATCCTAGATCCCCAGACCCACCAGCTCATCACGGTACCGGGCGCGGTGGGCCTGATCGCGTTTCGCCCCCCCTGGCCGTCCATGTTCCGCGGCTATTTCCAGGCCGAGGAAACCTACCGGGGCAAGTTCGTGCGCGGCTTCTACCTGACCGGTGATCGCGGCAGCGTGGATCAGGATGGCTGCTTCTGGTTCGTGGGCCGTGATGACGACGTCATCAACACGGCCGGCCACCTGGTGGGGCCGTTCGAGATCGAGAGCGCCTTGCTCAAACACCCGGCCATCGCCGAATCAGCGGCGGTGAGCAAGCCCGACCCGACCTACGGTGAGGTGGTCAAGGCGGTCATCGTGCTGCGTCCCGGCCACGAGGGCAGCGACGAGCTGAAGCTGGCCATCATGAATTTCGTGCGCAAGCAGCTTTCGCCCTTGGCCATGCCGCATGAGATCGAATTCGTGGAGAAGCTTCCCAAGACTCGCAGTGGCAAGATCGTGCGCCGGATTCTCCGGGCGCTTGCGTGGGGGCAGCCGGTGGGTGACCTGTCGTCGCTTGATGACTAGAAAGGCCGATAGCAGCCATGCCCGATGATGAACAGCTTGCGCAGACCATATTGGACTACATCAGCCGCGAATACGCTGATTCCCTGCAAGGCACGCCCATCGGCCCGGATTCGCCGCTGCTTTCTTCGGGCCTCATCGATTCACTGTCGATGGTCTCGCTGAAGGTCTTCCTTGATCAAACCTACCGGCTGCGTATCCACGATGCCGAGGCGAGCGCGGAGGCATTCGATTCGGTGAACCAGATCATCAAGCTGCTGCGCCGACTCGGCGTGGGCTAGCCCGGATTGTCTACGATCAGAAACCGACGCCGATGGAGATACGCAGGTAGGGGAAGCGCCGGGTGACTTCTCCGATGGACACGGGCGCGACAGGGATCGGATCCTTGTTGGATCCATCAACCGACGACTTGAGGGAGAAGCTTGTGGCGTTGCCCATGGTGTAGCCGCCCTCCACGCGACCGACGAAGGCCAGCGTGGGCGATTTCCGCGTGCGGCCTACACGCACGCCAGCCGAGCGCACCAGCAAGCCAGCGCCAGCCGAACCCTGGTAGATGACCGCGCGGTCGCGCAGATCGAAGCCGGCTGAGCCCAGGGTGAGCGCCGCCCATCCCGTCCCCCCGGCAACCCGCGCATAGGGAGAGAGCCAGCGAAACACGTTGTAGCGCAGAGACAGACCAAGGTTGAAGACCTGCGTGCTCGACTTCTGGGGCAGGTTGAAGCCGGTTGCGGCCGAGTCCATGGTGGTCGATGTCTTGGTGGCAAGCCAAGAGAGATCGAGGCCGAGGGCCATCCTGCCACCCAGCCTGATCGCGTCGTAGGAGAAGGACAGCCCTACGCCGCCTACGCTCCGCTTGCCCCATAGCCGCCTGGCATCGTCCTGCAGCATCCAGCCGGTCTGGAACTCGGCGGCCAGCGCGAAACGAAGCGGCTCCCACGCCGTGGTGGGGAGCGTGGGTTCGCTCGCCTCGGGGATGGCCGCCTGGGTGGCAGGCGGAGTGGGGCCATCGGCAGTCGCCGGGAGAGCCGGCAAGAGCGCGGCTGTCGAAAGCATCAGGAAAGCGCGGCGGATCGTCGTCATGGCTGGCCTCGTTCGAGATAGTCAGTGAGAAGGAAACCGTGAGCCGAGCGCGCCCCCTTGCGATCGGGCTGGCCTGCGTCGAGCAGCGTTACGTATCCGACGTTCATCGGATCGTCCATTTCGAGCACGAGATAGCGCCTCCCATCGGTGCTCTGCCTGGCCAGCGGTGAAATGCTCGTGATGGTTCGGTCGACAATGACCTCGCCCGCGAAGAGCCGCCCCTGACCGTGATCGATGAGATCAAGGTACTCGAGCCGGTTCGAGCGATCCGTTCCCCACAAGCGGCTGGGCGCGGCGGTTTCGATGGTGACGTTGCTGAGGGCGCCGCTCGACCCGACAGGCTCGATGGTGCGATCGCCCAGGTTGACGATGGAAAGGGCCGCGTTGCCATAGGCACCCTGGCTGAGAAGGGCGATGTTTCCGGGAAGAGGCGTGATGTCGACAACGGGAGCGGTTATGGACCAGCTCTCAAGAGCCAATCCTTGCGCGGTCTCGATGTCCTTCAGGTCAGCGAACACCAGGGACGTCTCGCCGGTTCCGAGTCCCACGAGCAGCGCTCGATCCTGGGTCTCCACCGACCTTGGGCTGGGCCCCTGGAAAAGGAGAATCCGGTTGACCTGGGTCCCCGTGGGAATGGACGTGGCACTGCCGGTCGTGGGATCAAGAACCGCGATTTGCCGGGTGTCGGGTGCTGTGACCAGGAGGCGCGCGCTGTCGCCCGTGCCAAACAGGGCAATGTCCGAAAGCGCGCTGCCCGACCCGATGAGCGAGAGCGAGACGCGAAAATCGTTGCCCTGGTTCACCGGCGCGACCTGGTCGAGGCTGATCTGGAAGATGTCGTTCGAACCGTCGGCGCGGATGTAGATAGCGGGCCGGGCCATGTCGAAAAGAACCTGGACCGGCGTGACCGTTCGCTTGCCATCGGGAACCAGGGGGACCGTGATCTCGGTGCGATTGTCCTGATCGAGATCGAGAAGCGTCACGTAGTTTGCCGCCAAGACCACCGCCAGGTTGCGCGGCTGGCCGAACAGGGTCGAGCCCGGGGGCGAGAAACTCACACCGGTGGGCACGCTGCCCAGGCTGCGGATGGGACGGCTCTTGAGAGTGTTGTTTCCGAACGTCACCACCGTCAAGTCGTTGGGGTTGTAGAGCATGGAGCCGCTGGCCCCAGACGACGCGGAACCATAGTGAAGGATGGCAAAGGCCCCATCATCGGATTGGGCCAGCCGGTCGTAGCGGCCGGGCAGGTCGTAGTTGACCGGGTCGGCATCCGACGCGGGATCGATCAAGACCAGCTTGGCTGGCTCGGCTTCGACGCTGACGCTGCCCTGGTCGCCGTGGGTGAGCACGAGAAGTTGGTTGTTTGCGCCCTTGCGCTTCTCGGCTGCAACGGGCGACTTGCCCGTGGGCAGAAGGCGCGGTTTCAAAGCCGGGTCCGCCGGGTTGAGCAGGAAAGCCAGCCCCGAAGTACTGTCCACATAGGCCACGCTGTCGTCGAGAGCCACGATGGGCAAGACCCTGCGGGAAGAGGCGCCGACGTTTCGGGAATCGTCGTGACAGCCGAGCGGCAGAACCAGCAGGAGAGGAACAAGGTATGCGCGTTTCATTGCCGGATCCTTCCGTTGAGCGCAAAGCCGGTCACCGACTCTACAGTGCCCTTGTCCCAATCCCAGTCGATGAAGCTGATACGGCCTTCACTGTGCACCTGGTTGACAAATACCTTGTGGTTGATTCCACCCAGAGCTCCAATGGCGTTGGGCGGGCTACCCAATTGAAAGTCCTTTACCTGGAAGGTGGTGAGGGACATCTGCTCGGCCATGCGCAAGTTGGCCGAGTCGTCGCGCAAAAGCACGAACACACTCGATGAATCGGGGGTGATGGCGAAGGGGTCGGGATTGGCGCTGGTGGTTTGCAGCGTGGCGAATCGGCCCTCCAAACTAACCGCACTGTAGCCGTACTGACGGTCGATCGCCTCGTCCACGGTGATACCAGGATCCGATGGGTTGCCCGAGACCTTCGTGTGCAGGACGAACGCAGTCTTCTCGTCCGGGGCGATGGCAACCGCGCGAATCCCTTTTTGCAGAACCACGCCTTTGGGCGCGAACGTCCCGCTGGGCAGCAGCGGCGACACGACCAGGCGTTCGATGGGCAGGGCCGTGGTGTAGAGAATGGCGTACTTTCCATGGGCGCTGATGCTTACCTGGCCCACCGTCTCACCGGTGACCGGCCAAATATCGGGTGGGGACGCTCCGGTGAAGCCATCCGGAATGGCGATGCGCACCAGCTTGCTCTCGTCGCGCAGAACGGCGAAAGCGTGAATATCTCCACCGGCCGTGTCTGTCGTGTCGGACATGTCCAGATCCGTGACCTGGCTGGACAGTTGCAGGGATTGCACGGTGCTGCCCATAAGGTCCACCAGCAAGAGTTCATTCCTGCCATCCCGCCGAGCGATGGCCCAGCGGCCATCGCGGGTTACCGACACGTCGACTGGGAGTCCGGTTCCGGTGATCGCGGGCGCGGTGTCGGGTGGGGCCGGCGTCGCATCGGGCGGCGCCGGAGCAGTGCCGACCTCGCCGGCGCTCCCGCCATCCTCGCCGGACGAGCCGGCCTCAGCCCCTCCATCCAGACTGGGCGCGCCGACATCAGGAAGGACTCCCACGTCTGGACTTGCGCTGCCGGCGTCGGACCCCGGGGCGGCCGAGCTTTCAATGCGCACGAGCGGGGCGATCGCGGAGGTTTGCAGGCTGGCGAAGCGCAGTTCAGAGATACCGTCGCTCGTGATCACGAAGGCCGCCGTGCCATCGTCGGAAAAGACTACAGCGCTTGGCTTGAACCCGACGGTGACGGTGAAGGCCCTGTCGCTGGCCGTCGACAGGGTGACGAGTGAGACGTTCTGGAAACTGCCCGAAAGGATTCTGGCGTTCGGTTGTGCCACATCGAACCAGACCACGGCATGGGCGCCGCCGGGCGCGATGGCGATGGCATTGGCTCCCTTGATGATGGGCAGAGGCGACGAGACCGTGGTTCCGGCATCCGTGGTTCGCAAAACCGAAAGCGTGCTTGATCCCGTGTTGATGACCAGGGCCACGTCCTCTCCGGGGATCGTGGCCACATAGGTCGGCGTGTCGCCCGGCGTGACCTCGGCAATGGCCAGCGACACGGAGTCAATAACCGCCACCGAGTCGCGCGTCGGGTTGGCCACGTACACGTAGCGTTTGCCCGGCTGGGGCGCCAAGAAGGTGAGCGACTGCTCGTTCTCGGGGGCCAGAGCGGTGGCGCCGCCTGGCCCGGCTCCCACGGCAGCCATGTTCCCCCCGGCCGCCGAGGGCCTGGTTCCCATACCGTTGCTACCACCCGACCCTGGGTAGTCGCTTCCACCGCCCATCGAGGGGCTGTTGCCACCGGAGGAACAGCCGCAAAGGGTGGCCACCAGCACTCCGCACACGAGTCCATGTGATTTGGTCATTGCGAGTACCTCGCAGTAGCAACTTCTGTGCCGCACCCTGATCGCGGGACAGTCGCGGACATTTGGTCAAGTGGCGCGACGGCACCATGACACGGCTGCCATGGATCCTGCGAAATCGTCGCGGAATTTGAGTGGGGGTTGTCCCGCGCCATACCCCGTGTCTTGGTGTCCGTCGTCGTCACCGCATCCGGCCAGGCCGCTCACCAAGGTCGCAAGCGCCGCGACCCGCAAGGCACAGCCGATCAGGTGCAGAGTGCTTTGCATGCCTCTGTGCGTGCTTCATCCGCAGCGGGTCTGTCAACCACGCGGCTGCTGAGACACGGCGAAGCGAAAGCAGTCCAAGCGACGCGAGGCCGAGCATAAGGAAGCAGAAGTGCCCAAGGCCATCTTGAGAACTCCGGTTCGCGACATTTCCGACGAGCCTGCAATTGCAACCGCTTCCCGTCGGGTTCGTCTGGCTGGCGGACGATATTGTGGCCCCAGCCGTTCCTCCCGGAGCCGAAGAAGCGCCACCGCTCGCAAAACCACCAGTCACAGATGCGCCCCCGGTGCTCGTCAAGCCGCCGGTCGCGGCTGCGCCACCTGTGCTCGGCGTGCCGCCAGCCGCGATGGCGCCGGCCAAGCCAGTCGAACCGCCCGTGCTCATCGCCCCGCCGTCGTTCGTGGCGCTGCCCGCGCTCATGGTCCCGCCTGTGCTTGGGGAACCACCCGCGCTGGTGGAACCACCTGCCCTGGAAGCCCCGCCTGTGCCGGTCGCGCCTCCCCTGTTGGTTGCGCCGCCCGTGCCGGTAGTTCCCCCCGGGTTCCGCGATCCGCCCGCTCCAGTGGCGCCGCCGGAGCCGGTCGCGCCTCCGGTACCTCCAGCGCCACCGGTGTTCGTGCACGCCCCGCCACCACCCGAGCCGGCGCCGGCGAAGGTCGGAACCGGAATCGTCAGGTTCTTCTTGATATCACCATACGCGGGCTCTATGCCGGCGCCGCTGATGGTGGATGCGAGCGTTCCCGCGTTGTCGGACATGGTGTTGGCCCCGGGGTGGTTGGTGCTGATGGCGGGGCAATTGACCAGCACATTGTGACTGACTGAATATCCACTGGTCTGCTCGTCCAAGTACAGGCCGTGATCGCCGTAGTCAGCCCACTGTGACTTCTGGAAATCATGGATGTAGTTGTACTCCATCTGGGAACCTGAACCCTGGTTGGACAGGGTGTAAATGCCCCCGCCATCAGCCAGAATCTTCACGACGTTGTGGATGTTGTTGTAGTTGATCCGGTTGGCGCTCATCGCATTGGCCCCTGATGTCCAGCCGAAACCCACCGAAATCCCGGTGTAGTTCACGTCCGAGACTTCGTTGTGCTCGATGTCGATGGACCGCGGGTATCCGCACGCAATGCCGCAAGCGCCTTGGATTTCAGTCGTTACGTTCGTGATGTAGTTGTCCTTGATGGTGTCGTTCGTGCAGATCTCGCTCGGCTTGGTCGGGTTGTAGGGGATGTGAAACTCGGTGGCCTCGTCCTGAACAAACTTGCCGACCGAGACTCCGGCACCGCCAATGTCCGTGAACACATTCCCCACGATGGTGTCGTCATGGGTGCCGTAGTTGAAGTCAAGACCGGTAGCGGCCATCTGGGTGAAAATGTTCCGCTCGAACCATATGTTGTTGGCGTTCGCGACCAGGACGCCCGCGGTCGGTCTTCCCACGTACTGTTGGTTCTGTGCGGTCGCCGAGACGTTGTACTGTCCCGCCTGCCCGTCCAAGAATCCGAAGCTGCTCGGCCGCAAATACGTGGAATGGGCGAAGGCCAGGCCCTGAAACCAGATGTGGTGCGCGGGACTGGTATCGGCGCTCGCGCCCATGACGCTGACCAGGGCCTCAAGCATCGGTGCCACGACCGTGGCGGTGGCCATGTCTTCGCCTGCCCTGGGTTCGTAGTAGAGGGTGTTCGTGGTCTCGTCCAAGTACCACTCGCCCGGGACGTCGAGGAATTCCAACGCGTTCTCGAAATAGTAGGCCTGCTTCACGGATGCGAGGATGGGAAAGGGTCTTTGCGACAAGATGCCGGTTTCCGGACTCTGGAATTTCAGGAACGCGGTGGCGCCTGTCGTGGAATACGAGGCCAGACGCAGGATGGCGTCGCCCCAATTGATCATCAGATGCATCTCCACCTTGGGCAGATTGTTCCAGTTCGAAACCTGCGAGCTGGCGACCTGCACATTGGGCACGGTCTGGTCGGCCCCCGTGACGCGATTGAAGTTGGCCGCACCTCCCGTGCCCAGATTGGGGGTGCGTGCCCGGATCGCCTTGCTGCCGTTCACGTAGAGCTGGCGGAACCGCGACGTCACGCCGGTGGCCTGCCATATGTTCTTAGTCGAATCAGAAAGGCTCCATCCGCCGATGGGTTGGCCGCCCGTCAACAAGGGCGTCTCGCCGGTGTAGGCGAGGTACTTGACGTAGAAACCGCCCGTTCCTGAGTCGGCGGCGGCAAAGGAAAGCGTATTGGTCAGGGGATAGGTACCACCACGCAAACGAACGACAATGTCGCCGGTCATTGCGCTGTTCACTGTCCGCACGACATCACGGGCCCTGGAAAGCGTTCGAAAGGGCGCCTCCAGAGAGCCCGGGTTGCAGTCGTTCCCTTGGGGCGAAACGTAGTACGTCGCCTGGGTGTCCGCGGGGGTTGAAGGCGCTCCGCCATCGGCGGCCCAGGCCCCACGGGGCGCCACCAAGATGGCCGCAAGCAGCCCCGCTGCGAGGTGCGATGGCCGAACTGTCGCGCGCAGCAGGCCCGTTGCCAGCGGCAAGTCGTAGGTTCTGTTCTCCAAGTTGTCGTCCATCTGCTTAGGTGCTACCGCCCGTCCCTGGCGTGCCCTTTCCGGCACCAGATGTATTGCACGCCGACAACAGCATTCCCACGCCGATGGCGCAGAATGCCGAAGCAAGAATAGGTGCCAACCAGAGCATACAAGGCAGCTTGTTGTTTTAGGTGCGTTTCCGGGCGGAATTCGGGTCTAACGAATTTGCGCTCCCTCCGCACTTGCCGAGCCTAGATCCACCACACATGAATATCCCCATGCGTCGCCAGGCACCGGAACGGGCTGGCCGTCGATGGTCATTGGGTCGGAATTCAACCTGGTCTAACTGGCCCTGCCGTCGTCGAGGCTGAAGGGCGCCACGGCCAGCGACTGCCAGGCAAGTCCCACCATGATCGCGACGAAGCCTATGAGCAGGAGGAAGCTCTGATACGTGTAGCGAAGATCGACCCAACGCTCGCCGAGCGTAAAGACCTGACCCACGCACAGGGCGGCAAGCACGATGAACACCCATGCGAAAGCACGGTCACGGTCGCCGAGCGGGTTGGCCACGGCCATGGGCAACAAGAACACGAAATGGCAATAGTAGTTGGATGGGTAGAAGGTGAACGGAACGAGCAGGAGTCCAATGAGTGCCGCCTGTTCCAGGCTACGACCACGGCATGCGAGGGCGGCGAGTGCGGCTACGACCAGCAGGGTACCGTAGAACAGAACCTGGCGGGTCGCAAAGGTTGAGCGTTGTGTCCGCACCCATTCCTCATCAGGCGCCGGATGATGGTTGGTGATCAGACGCTCGGCCGAGAAGTCAGAATCAAAGGCCAGTACATTCCGAAAACCAACGTTGTTGGTGCTGGGGTCGGTGGCGTGGTGCCCGATCTTTCGTTGCCAGGCCATCCACGAGCCGGCAAAACCGAACATCACCGAGGTCAAGACAACCAGCGTGACCACACAAGCCGCGGCACCAAAACACGCGCGCAGGGCAGGCCGCTGGCAGGCCCGCCAATCGGCCATCGATGGCAGCCGCCTTTTCCACAGTAGATGATCGAAAACGAACCATGCCATCGGCACAAGGAAGAAGAGAACCGACATGGCCGGAAACGCACGAATGAGGCCGCTGTACGCGACCAGTGCGCCGCCCACGCAGGGTCGTTTGCGCTTGATCGCGCAGACGCCCAATCCGAGCGCGACCAGCCAATCCTGGCGCAGGGTCGAGCCCACGAAGTTCGTCGTGAAGGTATAGAAGTCGGTCGCCCCCCAGATCACCATCGCGTAGAGCATCACGCGCGTCCCGAAGGTGCGCGCGAGCATCAGAAAGAAAAACAAGACCAGTACTGGATCGATGAGCCCAGCCAGGGTGAGGGTTAGTTCGCTGGCGGGCGCGTTCCTGAAGAGCAGGTAGGCGGACAAGATCCACGCCGGCGTCGCATTGCCACCATGGTCTGCCAAGCTGCCCAGATAGTCGTCCTTGCCCATGGCGTCGGAGAAGTACTTCATGTCGCGCTTGAACTGGTCCCAGCGTTCGGCGGTGAAGCGAGTGCGGATCTGGGGTAGCTCGCTGGCGAGTTCACGGGCAGAACGTATCTCGCTGGTGCGCAGGTCGCGCACCCGCACTTGACCAAGGTCGGCTGCCGTGAAGTCTGGCGTGTTGTCCATGTACGCAGCCAGGCTGGCCAGGTATAGGCCATCGTAGCGCAGTTCGCGGAAGTACTTGGCAACTGGGAAATAGTGCCGCATGTCGAAAGTGTGGACGAAAGTGCGCCGGCCCTTCGCGTGGTCGACGAATTGAAACATCCCAAAGTGGTAGTAGGTGCCAAAAGCCGTCGCCGCACACAGGGAGAGCGTTGCCAGGGTCACCACGCGGCGGGCCGGCCAGCGCCTGGACAGGAAGGTTTCCTTCACCAATACGACTGCTGCCAGCGCCGCTACCATGGCGCGCAGGGGTGGCTCTCGATTGAAATCAAAGAGTTCGATGAGCTCCGCCACGACTTTCCAACCCATTGCCAGTGCTGGCAACAGCAGGATGTACTGCAGTCGCCACCCATGACCTCGATGCATCAACACGAAGAATCCGGCCAGGAGCCCGAACAGCAAGATGTTGGTGTCGATGGATTCGCCTGCCGGCGTACCGTGCTCGCGGCGCAATTCGGCTGGCCAAGGCACAGGGCACTCGGAATAGGCCGCGATTTCTCCCACGCTGTGAAACGCATCGCCCCCGGTGACAGACAACCGAAGGTAGCGTGCGGTCGCTTCGAGTCTTGTGCTACGCAAAAGCATCCCTGGGCTCCATCCGCCACCGACCCGCCACAGGGGCTGCCAGGTTTGACCGTCGAGGGAGCCTGACAGCAGACCGACTTCGTTGCTATCTGCCTGAATGAGGGCGCAGCGCACGGCTTGCGTTTCACCCAGATCGTATTCGACGAACGACGAGGGTGAGGACAATCGTGCGGTCATGTCGGTCAACCATTCGTCGCCCTCATTGCTGAGAATGCCGTCCGTGAGACGACCCGCGTGGGTCACGCCTTCGCTGCGTGAAGGACGCTTGCCGGCGAGCAGGTTTGCTGGCTCAGCCTGAGCACGGAGCGCGTTCCCGCTGATCAGGGCAGCGACTAGGAGCGCAGCGAAACAGGACTTCGCCCGCCGAGCAACCCTGCGCCCTGGCGCATCTGCGATGGAAAGCACGCCGGACCTTGGGGCCACTATGCCCGAACCCTACCCGCGGGGCACGTCATGAGTCAACCGATCGCGGTACCCAGAAGCCGGTTCGATTCCCTCGCCGTCTTCGGTGGGCTGGCTGAACTGAGTGACGCCTCGGCGGGGTGCAGATGGGGTAAACTGCGCCGCATGCTCGGGACACGCCTGCAAGGACGCTCGGCCGGCGGTCAGATCGCGGACGATGGCAGGACTCGATCATAATCGGCAGGGCGTCGGCCCCCGGCCCGCCGTCGGGCTCGTGGTCCTGGGTTTGCTGGGAGGCTACGCCGTATGGCGGGTTATCCGCCTGGCATGGACCTGCGATGATGCCTTCGTCACCTACCGATACGCCAAGCACCTCGTCGAGGGGCAAGGTCTGGTGTTCAATCCGGGCGAACGGGTCGAGGGCATCACCAATCCCCTGTTCACACTCCTCGTGGCGGGAGCTATGGCGGCGGGACTGGAACCGCGCTTTGCCTCGATGGCTCTGGGAGCCATCGCCTACGTCGTCGTCGGCGCGACGCTGGCTTGGTGGTCGTATCGGGAGCGACCGGCGACCGGGGTCTGGCTGCCGATGGGGGCATGCCTTTGGCTGGCCCAGGACGATCTACACGCCTGGGGCACCGGAGGACTCGAGACCACGGTGTTTGCCGCGCTGGCGCTCGGTGCAATGGCTTGCCTCTCCACCCCGTCCCATCGTCTTCGGAGCGCAGCATGGGGCGGGGTTCTCCTGGCACTCGCCTGTCTCACCCGGCCGGACGGCGTTCTGTTCGCCGCGGTGGGAGTGGTCGCACCTCTGCTGCTGCGTTCCCGCGCTTCCCGGACCGGAGGCCGACATCCTCTCAGCCGGAGCGCGGCGGTCGCAACTCCCGTTCTCCTCCTCGGCGCGGCTCTGCTGGCGTTCAAGCTGCTCTACTACGGGCGTCTCCTCCCCACCGCCTTCTACGCGAAGTCAGCCATGGACGCCTACTACACGCAGGGCTTGACCTACGTGGCGCTCTACGGAGCAAAGCATTGGGCCATGTCCCTGTCGCTCGTGGCCTTGCCCCTGGTCGCATGGTGGACAGGGCGGTTTCAGGCGTTGCGCGCCCGGCGGGATGCGCTGCTGGCGCTGGCGGCCTTCGCTGTCTTTACCGCCTATGTGGCGCATTCCGGTGGCGACTACATGTTTGCGCGGCGACTCGTGCCGGCGTTGCCTTTCCTGTTCGTCTTTCTCGATGCTGCTGTGTCGGTTCTCGCTCCGAAAGCTGGCGTCGCACTCGCGCTGTCGCTGACCGTTGGCAGTTTCCTTCCCTATCCACTGTTCCCCCCGGATCGACCTGAATTCGTGCATGGAATCACCGACGAGAGACTGGGCTACCCGGAGGCCATCATCGCCGAGCGCCGTGCCCAGGCCCAAGCCGCGCATGCGGTCTTCGAGGGCCTACCCATCAGGGCCGCGTTCGGCGGTGGCATGTGCATCTTCGCGTACTATAGCGACCTTCCGTACCTGGTCGAGCCGAACGGATTGACCCAATACTGGATAGCCGAACGCCCGCTTCCGACCCGCGGCAGGAAGGTCGGCCACGAAAAGCTCGTGTCGCGTGATGAACTGCGCGAGCACGGGGTGGGACTCATCTTCCATCATGACGAGCCACCGCTGCAGCAGCGCTCGCCCGACTTCAATCAACTCATCGTGGGCAATATTCTGCTGGTCGAGATGCTCACCTACGACGATGCGCTGATGGGCAAGCTCGCCATGGACGGGCGAGTTCGTTTTCGAATCATTGACGACGTCCTGCGCGAGGCCGCCGTTGGCATAGGCACCATGCGCTGCGACGATGCTCTATCCACCCTCGAATCGCTCGCGAAGTACTATCTCGACGCCCACCCGGGGAAAGTCGGCCCTCTCCGCCAGGCGGTGGCGCTCGCCTGTGGCCCCCTCCGGCTCCCAGGGCGGTAGCCTCACTTCAGCGCAAACAGCCAAACATCGCCGTTCTCGGCGTGGCCCAGCAATTCCACCATCGAGGAATCTTCTAGGAATCCCCAAAGCGCCGGTGGATACGCTATGCCCCAGCCCTTTCTCGAATGCAAAATGTGGGTAATCCGTCTCTCCTTCAGCCGCGCTCCAATCTCCCCGGGCGAAGAGCAAGGCCTCAGCCAATCGGATATCTGCGAAGCCTCGAAAAAGCTGTCGGCGACATAGGCCCGCTCGCTGTAAAAGCCGTAATTCGTATTCAGGAAGAGCACTTTCGCATCCGGGGGTAGTTCGTGATTCAGGAAAGCGAATTCTCCTGGGACAGCCGATTTCATCACCGCTTCCCGATCCTTTGCACGATACATCCCCACGATCTCCATGACCTTTCCGAACTTCCGACTCACCTCGCCGGCCAGGATTCCAGCCGTCACGCAATAGACGGCCGCGAACACGCCCACAGCGTGGAGCCTTCGCGCCAACAGCCGGTCCGCCAGTTCTCCCAGAGCAAGAGCGGCACCGATAGCCAACGCCGGAATGATGGGAAGAAGAAACCGCACTTGCTGGCTCGCACCCGCCCAGCATACGAAATAAACCCCCGACACGACCAGGCAAGCACGCACGGTGCGGTTCCAGAATGCTGCCACAATTGAGATTGGGAGGAGCGCAATCCACATCGCGCTGATCGATCCGTCAAAGTGGGCATAGCCCTGTCCGGCAGACAAGATTACGCGATAGGGCAGTCTGATGTAATCCAAGATTGTGCGTCCCATTCCCATGGACGATTGCCAGTCTGCAAACTGGCGCCAGCAAGTCTGGCTCCAATCGGGACCTCCCCATACATCGTAGAGAAAGGGATAGACTGGATTTCCAGTGAACCACGCGGCCTTGAGTATCCACGGCAATACCAGGACCACGATGGGGGGGAAAAAGCAGGTTCCAAGATCGACAAATCCCCGGCGAAGCCGATTTCCACCTGTCAATCTGACCAAATAGCACACGATCATGGGCGCGACGCCGAGGAATCCCGTTGCTTTCATCCCGGACATGATCCCGCAATTGATACCGGAAAGAAGCAGATACACGCGTCGGCGATCAGGCTCATCAGCGGCCCGCATGATGAAGATGAACGCCGCTGTCGTGAAGAAAGCTTGGATAATCTCGACATAGGCGATGTCCGCTTCCCACATGAATGTGTGGTTGAACAGCATGAACAGCACAGCCAGGAAGCCACACCAAGCCGATCGGCCCGCGCGCACATACTCGAAGATCGCATAGGCACAGAAGGCGGCAAAGATGCATTGCACAGAGTTGGCGAGAACATAGTCTTTCAAGAGTATCGCCAGTGTGAACACCATTTCGCCATTGAGCGGCCAGTTGGAGTAGACATTGAACGGAATGCCGAGAAATCCCCCATGAGCGATATACAGCTTCGGAATGGCCAGGTGATAGACACCGGCATCCCACTCAACTACAGGGTCCATGCTGCAGATGGCCGCCACGGCAAGTGCCAGGACGATTGGCAAGGCGCAGCCAGCCGCCCAGACAACCCGGGCGGATCGCCAACGGCCCAAGGATCGAGGAACGCGTGGACGGGCAAAGAAAACTGTACCCGCCGCTGAGACAGCAATCAGGACTCCGACGGCTGGCAGTGTGAGGCTTTGGAACGCACATAGAAGGAAGATCGCGCTCATCCAGAATGCGGTTCCGAGGGACAAGCGGGTCAGGCCCCTGAAAGGGAAGCCCTGCATGTTGCGAAAGGCCGTCCGCT
This sequence comes from Myxococcales bacterium, assembly GCA_003155465.1. The sequence goes on along the minus strand of PMCR01000367.1, from coordinate 4,320 downwards.
CGATAGCAAAGCCGGGCAGCCAGAGGAGGCCAGCCAGGAGCAACATGGTGAGGACGTGTACAAGTAGGTTTGTCATACCAACTCGGTCGCTGCGTGGGTGAATCCTAGAGCACCGAACGGTTTGCCTCCCGTCGTGAAATCGCGGATTTGCGTCGCATCCCTTCGTTGCTCGTCGGTCAAATACGTCGAGTATTCTCCCTCCTCGCGCCTTGGGCTGCTCGCAACTCCGCAATTTCACTCGGTCCGTCAAACCGTTCGGTGCTCTAGAGGCGACGCGTAATACAAGCTATCAGGTTTAGGACGAAGAGCTGTAGTCCCACCCATGATCGTGAAGTTTGAGAACAAGTGTCGCTCAGCGGTCATCCAAGATTCGATGGTAGTTCCGTGACGCGCGGTGGCGCGGAAGAACTGGCCCAATACCCGTGAATGAGTGAAAACTGCCCCATGCTTACCAGGAGAGCATCATGAGCTTTCGTCTGAAGTATACGGTCGACTTCACCAAGATGCCGTCCCACGCGTTCGTGCCGGCTCGCGCGCTGAATGCGTCAACGGCGACTGCTTCACCGCCAGCGGTCCAGCCTCCGCTGCGGATCTCGGCACTCGCACGGGCCAGGCAGCGGACGGCGCTCCCTGCAATACCCAGTTGGGGCGGCTTTGTCTTTCTCCCGCTCGCTGTGTCTATACGGGCACGGACACAACCGGGCACGGACACAACCGGGCACGGACACAACCGGAATCTGCACCGTTCCGGTCGCATCAATGTGCAACTAAGGAGAATTTCTATGCAACGAACAATCAGGTTCTGGGCTGCACTGACTCTGGGGCTTTGCGCGCAAGGCGGCTGTGGCGCCAACAATTCGGGCCAGGGCGGCGTGGGCGAGGTGGCCGACGGGCAGGGCTCGGAGGTCGCGACCAGCGTGGTCAGCGGCGCCCTGAACAATACTGGCGGCTCGGCCTTGGGTTGGAACGGTCCACGCCTGCGGGCGAAGCAGTCTGGATTTGACCGCGCGCTTGAGGCATTGAATCCGGTCGGCGTGGCTTGGGCGGCCACCTGGACCTGTACCGGCGGAACCTTGAGCCCGGCCTTCGCCGGTCCGGCCAGCGATCCGTACACGTACACGCCGGTCAGCTGCAGCGTGACCTGGAGGAATGGCAGGACCGCCTCGTCGGTCTGGGACGGGACCTTCACCTTGGTCTATGGCCCAAGTTGTGACGTCCAGCACCCGTTCATCGGCCACCAGGCGGCAGGCTGCTCGCTCGCGCGAACCACCGGGCCCAGCGGCAACACGCGCACGCTGACCGGCCCTGACGGCAATTCATATTCCATCACGCATGACACGAACGGGGCCGAGAGCGGCTACGATCCTGCAGTTTCGCCTGCACCCAACAACGACGGCGTTGTCGTGACCTGCAGCGCGAGTGGCTGCGATGCCGACGGAACCCTGGTGATCAACGGCAGCCATCTCACTGGGGCGGTGACCACCGCCGCGGGCAGGACCGCCACATTGTGGGATCACACGCTCACCGGGACTTTCGCACTGGCTGCCACCAGTGCCGGCCGGGTGGTCAATGGCACCGTGACGGTCGAGCACAACATTGTTCAGCGCACCGCCAGCGCCGTATTCAACGGCGTCACCTACGGCGACGCCCTCTGTTGTTTTCCAACCGCGGGAAGTGTGGCCACGACCATGCAGAACGGCCGGCGAGCAGGCATGACAGAGACCCTCACTTTCAGCAGCACATGTGGCGAGGCCACTCTGACCACGTTCAGCGGCAAGACCGTGGCGCTGACGCTTGAGCATTGCATCTGAACGCGGCGAACGTTCTCTGCGGGCGCTGCCGTCTTGGTCCCAAGGCGGCCGTGAGTCAGCGAGAGGCCGATCGGTTGAGCCAGTCTTGACCGCCGTCCAGCGCGATGAGGGTTGGAGCGACAGGCGAGCGGGCTGACGCTGCGGAAGTTCCGACCGGCTGGCCGCACAACTTGCCTTTGGCCATCCGTCGGGCGTCGGGGTAGTCTGCGGCGTCTAGCGGGGACTGAAACATGGCATCGCCTCGACGCAAGGCCACAAACAACTGGTACCCGCGGCTGGCGCTGTCGCGGGCAGTGCGGCTGGCAGAAAACAGCCTGGCGGCCTTCCCAAGGTGGCGCTCGTGGCTGCCGCTCTCGCTGGCAGTGGGGCTGGCCGGGACCAGCCTAGGATGCTTCCTCTATGTGGCGCTCCGGCGCATGGGCTACCCCTTCGATCTCGAGTGGATGGAGGGAAGCATCGTCGAGCACGTCCAGCGGGTCGTGGACGGGAAGCCCATCTACACGAGTCCCTCGGTCGAATTCGTCCCGTATCTCTACAACCCGCTCTACTACTACGTATCGGCGCTCGCGGCCAAGGCACTGGGCAACGGCTGCTCCACGCTTCGGCTGGTTTCGTTTTGTTGCACCCTCGCGCTTTTCGCGACGCTCTACCACCTGGTCTTCCGAGAGTCGAAGAGTCGCATTTCCGCCGTGCTCACACTGGGCGTCTTCGCCGCCACCTTCGTACTCAACGGGCAGTGGTTCGATCTCGCGCGCACCGATGCTCTGTTCATGGCGCTGCTTCTCGGCTCCGCCTGGTGTGTGCGTTTTGCCGAACGAAGGCGTGGCCTTCTCGCTGGCGCAACTCTCTTCTGCTTGGCGTTTCTGGCCAAGCAGACCGCGCTTCCTTCGCTTGCAGCTCTGGCGCTCGGGGCCTGGGCCCTGCGCGGATTTCGGCGTTCGCTTTGGTTCACTCTGCCCGCGGCATTGCTCACCGGCGGCAGCGTACTCTGCCTGAACCTATGGACCGGGGGCTGGTACTGGTACTACGCCCTTATGGTGCCTTTCGGGCACACGACCACCGGCAGGGAGTCGCTCGTTCTCGACTTCTGGCGCGTCGAAACCCTCGCCCAGCTTCCGGTTCCCACGCTCGCCTTCATCGTTCTGCTCGCCAGCCCCAAGGGTGGCACCCGCCGCGGCCCGTGGCTATTCTACTCGCTCTTCTGCTCGTGCCAGGTGATTGCGGCCTATTTGATCCGAATTCACGGCGGTAGCTATCTGAACGATCTGATCCCCGCCCACGTCGCTGTCAGCATCGCTTTCGGACTTGTCCTTGCAGCAGGGTTGGCGCGCGCCAAGGATCTTGGTCCCTCGTGGCTGGAACGGGCCAGGATCGTCGGGGGAATCGTCACGACAGTGCAACTCGCCGCGCTGATGTACGACCCGCAGGCCATGCTGCCGGGGGCCCGCGATCGCGAGGCCGGAATAGCGTTCATCGAACGCCTGCGGGAAGCCCCAGGCGAGGTTTTCGTCCCGCAGCACCCGAATCTTGCGCGGCTGGCTGGCAAGCCCTCGCATGCGGCCTTCCAGGCGATATCCGACATGCTCCTTCTGGAAGCCGACCCGTTTGATGCCAAGCGTACGCTCCAGCGCGCATTTCACGAGGCATTCGAGAGCCATCGCTTTTCTACGATTGTGCTAGACCACCGCGACAGGTGGTTCTTTCAGGACGATCTGCATGGCTACTATCGGCCCGCGGGCATCACCTGGTTCGACCAGCGCGACGTGTTCTTCCCAATCACGGGCGGTCCTTGCCGCCCCGAGTGGGTCTACATCCCGACCCAACCGTAAGCGCAACTCTCGATCGGTCACGCACCCTGGCACCGGCGGAAGTTCGACTGCCGGTGCCGGGGGCCATGAGTCTATTTCACATAGATGTCGGGTACCGGCGGATTCGCCATCCCGGCGCCGATGTGGAATCCCGTGTGGGGCGGCTGGTTGTAGCTGGCATTCTGAAACGCAACCTGCGCCCGGTACTGCGGATCGTGCATGAGCGTGTAGATGCGACGCTTGGTCACCTCTGTCGTTGTATACACACGCAGGGCCGTGTTGCTGTTTTCCCGCAGGACCAGTTCCTCGCGCCAGTCACCGAGGAGGTCCGCGCTGAGGGTCGGCGTGCTCTTGGTCCCGTTGTTCGAAGTGCAGCCACTGGCGTCGAGCAGGGTTCCGCCACCGGACTTGGTGATCGACGTACCGTTCTCGATCTCGCGTGCCTCATCGGCATCCCAGTAGATGAGGAAGTTGCTGCCAGCATTGCCGGTAGATGCGCCACCGGTGCCGCAATTGACATTGCCAGAATTACTCGAACAGGTTGCGGCAGTGAGGTCGTTCATCGAGACATACTCGGCGACGCCGCGCCCAGTGTCGGTGCCGGGTTTTGTTATGTTGAAGTAGTAGGTGCAGGTGGCACCGTCGTGGCAATCCATACCTCCCGCGCTTTCGTGAACCGAGAACACCGAGATCCCCTTGCC
>PMCR01000051.1:267-2983 GCA_003155465.1 Myxococcales bacterium | reverse complement strand
GAACTAAGCCGGCGCGGCGCCGGCAGCAAAACTCCCATTTTTTATGCGTTAGCGTAAGGATGCCCTTCCGGCGGGACCACGCGTGTAATAGGGCACGCATGGCGATCCCGCCAGAAGGAGCATCACATGCAGGCGAAGCGTAGCACAGCGGCGGAAGGCGGTCAGCAGGTTTCATCACAGGGGTCGGCGTTGCGGGCGCGCATGCTCGCACAGATGACGGAGAAGGGTCTGGCGGCAGCGACCCAGGCGCTGTATGTCCGCGGGGTTCTGGGGCTGGTCAAGCACTACGGCGGACGCAAGCCGGAGACGATCAGCGTCGGCGAGGCGCGTGCCTATGTCGACAGCCTCCGGGCGGCAGGGGTTTCCGATACGCTCCGCGCCAACGCCTCGGCCGGGATCCGGTTTCTCTACGAGACGACCCTGGGCCGGATCTGGCGGCCGATCTCGCCGCTCCGCCGGCGGATGATCGAGGACATGGCCCTGCGTGGCTTCACGGAGAAGACCCAGTCCTCCTATGTTCGCGCGGTCGAGGGCTTGGCCCGCTATCACCGGCGCAGCCCGGAAGTGCTGACCAACGATGAGATCCGCCGCTACTTCGTGCATCTGAAGTGCGAGCGCAAACTGGCACGTCCCACGATCACCATCGCGCTGTGCGGAATCAAGTTCCTCTACGAGTCGACGCTTCGGCGCGACTTTACCCTCACCGGGGTGCCCCGGCCGAAGCGCGAACACAAGTTGCCGGTCGTGCTGACGCGCGCAGAGGTTCGCGCCATTCTGCGGCAAATCACCGAGGTGCGGCACCGGGCCTGCCTGACGCTGATCTACGCCTGCGGCCTGCGCCTGGGCGAAGGCTGCCGGGTGCAAGTGACGGACCTGGATCGCGCGCGCGGGGTGCTGCACGTGCATGCCGCCAAGGGCGCCAAGGACCGTTATATCTCGCTGCCGCCGCCCGTCCTCCCGCTGCTGGAGACCTGCTGGTTCACGCACCGCAACCCGGTGTGGCTATTTCCCTCCGTCGGCCGCGGCGGCATCCACGGCGCCACCGCCACCAGTCCGGTGCCCCTGGGTACCGTGCAACAGGTCTTCCGCGCGGCGCTGGCCGTCTCGGGCGTGCACAAGCACGTCTCGGTGCACGGCTTGCGCCATTCGTACGCCACGCACCTGCTGGAAGACGGCGTGAACCTGCGCCAGATCCAGACTTGGCTGGGACATAACTCGCCGGCCGTGACCTCGGTCTATACGCATCTGACCGAACAAGCCACCAGCGCGGCTGCCCAGCAGGTCGGCCGCTTGATGCAGGACCTGGCCTGATGTCACGCCTGGGCGCGATTTTTCGCGCCCACGGCGAGGGTTACCGCAGCCGTTTCGGCACGCGCATGCGCGCGGATCAACTCCGCGCCCTGCGTGCGCTGGCGGCTTGCCACACCCCCGCCCTGGGCAGTGTGCGCTGGCAGTGCCCACAGTGTCAGGAACGTGTCTTTACCTACCGCTCCTGCGGCAACCGGCATTGCCCCGCCTGCGGCCATGCGGATGCGCAACTTTGGCTTCAACGCCAGCAACGTCTGCTGCTGCCCGGCGCCACCTACCACCTGGTGACCTTCACGGTACCCGAGGGCCTGCGTCGTCCTGTGCGCGCGCATCCGCGCGAAGTCCTGCCGATCCTCTTCGAGGCCGCCGCATCCGCCTTGCTGACGCTCTGCCGCGATCCCCGCTTCCTGGGCGCCGTGCCTGGCCTGACCGCCGTCCTGCACACTTGGACGCGTCAACTGGAGTACCACCCCCATGTCCATATCCTGGCTACCGGCGGCGGCGTGGGTCCGGACGGTGCCTGGCACGAGGCCAACCCGAAGTTCCTGGTCCCCGTGCGAGCCCTCTCCGACATTTTCCGCGCCCGGCTCCGCGACGGCTTGCGCCACCGCCATCCCGCGATCTGGGCCGCCATCCCTGGCAAGGTCTGGCAGACGCCTTGGGTCGTGCACGCCAAGCCCGTCGGCGCTGGCGACTACGCGCTCATCTACCTGGCGCGCTACATCCACCGCGTCGCGCTCGCCGACTCCGCCATCCTGCGACAGGATGACCAGGTGGTCGTGTTCCGCTATCGCGCCGGCGATACCGGCCAGCGTCGCACCGCACGCTTCGAGCCGCTGGAGTTCATCCGCCGGTTCTTGCAGCACGTGCTTCCGTCCGGTTTCCACAAGGTGCGTCACTACGGCTTGCACCATAGTTCCAAACGCGAGGCCCTGCGCCTGCTCCAGGCGCAACGGGCCTTCGTCCACCGCCTCCCACTCCCGCCGACGGTCAAGCCCGTGCGCACGCCGCTGCCGCCGCCCGTCTGCCCAAACTGCGCCACGCCCATGTGTGCCGAAATACAGCTCCAGCCTCCGCTACAGCGTTCGCCGCAGGTCAACGCGCGAGGCCCGCCAGGTCAATGACCCGACGCGACCCATCACGCATCGTGCTTTGGCGTGACCTTCAGGCACCCGCCCAGCCACGGCTTTGCGCATGGACCGCAAAAGCGTTCACCGCACAGCACCTCGGACCGTGTTCCGTAGCCGCAGCACCGCAGTCCTACTCACCGCCACGGCTCCCGACGCGCCCGAAAACACAAAGACCGCACGGACTACTCATCCGGGCGGCCTGCAAAATCCATAGCGGCTAAGTCACTGCGTCTTAGTCAACCACGCCAGCTTAGTTCAACACAGGGTTTCAGCGCGCG
>PMCR01000051.1:0-225 GCA_003155465.1 Myxococcales bacterium | reverse complement strand
GCGCACGTTGGCGTCAGAACTACCGAGGCATTCTATCACCATTGCGCGGCCAGGCGCTCCCAGCGAAGAAGCTGTCGTTATGGCAGCCCCAACAACACCGGAATTTGAATGACGAGTAAGCAGCTTCAACGTCGCAACCACATCTTCGGGCTTCCCCTTGTAGTATTTCAACGCGTGCGCAATACCTGAGCACACGTCTCGACCGTTAGTGCCCCAGGATTGTTC
>PMCR01000346.1 GCA_003155465.1 Myxococcales bacterium | reverse complement strand
AACAGACTGTTCGGCCAGTCATACGCCTCGGGTGAAACCCGGTCGAAGTACTTGGTCGCCATCTCGAACTGGCCAGTGGAGTAGAAAACGCGAGCGAGCGAAAGATTGGCCAGATCCTGGAAGGGCCTGACCTTCGGATCCTGACTCTCCTCCGCGGCCCGAAGAACCGCCTTGAAGGCCTCGACCGCGGGTCGGGCGGAATACTCCCGCACATAGGTCGCACCTTCGAACAGCTTGGCTTGCGGGAAGTAGACGCTCTTGGGTGGAACCAAGTTGAAAAGCGACACGGCTTCCTGGAACTTGCCCTTGTTGTAGTTGTACTTGCCGAGCAGGAAGTACAGCTCGTCGCGAACCGCCTCGAGCTGCGGGGCTTCGAGTTCCTGCCGGCTGTACTTGCCGATCTTCTCAAGAACCACGGCGACATCCACTGGCTGATGGGTGAGCGACGCCAGCCACTGCAGAGTCTCATTGTAGTGGGGATGCGCGGGACCCTTCTGGACGATGCGATCAAAGAAGCTCAACGCCGCCGAAAAGAACTTCAGCTTGANNCCCGCGTCCGCGCCCGCTTCGCCCTCGATGGCTTTGTTGAACTCGATGGAGGCCATGTAGAAGTCGCCCCGTTGGTAGAACTTCTCGGCTCGCTCAAGCCCGGGGAAGCTGCCACCTCCCTCTGGCGCCTCTCCCGCGGACTTCGACGAAGTCTCGCCCGAAGGAGTGGTGCCGGTCGACTTACTCTTGCGCCGCCGTTGTGCCCAGGCATCGGACGTCACCGCCAGGGTGAGGGCGAAAAGCACGAACAATGCGCAACCCTTTTCACGGCTCATGGATGGACCTCGCGTCAGTGACGCCCACCTCAGACGATTTCGGCGGGCAATTGGTGGAAGAAACTAGTCAAGTGGTTGGTGTCGCCTATCCGGTTGCGCGACCGTAAGCTAGTGATTAGATGTTTGCGTGGCTTCAACGCGCGAACCGTGGCGATCGTGTTAGTGGCCCTACCGTCGGTGTCGGGCTTGGAAACCGGGCCATCCTAGGCACGCGGATCTGAGGTGTCAAGGGAGAACATCCCACCTCGGACTGCGCTCAACTACGCGAATCTGCGGAACAAAATGTCGCTCTGCGGAGCTGCGATTCCCTGTTGACAGGCGCCTTCGCGAGGCTAAGATGGCGCATCTTTGGCACCTCACCGTGCTTGCCCCCGGCTTCGGCCGAACCGGACAGGAGGAGTCCTTCGATGAGCCCGACACTGTGCGCCCCGTCTCGCCGTTTTCGGTTGGCCCTTGTTCGCGCATCCTTGCTTGGCGCATCACTTCTCGCCCTTGCCGCCTTTGGCAGCATGGCCTGCGAGGACAACGGGATTGGCCGTCCCTGTCAAGTGTTGGCCGACGCAGGTCAACAGCAGGCCGTCTACAACAGCCAGGCACTTGAGTGCCCGAGCCGCGTCTGCCTGAAGCCTGTTCAGCAGCCGGGGGGAAAGAAGGGCTTGCCACAGGATACTGGCCCCTACTGCTCGGCCGTCTGCTCAAAAGATAGTGATTGCGACGGACAAAAACGGGACAACAGCGACGACTCGGACAAGCGCTGTTCGAGTGGCTACACCTGCGGCGTGGCCTTCGTGGTCGGCCCGTTTTGCTGCAAGAAGCTCTGCCTTTGCAAGGACTTCCTCGGGGACACCAGCCTGCAGACCCCAGTCACCTGCAACAAGAGTCTGAACGGCGGACAGACGGGCTGCCTGATCCAGCCATAGTGAACGGCGGGGACGGGCGCCCATCGTGTCTGGCCCACCGTCCACCGGACGCGCAGCAATTGGGATCAGGGCGGAGGACTTGGCCTCTGCCCTGCTGGAGGCGCGCGGCTATCGCATCATCGAACGAAACTGGCGTCGCCCCGAAGGCGAGTTGGACTTGGTGGCAGACGATCGAGGCATCCTTGTCTTCGTTGAGGTCCGTTCACGCACGGGCGAGGAACGAGGACATCCTCTTGAGACTGTGAATGCTCGCAAGCGAGCCCGCGTCGTGCGCGCGGCCCGCTTGTACCTGGAAGCCGCCCAGCCCACCGCGACGGCGTTTCGTTTCGATGTCGTGGGGGTTACCTTCGCGTCTGATGGAGGCCAGCCCGCAATCACCCACGTGGAAGACGCATTTCGCGTGGCTTGAGCCCTGCCAGGGCCCGCTCTTCATCTCCCCGCGCGACCACGCCCCGACCGAGAGATCACGTGGTTGGTGCGGTGCCGTCCGCGGCAGGGACGACCTCTTCGGAGGCTACGCGGCCAGGTTGGTCATGGTCCACGACGCTACGCTCGCCCTTGATGCGAGCCGCGCGTCCCTGCAGCTCCCGCAGGTAGTTGAGACGCGCACGGCGTACGCGCCCACGCTGCACAATCTCGATCTTCTCGATGCGTGTCGTATGCAGAGGGAAGATGCGCTCGACGCCCACCCCATAGGAAATCTTGCGCACGGTGAACGATGCGCAGGCCGAGGCGGAACGTCGGTCGATGCACACGCCCTCGAACACCTGGACGCGCTCCTTCTCGCCTTCCTTGATCAGGGTATGCACCCTGACACTGTCACCCGGCCGGAAATCCGGAATGTTGTCCCGCCGGCAGGCGTTCTCGATCGCTTGGATTAGGGGGTGAGTGCTCATGGGTCCGCTCGATGCAGGGGCGTATTTACTACGCGGAAGGAAGCCCGCAGTCAATACTATAGATGGGAACCCTGAAAGGGTTCCCATGCCCTCCCGCGATGGTACGCCGCCGGCAAAGCCGGCGGGCGCCCCACGCGACCTTCTAGATGGGAACCCTGAAAGGGTTCGCTCCGCCCTTCGGNNCCCCGCTCGCTTCGCTCGGCCTCGCCTCCCGCGCTCCCCACGCGTCTAGCTGGTCCCGTCCAGTTCGGCAAGGATGGCCCTTTCCTCTTCGGTCAACGGGCACCGGTCGATCAGATCCGGCCGGCGCGACAAGGTGCGCCGCAACGCTTCCCGCCGACGCCAACGCGCCACCTCGGCGTGGTTCCCTGAAAGCAACACCTCCGGGACACCGAGCCCGCGGTAGATAGACGGCCGGGTCCACTGGGGAAACTCCAGCCGGCTGGCGGAGAAAGACTCCTCCACGACAGACTCCCCGCATCCCAGCACCCCCGGGACCAGGCGTGCGGTGGCCTCGATGATCACAGCGGCCGCCACCTCGCCGCCCGCCAGCACATAGTCCCCGATGCTCACCGATTCGTCGGCGTAGAGTTGGCCGATCCGTTCGTCCATGCCCTCATAGCGACCACAGATGAGCATGATGCGCCCGCGACCCGCCAGATCTGCGGCGCAACTCTGATCGAACAACCGACCGGACGGCGAGAGCAGGAGCCGATGGGCTCGCCCACGCCGGTTCTCCACGTCGTCGATGGCCGCTGCGACCGGGTTCGGACGCAATACCATGCCCGGGCCACCGCCGTAGGGAGAATCGTCGACTTGACGATGCCGGCCTGTCGCGAAGTCCCGCGGGTTAGTCATTTCGACGGCGATGATGCCGCTTGCCAGCGCCTTTCCCAGCAGGCTGGCCTGGAGAAATGAAGTGAAGATCTCGGGAAACAGCGTGATGATCTCAATCACCAGCCGGGGCGGCGTCATGCAGACGGCGTCGTTCGCGTCAGGTCGATCGTCACTCATGAGGGTTGACCACCGCGCGCTTGCCCAGAGGGTCGATCGCCACAATGAACTCGGGCACGGCAGGAAGCAACCGTTCGCCGCGCTCACCGTCGCCAATCACCATGACGTCGTGGGCTCCGTTCCAGAAAACGCTGCGCACGACTCCCAGAACGCGCCCCTCGCCATCTTCGACCCGGCAACCGATCAGATCCTTCACATAGAATTCGCCCGGGCCCAGCGGCGGAAGGGTTGTCCTGGGCAAGCACAGCTCCCGCCCAGTCAGAGACGCCGCCTGCTTGCGGGTCAAGACGCCCTCCAGCTTGAGCAGAAACCCGTCGGCCGTTCGCCGAACTGCCCTGATCGTGGCCGGGGCGTCGGTCAACGAGGCGCCAATCGTCACCGCGAGCGGGAGTGGGACTGCATCCAGGTGCCATCCTCCCGAGTGAAACGGATGCAGACTGATCTCGCCCGCGGTGCCGTGCGGCCGCCCCAAGATTCCAAAGGGCAAAACCTCGGCCGTTCCTGGGCGCAGCGGAAGCCCCCCACGCTACTCGAGGATTTCCAGGATCGCGCGCCGTTTCATCTTGGCTGACGCGGCAGAAAGAACCGTGCGCAAAGCCTTGGCGGTGCGACCTTGGCGGCCAATGACCCTCCCCAAGTCTGACTCGGCTACCTTCAACTCGAAGACCGTGCCGTCCGGTTCATCAATCTCCTCAACCGCCACTTCATCGGGGTGCTCCACCAACGCTCGCGCCAGGTAGAGAACCAGCTCGCGCAGGGGAGGCGCTTTCTCGGAACCTCCCACGGAGGGGGACTCGGACTCGGCGCCCTCTGTCACGGGAGCACTACTCGGTAGGCGCTGCTGCGGCCGCGCGCCTGACCTTCTTGAGGAGCTGGCTGACGGTCTCGCTGGGAACAGCCCCCTCAGCCAACCAGTGGTCGACACGGGCCAGGTCAAACCTGACCTCGGGCGGGTTGCGCCGCGGGTCGTAGATTCCAACCTGCTCGATCAAGCGTCCATCTCGGGGACTCCGACGATCTGAAGCCACCACGCGATAGTGAGGGGATTTCTTTCCTCCGCCGCGGGTGAGTCGTAGTGTGACGGCCATGTTGTTTGGATCCTCGTGGGCTCGAACTGAGCCAACGGCTGAGAGTGATTATAACGCATGTGATTGTCAAGGCGAAGGTGGTTATTTTCGCTGACAAGTTGTCTCCGCCTGCTCGCGTTACAGGCATCTACTCAGAGTGACAGCCGGCCAAGCCTGTGGGATTTTCTCTTGGTCTCATGCACGCACGCTCCCCGATTCACCTGCTCGTAGGCTTGGTTGCAGCCTACGTCGTGCATCCGAGCAACCCTTCCTTCGCCAGCCCGCGTGAACGCCGCGCCGTTGTCTTCTACACCGCACAGACCCAAGGCACACTTGAACCTTGCGGCTGTACCAGCGATCCCCTGGGCGACGTCGCCCGCGTGACCGCGCTGGTGCGCAGGACCAAACCGGCTAGCGCCGTCCTTGTGGTGGACGCCGGCAATCTGACCTACCCCACGGGCGAAATTCCATCGCGCAAGCAAGAGGCAACCGACCTGGTGGCGAGTTTTCTCGCCCGAGAGATGACCCGCCTGCCGTTTGGCGGCTCGGCTCTCGGCGAATGCGACCTCGCGCGCGGAGTTGCCGGAGTTCAGCCCAAGCGCCTGGCCGCCAACCTCGACAGCCTGCCTTTCGTCGAGCCGTCGCGCATCAGGCTGGTGGGAGGAATCACGGTCGGGGTCTTTGGCCTCGTGGATCCAGCCCTCGCGCGCGAGAAAGGGCTGCGCGCGGAGGATCCAGTCGGTGCGGCTCGGGCTGAGGCCGACCGGTTGCGCGCGGCCGGCGCCGAGATCGTGATCGCGCTGGCGCCGCTCGAGCGACGGCAGGCGCGCGCGGTGGCCCGCGAGGCAGCGGTTGACTTCGTCGTGTTGGGGAAAGACGTGAGCGAGGGAACACCGCGCGCCGAGGGGATCGGCAACGCCTTCCTCGTGGTCCCGGCCTCGGAGATGCAGCGAGTGGGCAGACTAGAGATCCTTCTTCGCCAGGAGCAGGGGCACCCCTCTCGGAAACCGCTCCGCGATGCTGGTGGACCGGCAGCAAATCGTCTACGAGCCGAGGAGATTGATCGTCAATCACGCCAACTCGACGCTGATCTGGAGCGCTGGGAGAAAGATGCTTCCAGTGATCCGGCCTTTGTGGCGGAGAAGCGCAACGAGCGAGACGAGCTTCGCGCCGAGGCTGCAAGACTGGCCAGTGCGACCTGGGCACCGCCGGCCCAAGGCTCGTACTTCATCAATGAGCTTCTGCCCATCCGACGCAGCCTGGCCCGCGATCCGTCCCTGGCCGCCAGCATGCGAAGGCTCGACAAGGCGGTGGGTGCGGCCAACCTGCGGGTGGCAGAACCACCGCCCCCTGCCGAACTCGGCCGGGCCCATTTTTCGGGTGACGCTTCTTGCGTGCGCTGCCACAAGGCGGCGACGCGGTTCTGCAAACGCACGGCCCACGCGCACGCTTGGAAGACCCTGCAAGCCGTGGGCAAGACGGCTCAGGGCGACTGTGTCAGCTGCCATGTCACGGGCTACGGCGAGGTGGGTGGGTCGAGCCTAGGGTTCAGCAGGGGCCTGGAGAACGTCCAATGCGAGACTTGCCATGGCGCGGGATCGATCCACGTGGAAAAACGCGGGCTGGAGAAACCACTGGCGCTACACACGAGCACCCCCGAGTCGGTGTGTACGCACTGCCACAACGAAAAACACTCTGACACCTTCCAATACGAAGCCTATCTGCGCGACATCATCGGCCCCGGCCACGGCGAGGACGCCCGCGACAAGCTGGGCACGGGACCAACTGCCAGGGATCTGCGCCAGGCGGCCGCGAAGCAAGCGCGGGTGTCTGAACGCCGGCTGAGACAACGCTAGTTGTGACTCGCCGAAGGTTCGGGTCCAGCGCAGGTCAGCCAGCGTGCGCGGGAGCGGTAGCGTGAGCGGTAGCG
>PMCR01000489.1 GCA_003155465.1 Myxococcales bacterium | reverse complement strand
GTGCGGGTCTGCGCCATGAACTGCACCGAACGGGCGAGCGTCAGGGTCTTGCCCGTGCGCACGTGCTGCACGTCCATGCCGCGCACGAAACGGCCGCTGCAGATGCGCACGAATGCGATGCGATCGCGGTGCTGCGGATCNNNCCGCAGTTGGTCATGGCGCTGCCGAAAAATACCGGCGTGATCTGACCGGCGAGAAAACGCTCGCGGTCAAAGGGCGTGCCCGCCGACTCCAGCAGGGCCACCTCCTCGCGCAAACGGTGAATCTGGCTTGGCCCCAATCTCTCCAGCAGCTCGGGGTCGTCCCAGTTCGCCTGGCGCATTTCGCCCCGACGGCTGCCGCTGCCCCCCTCAAAAACCTGCAGCGACTGGGCCCAGCGATCGAACAGCCCGACGAACGAGCGGCCCGCGCCCATGGGCCAGTTGGCCGGACTGCACGGGATGCCGAGCACGCGCTCGATCTCATCGAGCAGCTCGAACGGGTCTTTGCCGTCCCGGTCCAGCTTGTTGACGAAGGTGACGATGGGAATGCCACGCATGCGGCAGACCTGGAACAGCTTGATGGTCTGCGGCTCTACCCCCTTGACGCAGTCTATGAGCATGATGGCCGTGTCCGCGGCGGCCAGTGTGCGGTACGTGTCCTCGGAGAAGTCGTTGTGGCCGGGTGTGTCCAGCAGGTTCATGCGCCGGCCGGCATACTCGAATTGCAGCACGCTGGTGGACACCGAGATCCCGCGCTGCCGCTCGATCTCCATCCAGTCGCTGGTGGTTTGCCGCCCTTCGCCCCGGCTGCGCACCGAGCCCGCCACGTGCAGCGCGCCACCGTAAAGCAGCAGCTTCTCCGTCAGCGTGGTCTTGCCCGCGTCAGGGTGCGAGATGATGGCAAAGGTGCGCCGGGCCGCGATCTCGGCCCGCAAACGGTTCAACTGCTCATCCATAGGGGGGTGTGTAGCGTAGCAGGTGAACCCAGCCTGTGCGGCGCGCGAGTTGCGAAATCTTGAAGCCACAAGCCCAGCCCAGGTACCGCGCCCGCCTGGACACGCTGTTGAAGGAAATGGAATACATTGTCACGTTGGCACAGTCTTTTTTGCCAGGCACAACATCGAACCTCGGGACGACAGCGAGGAACTTGCGGTGCCTTGGCCATGGGCGCGGTCGGCAAGGACGGATCGCGCAACGACCTCAGTGATCGTCGCCGGCGTCGGGCGGGGATGGGGTGGCCGCGGCGGTGCCAGCCGCCAGCTTGACGATCTCGGGCCCCGCGTTCTTGATGAGAGCGCAGGCCGCATCGTCGTCCTTGTAGTCATTTTGGGTCTTGTCCTTGCTCTTCTGCGCGCACAGGATCTGGTAGTGCTGCATAATGCTCGGGCACTCGGTCACGCCCGTGAGAGCGACCTCTTCCCGGCAGTCATCGATCAGCATCCGGGCAATCTGTTCGTTGGCCTGGGACCAGGTGAGTTTGCCCTTGACGTCGATGATTTCCGGCAGCCGCAGAACGGTCTCGCTGAGCGGACGTCGCACCAGGGAGAAGTCGTGCATGTTCCTGCACACCAGCGCCGCACGACCCGCCAGGCGACGGACATAGATGTGGAAAATGCTGCTCGTTTCCTCAACGTCCTGGGCCTTGGCGTGGCGTGCGGCGATCTTGTCGATGCTGCGCGCGGCTCGTTCCATGGCTTTGCAGTCCTCGCTTGCAGACAGGGCCGTCACGATGGAAACCACGGCGTTGCGGTGCTCGTCGTCGAGGCCGTCCTTGGTGTTGGTGCGCAGCTCCTGCGCCAGCGCCTCTTCGAGTAGGCGGGTGGCTTTCGAGTTGTAGTCATCGTCGGCCACAAACTCTTGCAGCAAGGCATACCCCACCATGCGTTTGTCCGGGTTGGCGGGATCGGTGGCCAGCACGCTGGTTTCAAAAAACGCTCGGTACTTGTCGGCGCGCTGGGCGCGCACAAATTCCTTGCTCCAGCGGTCTTGATCAATCTGGGCCTGATGTTGTTGTTGCTTCTTGTTATTGAAGTTCTGGTAGGCATTGACCAACATGCCGGCCACGGCCACTGCTCCGACCATCACCTGCGATAGCACGGCCATGCGCGAAGTGTTCTTCTTGCGACCAAGGGCAAGCGCCAGAACCTCCTCCGCCAGCTTCAGACGATGCAATTCTCCCGTGGTTGCGTTCTGCGCCAGAGCGAGAGGATCCTTCTTGTCCAGGGCATTGTTGACCGGGTTCGTGTCGTTTGCCATGCCTTCCTGTCTACCATATTTGTTTGTCGAGAATTCCATTGAAGACCGACGGGTTGCACGGCGCAGGCCTGCACTTCCTGGCCGTTTCAAACCCCGCGTCCACTGTGTTCGGCTCGCAGCCAACAGTGACCATGACGCATGTCGGATCCACGTCTACCGGTGCAAAATCTCCGTCCACGGGCCAATCGTGGACAGAACCAACTGGTGCGACGCCCGCGTGACTGCCACGTACATGGCGCGGCGGCCGGCGGGGGTGCTGGGATAAACTGCAGACGAGGCATCGAGGACCACGACGTAGTCGAACTCCAGACCCTTGGCTTGCTGCACGCTGGTGACGTTGATGCCGCCCACGAATTGATAATCGCCGTCGAGCGCCAGTCGCAGGCCGAGGCCGCGCCGCAGGTACTGGGCCAGACGCCGCGCCGCCTCGGGCGTGCGGCAGATCAGGGCCGCCGAGGCGCGGGGATCGCTACTCTGCAGCTCGCGCAGCTCGCGGGTCAGCCAGTCGGCCTGATGGCACTCATTGGCGAATTCCGCGCACACCGTGGAAGGCCCGGGCGGCCAAGGCACACTGCCACCGTCGAGGATTCGCCGGGCTAGCTCGGTCACGTCAGGGGGGCAGCGGTAGCTGATTTCCAGCACCGCGGTCTCGTAGGCCGCGCAGCCCAGCTCGGCCATGCTGCCCTCCCAGCCCGAGAAGCACGCCGCGGGATCCACCTGCTGGTCCGCATCCCCCGCGACGATCAGGGTGCCGCCCGGGGCCAGCGCCCGGCCCAGCAGCGCCAGCTCCAGGGGAGCAAACTCCTGCGCCTCGTCCAGCACCAGGCAGTCGTACTGGTGCGGCTGCGCCGGCCGTCCGCCCGCACGCTCGGCGCGCACCCGGTCCAGCTCGAACAGCACCGCGTAGTCCTCGGTATCGAGCGTGCCGGCATCCTCAGTCGGCGTGCCGTCATCAATGGACCGGCCGTCCACCGTCACCAACCGCTCGGCATCCACATGCGCGAATTCCTCCTCTGCGGTGGCGCTGAACTGGACGTGGGTGTGCTCCAGCACTTCGGCCACCATGCCCGCGCCAATACCCTGCTGGGAACCTGCCGCCAGTTTCTGCATCAGCACGCGATCGCCAAAGAGGTGCAGCAGATCGCGGCGACGCGTCCGCCGGCCGGGCTGTCGCGCCGCCAGCTCAGCCAACACGCCCCGCAGGGCTGGATCGCGCTTGATGCGAATGACGCCGGCGCTGGCGTCCTGGCTCTCGCACTCGGGCAGCTTGCGAAAGGCGCGCCGGGCCTGGACCCCAGCCCAGCGGTCATAGAGCCAAATTTCGACGCCGCCTACCCCCATCCGTTCGAGCAGCGCGGCTGAAAGCCGACGCAGGCCCTCGGTGGGAACGATGACAGCGGCGCGCAGCCCAGGCCCGGCACGCTCACGTAGATGCACCAGCCGATGCAGGGCCACTGTGGTCTTGCCGAACCCGGCCTCGCCGAGCAGCAGCACCGCTTTGCCGGCCGGTAGCTCGACGATGCGTCGCTGGGCTGCATCCAGCACCACGTCCGCGGGCGAGCTCTGCCGCAGGCGCGCCGCCTCGGGCCGTAGCACCAACCCGAACGTGGGCCCGGTTTGAAAGTGCCAGGCGCCGTCTCTCAGTCGGAGCCCACCCTCCACAGTCTCGATCCCGCACAACTCACCCCCGCAGAAACTGACCAGATTGCGCTCGATGAGCGAGCCGGTCAGCGTGCGCTCGCCAACGTCGATCTCGTAGTCGTCGCCCACAGCGCAAGAGAAGAAGACCTCGGCCAGGGGCGCACTTCTCCAGTCGATGATTGCCACGCCACCCCCGGTTCGCGTGTCCGGGCCCAGCACTACGTCGCGGACCCGGCCGTCGGTCTCCAGCCGCATGTGGGCGAAATAGGGCACGGCCGCATGGGGCGAGAGCGACCGCGCCAGTTGCGCCAAGCGGAGCTGGTCCGAGATTCGGGCTTGCAGCCGAGAATCGAGGGGATCTGCCATGTTCCGTCCGCACACATCATTGCGCCGGATCTTGGCCTCAACTGCAAGCTTCCTTTTGCACCCCGGTGAAGCGACAGTGAATCCCTTCTTCGGCAGCGCAAGCGCGAGTTTCTTGGACGCAGGATTTCGCGCCCGGGTTGTGGCTGGCCGGTCAGAGGGGCGACACTTCTACCAGACGCTGCTGCAGGAAAACGCCACGCCGGTCGGCGCGATCGCCTCAAGCAGGAGGTAGACTGTGGCAAAATCCGCGCAGCTCAACACCTCGCCCACGTGGCTGTGGTCCGAGGGGGCGCAGTTCCTTTCGCTCACGCCAAAATCGTGCTCATCACTGCCGCCACTCGCCCGGAGGATCGGCGGGGCGGGCGCTCCGTCGATGCTCAAGTAGTCTCCGCAGCACCTGTCGTTGGATCGGTAGGCACTGGACGCCGCCGCGCTGACCAGCGCCTGGATCTGCGCCACGGTCGCCGTGACCGGCGCCCCAAAGTTCAACGTGGCGGCACGGGTCGCGACGTCAACGGTCCACTGATCGGTCGGTCCCCCCATGGTGGAAATCGGTTCAGCCCGTTGCACGCTGACCACCAACCGCTCGATGGTGGGCACCAGGTCGCTCACGGTGCCCGTGGTCGCGTAGCCACCGGCGCCCGGCGTATGACAGGCGGTCGATCCGGCCATTGCGATTGTTCCACCGCCACCATTGGAACCGCCCTTGACAGATCCGCCTGCGCCCGCCACAGCACTGCCGCCTGAACCGCCGGCCCTGGTGCCACCGGCACCGCCCGTTGCTGTTCCGCCTGCGCCACCCGCAGCACTGCCACCTGAACCGCCGCCACTGGTGCCACCGGCACCGCCCGTTGCTGTTCCGCCCGCGCCACCCGTCGTCGTGCCACCTGCAGCGACCGTTGTTGTGCCACCTGCGACTGCCGTGGCTGTGCCAGCAGAACCTCCGTACACGGATCCGTCGATGCTGCCAGACGCGGCTCCGTCCACGGCTGATGTTCCATCGGCGCCCACGGGAGCAGTTCCACCAGCTCCCGCGTCCCCGGTTGTGCCGCCCGGGCCTACCCCTGCCCCGCCGCTGCCGCCTAAGATGCCGCCCGTCCTCGAAGACGTGCCCGTGTCCCCCCCCAAACTGCTCGAAAGCACGGTCACTGACTTGCCGCAGCCGCTACCCGCAAGGGCCATCACGCCTGCCGCCACAAGAGAGAGTCGAAAGCTTGGCAATAGTCGCATAGGAAAGGAGATCCACCAGCAAGGCGAAACGGCTCACCGCCAAGACGAAGCATGCCGTCTTCGAGCCCTGCCAAACAAGCGAGTTCCTTTTCTGCCTTTCCGGTGAGCCGATCTGCGCGGCTCGCGCATCTTCTCCATATAATGGGCTTGCCCATGAACCAGCCGACTCGACTGCCCACGCCCGAAAGCGTCGGCGACGCCGAGTTGGTGGCACGCGCGAAGGAGGGCGACCGATTTGGCCGCGACGTGCTCTATCGCCGGCACGCGCGCTATCTCTTCGCGGTAAGCGCACGCCTGCTCGGAAATCGCGGCGAGGCAGAGGAGATCGTCCAAGATACCTTCGTGGTCGGCTTTGCCCAACTCGGCTCCCTGCGCGAGCCCGCAGCGGTGCGTGCATGGCTGGCGCAGATCGCGGTCAGCCTGGTCAAGCGCCGTTTGCGCCGCGGCCGGCTGATGCGCTTTCTCGGGCTGGATCGGTCGCCCGAGGACGCAACCCTGGCTGCGCTGGCCGCGCCGGATTTGCACCTGGACCAACGTGCCGAACTCGCCCTTCTCGATCGGCTGCTTGGCCGCGTGCGGGTTCCCTTGCGCATCGCCTGGATACTCCGCCGGGTTGACGGACTTTCGCTGGCCGAGGTCGCAGCCGCTTGTGCCTGTTCCCTGGCAACCGCCAAACGGCGCATTGGCGACGTGGACGCTATTGTCCACCAACATATACGCTTCGATCCAAACGACGAGGTTGTGCCATGAGCAAGCTGCGCTTCCCGCTTGCACAGCATCTGCTGGATCCCGTGGACGAGACGGCGCTGCACAGGATCGAACAGGAGGTTGATGCCCGTTTCCCGCAGCACACGCCGCGGCGTCTGCTGCCCCTGGTGCTCGCCAGCGTAGCAGTGCTGGCCGCGATTGTGACGGCAAGCCTGACGGCGCGCCGCGATCGCGGCCCTTTGCGCCTCGCCAGTGGCGACCCGATTCTCTCCGTGGAAGCCGCTGGGCAGGAGGCGAACCTCGTCCTATCGGATGGATCCCGCATTCAACTCCTACCCGGGGCACGACTGGAACCGCTTGAGGCATCGAGTGCGACCTTCTCGGCCATGCTGGTACACGGAAGTGCGAATTTCAACGTGCGCCCAGGCGGGCCGCGTCGCTGGGTGGTCGAGTGCGGATTGGCCACGGTCGAGGTCATCGGGACAGAGTTTACGTGCCAGCGCGGGCAGGGACGTCTCCGGGTGAGCGTCAAGCGTGGCATAGTGCTCATGCGCGGCGAGCGCGTCCCGGATCGCGTCCGCCGGCTAACGGCCGGCGAGTGGCTCGACGTGCTGGATGTAATTCCCCGCCCGGCAGCGTCGGCGGTCGAGCCGCCCGCCGTGACGCCCGCGCCAGCACAAGGGGGTTCCTCTCCGATTCGGTACTCGCCTTCTGCATCGGATCGCCCCGGGACGCAAAGGCCGTTGGGCCGACGCGCAGACGCCGTGTCCTGGCGGGATCTGGCCGGCCGCGGGCAACATCAAGAAGCGTTCACCGCGCTTGGGGGGGAGGGGCTTCGCCGCGAGGCGAAGCGCGTCGGCGTGAGGGACCTGCTCGCCCTGGCAGACGTCGCTCGGCTGTCCGGACATCCGGCCGACGCCGTGGCTCCGCTGGAACGGATCCTCGCCGAATTCGCTGAGGATCCGCAGGCGCCCCTGGCGGCGTTCGCCCTGGGACGCCTGGAGATGGATTCGCTCGGCCGGCCAGCCCGTGCTGTGTCAGCCCTGCACCAGGCGCTTGCGCTCGGAATCCCACGTAGCTTGCGTGAGGATGTGAAGGCGCGTTTGGTGGAGGCGTATGTGCGGCAAGGAGATCGGCCCGCCGCTCGCAGCGCGGCCGATGCCTATTTCCAGGAATTCCCCGACGGACGCCACCGCCATGCCATCGGAAGGTGGCTCGCCGATCGATGAGCCCGCGGCGGATCGGATCTCCAGGCTGGCTGGCCGGATCGGGTTGGATTCTGGCTGGCCTGTTTGTCGCAGCCGCGTCCGTCGAAGCACAGACGGAAACTGGCCGGTCCATCCCGGAGAAGACCGTGGTGGTGCTGCCGCCTCGCTGCGCGACCCCTGCTCTGCAATTCGCTTCCTTCATTGAGTCGTTGCGAGTTGAACTGGCAGGACAGGGACTGCGCTGTGCGGTTGGCGACGCGCAGGACGGGCCGTCTGTGGGTGCGGCAGTTCACGTCGAGTTGACCATCGAGCCCTGCGATTCCAGTCCTGCCCTCATTGCCATCCGGGTGAGCGCGCCAGAAGGCAAGCGCGAACTTCACCACGAGGTCACGCTGGCCGATGTCGCGCCCACCGCCCTCTCGCGCACGTTGGCGTTGGCCGTGGCGGAACTGATCCGGGCTGCCGGGCGAAACAACCCGACGGTGAAGCCAGCAGTGGCTACCATCGCCAGGAAGAGTCCAGCCCCGCCACCACGCTCTGCGGCTGCCTCTTCCGCTTGGCTGTATTCGTTCTTCGGCGGCTTCGAATTGCGCAGCTACCCGGTGCGCGGGAATACCCTCTGGGGCGGAAGACTGGCATTCGCGGCGAGCAACCGCGACCTACATGCGGAACTCGATCTCGGAGGGGGCGTCGCGGTCAAACGGGTGGAATTGGGCAGGATCTTCATGCAAATGGCGAGCGCTGGCCTCACCCTTGGGCCTCGCCTGGCGCGCGGGAATGTGATCGTTGACCTTGGCCTGCGCGCCGAGCTCGGTTGGGCTTGGACCGATGGCGAGGCTTTCGGCCCCCCCGGACACGGCACGGGCGGATCCACTTTCGTCGCGAACACGGGACTTCGCCTCTCGCTGGAACCTTTCGCCGGCCGAACCCTCCACCCGCGGTTGGATCTAGAGGGTGGGGCGGTGCTTCGCAGCCTGACTGCAAGGGTCGACGGCGTCCCGCTGGCCGGCATCAGTGGCGCCTACATCCTCGCCAGCATCGGCCTCACCTTCGCACCACAAAGGGACTAGCTACCCCCAACGGAACCAACGCAAGCCGAGCACGAACGACACGGTTCCCCACCCGGCCAACACGGCCAGGTAGGGCAATGTGCCGGCCAGGCCAGCGCCATCGATCATCACCGCGCGCAGACCGTCGCACATGGCGGTGAGAGGCAGTGCGCGGATGAAAGGCCGCGTAACCTCGGGGAAGTTAGCGGACGAGAAGAACACGCCCGAGAGCACGAACATCGGCAACATCACAAGATTCATCAGGCCACTTACCGTCTGCGTGTTCTGCGCGCGGCACGACACCAGGATGGCGATGGCCGCGAAACTGGCGGTGCCCGCCAAGCCGACCAAACCCAGCGCGGCGTACGAGCCAGCCACCTGCACACCGAACACCAGGCGCGCGAAGATCAAGATCACTGCGATCTCGCACGGGATCACCACCAAGCGCGACAGCCCAAAGGCAAATAACAGATGTCGCCGCCGCATGGGCGCAGCCAACAGACGCTTGAGCAGCTTGCGCACCCGCATTTCCACAATCACCCAGCCGATACCCCACATGGAGCCCGACATGAGATTCATCGCAAGCAGGCCCGGGATCAGGAAATCGATGTAGCGTGAGCCGGGCTCGCGCACCTCCTCATCGCGCACAGCCAGCGGATCCTGGCGGCCCGCGGCCTTCTGCAAAATGGAATCCACCGTGGCGCGGCCCAGACGGGCCTCGGGGCGTGCGGGATCGAAACGATAGGTAAACGGCTCGCCCGGACGTTCGGACGGCACCAGCAGCAAGGCCACCTGGCCCGCGCGCAGGGCGGCCCTGGCGGCCGCCTGGTCGAGCGGCCGAACCTCCACACCAGATTTCGTCAGCGTCGCGCGCATCTGTCCGGTCACCCCGGGCAACGCGCCTGCCACCACGGGCTCGGGCCCCTTCACGCGAAAGGCGATGCCCAGTGCCACCGAGAGAAGCACCGGGAATCCGAAGGTCCAGAACAGCGCGCCCGGCTCGCGCATCATCTCGCGCAACCGCATCAGGGTCAGTTGCACCACCGGACGCGGACGGCGCGACTCAGTCATCATGCAGGGCCCTTCCAGTCAGGGACACGAACACATCTTCCAGGGTGGCCTTGCGTGTTCCCATGCGTACCAGGTGCTGTCCGCGCTCTTGGAGCAATGTGCGCAGCGCGGGCACCGCGCGCTCGGGCTCGACCGCGGCCAAGGCCCACACGCCCTCGCCCGACAGGTGCACTTCGGTCACCGTGGGCAGGCCGCGCAGGGTGGCCTCGTCGAGCGCGCCCATCCCCGCTTCCAGCTCCCACTCGACCACGTGCTCCGCGCCCAGCCCGGCAATCAGCTCCGCCGGGGTGCCCAACCGGATGAGTCGCCCCCGATCCAGAATGGCCACCCGGTCACACAGACGCTGGGCCTCTTCCATGTAGTGCGTGGTCAGTACCACCGTGCCGCCGCGGGCACGATAGGCGGCCACCAGACCCCAGATCTGCCGACGCGACTGCGGGTCAAGGCCGGTGGTGGGCTCGTCGAGAAACAGGACCTCTGGTTCAGCCACCAGGGCGCAGGCGATGGCCAGCCGCTGCCGTTGACCGCCCGACAGCTTACTGACCCAGGCGCTCCGCTTCTCCTCGAGCTGCACATCTGCGAGTAACACTTCCAGCGGCCGCGGGCGCTGGTAGAAGCTGCGGAACAAGGTCAGCACCTCCTGCACGGTCAGCTTCTCGGGCAAGCGCGTCTCCTGCAGGGCCACGCCCAGCCGCTCGCGCAGCCGGCTCTCATCGTGCGCCCAATCCATGCCCAGCAACTTCACTTCGCCACCCGTGGGCGCCAGCAGCCCCTCCAGCATCTCCACCGTAGTGGTCTTGCCCGAGCCGTTGGGTCCGAGCAGCCCGAAACACTCACCGCGGCGAATCGAGAGATCCAGACCATCCACCGCCACCACTGCGCCCGCGCGCTTTCGCCCAGAACCACGCCCCGCCTGGTAGATCTTGCGCAAGCCCCGGCACAGAACCGCCGGCTCAGTATCGGAAGAGGTGGGACTCATGCAAAACACGCAACCATGGCGAAAAAAGCCAGGACGGCACCCGCCTTCTCAGCCGTGCGATGGTGGATCGCTGGAATTATGTTCACGCAACCTTCGTTGAGTCAACCGAACGAAGGTCTGATCCTCGCGTGGCGCCCATTTCGTTCTAGGATCCTATTGCTTCGAACCGGGAGTGTAGAACTTCACGTCGGGAGTGATCCATCCCGTGTATTCGCTCCAATTGTGCAGGTGGAATTGCTGGGGGACACTGGGATGGGCTGGTGGATCGTCAAGATTGCAGCCGCCATTGGCGTAAATCCAAACGGCCGACTCATTGTACACGATGACCTCTTCCTTGCCGTCGCCACAAAGATCGGCGTGCTGAGCGTTGTCAACGAGGTTGCCGCTATGGGGGAATTGGGCGATCACCTTCTGAGCGCCGTCGTACAGGGTGGCAGGTGTTTCGCCGCCTCGGTGATAAGACAGAATGAGATCGGTGCCGTTGCCGTCCCAGTTGTTCATGTTTTCCGTCACGGTGATCCAGCCGTAATCCTTCCGCGATTCTTTCCATAGAAGCTTGTCAGTCGAGGACAAGAGCACGTTGGCATCATGGCCGGTGGAGGTTCGTGGACCAATCCGGTCCAGCAGGACCACCTCGAGACCCGGCGAGTCCGAGCGGTATTCGCCAATTCCCATCTGCTGATTCTCGACCGTGTTGTTGTCCTGCCAGAGCTGTTTCCCGGTCTTCCAATCGAACATCGCGGCGTGGTTTCCACCGACGACAATCTCGTATCCGTTTTGCGGATTTCCATCGACATCGGCCGAGGCAATGGCGTCTGCATGCATGGTGAGTTTCGGGTTCGACGTGGTGTCCACGGACCACAGCATGGTGCCATCATCGTCCAAGAAATCGTAGCCAGCCATGATCTCGTCCTTCCCGTCACCATCCCAGTCATGCACCAATGGGTAGTGCCCGGTGGTCCCCTTGTGGGTCCACAGCAAAGTGCCGGTGTCACCAGTGATCGCCCAAACCTGGCTGTATCGGTCCTTGACGATTATATCCTGTGGCCATGCCTTGCCGGTCAGGTTGGCGAAGATGATGCAGTCGTTGGAGTTCGTTATTGGCAAAGGAATCTTGCGCTTCACTGTGCCGGTCTTTCCGTCGAGCNNCCGTCCATGTCGTAAACCTGGATCGGGATGTCGGAGCTGGCTCCGTGGAACTGGCCGGGCGTGCCGGCTTGCCACAGTTGCTTTCCCTTTAGGTCAAACGCCGTGACGCAGACCACGATCTGGGGGGTACCGCCGCCGAGCGGAGCCTGGTCGGTCGG
>PMCR01000171.1 GCA_003155465.1 Myxococcales bacterium | reverse complement strand
AGCGGCCGCGCACGTCCTGCACCACGACCGCGTAGCCGCGCTCAAGCGCGCGCGCAAAGGTGGTGTAGTCCCGGCGTTCCTGTTCTTTGTCGTACGGGGTGCGATACACCAGCACGGGAAACGGCCCGAGCCCCGCTGGACGCATGACGTCCGCGCGCAGCTTCACCCCGTCGCGCATCGGCACGTCCACGTCTCTCTCGAAGATGTCCTTGCCGACGGTCTGGGCGTCCGGCGCGACCGGGCGCGGGCCACAGGTCGCCAGGAGCGCGGATAGCGCGACGGGAAACACGCGGTTGAAGGACCACTGCACGCGGCCGACGATTGCCCATCGCGGATTGGATGTAAACTTTTCCCTGGCTGCGACCCGTTGGCAGTTGACAATCTAGGTCATTTCGATTCACAATCACATTTTCGTTTCCAGTCTCGGAGTGTCCAACAGCGCCAAAGAACGCTGCGCCAACGGACGCTGGCTCCGCAAGCCATCGAGGCATTCACAACTCGTAGTCCGAGGTCACCATGCGCAAGAGTCTTGGTCATCGGTTCCCGCTTTGCATCGCTGGAGTTTCACTCGCCCTACTCGGCTGTTCCGCCGGCCAACCAGGTGACGACGTAGAGACATCTTTTCACGCACTCACAGTTGATCCGAATGCCACATACACACTCGTTGGTGTTCCGAGCGGCAAGTGTGTGCAGATCGCTGGGCAAAGTCTGGCGAATTCTGCCCGCGCCCAATTGGGGCCATGCTCCAACTCAGCCAGCCAACAATTTCGCTTTCCGGTCTACTCGGGCAGCTACCGCCACATCGTGAATGTTGCGAGCGGCAAGTGTCTCGATGTGCAATCCAAGTCCACGGCAAATGGCGCCGCAGTCATTCAATACACTTGCGGCAGTGGCACAAACCAACAATGGTCTGTCACCACCAATACGAATGGATCCGTCCGACTGACCGCGCGCCACAGTGGCAAGGTCATGGAGGCCAACCAGGGCGGGACAGCGGACGGCACCTATATCGTCCAGCGGACCTCATCGGGCGCGGCGTACCAGCAGTTCAATGTGACGGTGTCGGGAACCGGCGGCTCCGGAGGCACCGGCGGGTCCAGCGGTGCGGGTGGATCCGCCGGCAGCTCAGGTGGAACCACCGCGCCCGGTGGCAGCTCGGGCGGTACGACCAACACCGGCGGCACCACGGTCACCCTGCCCGCCTTGGCCGATATCCAGGCCATCATGACCAAGGTCACCAGCTATGAAATCCAGCTGGGCCCAGAGGATCCCAGTTGGGTCAACAAATGGACCGAGGCCACCTTCTACATCGGCGTTATGGCCGCCTACGCGGCTACCAACGATTCGACCTATCTGACAGACGCAACCAATTGGGCGCAGAAGAACAAATGGACGCTGCTTGGGTCGCCCACTCGGAGCGCGGACAATCAATGCGCCGGACAGGTCTACACCGATCTCTATCTACAGAACCCAATCCCCGCCAACGCGAACATGTATCAGAATACCAAGACCAGCATCGACCTGGTCAAGGCAAGCCCGAAGCCGGGAATCGTCAAGAATGTCGACGACTGGTGGTGGTGTGATGCGCTCTTCATGGCACCGGGGGCTGTGGTTCGCCTGGGCCAGATTACCAACGATGCCTCGTACTACAGCTTCCTGGACACGATGTGGTTCGCTACCCAGACCGGCCTGTTTGACACGAACACGGGGCTGTTCTGGCGTGACTCGACCTTCGTCAACGGCAGCGTTTACTGGTCGCGCGGCAATGGCTGGGTCATGGGCGGCATCGTGCGAGTCCTGCAATACCTTCCGGCCTCCGATGCCCGACACGCTGACTACGTCACGTTGCTGAACACCATGGCCGCGGCTGTCAAACCCTGGCAGCAATCGGACGGCCTGTGGCGCTCGGACCTCACCCACCCGACAAAGTACCCGAACCCAGAGGTCAGCGGCACGGGCCTGATGACCTACGCCATCACCTACGGCATCAACCACGGATTGCTCGATCGCGCGACCTACTTGCCGGTCGTCGTCTTGGCTTGGAACGGTCTCGTGCAGCAAGTCGATGCGCAGGGCCGCGTCGGCTACATTCAAGCAACCGGAAGTGCGCCTGCTGCCGCCACCGCCACCGAGACCCACGACTACGGGGTTGGCGCCTTCCTTCTCGCCGGCAGCGAAATGGCGAATCTGGTAAAGTAGGCTCTCCTCTCACCACCGTGAGGGTGGCACGCGGCGGGTGCCAGTGCTACCTTGCGCGGCAGAATGTCCCTTGAGCCTTCCCGAGCATCGAGTTCTGTCGATCTGGGGCCGCTGCGCGCGCTCCTTGATGGCTGGACCGGGCTTCAGCACCGCAATCTCATCGCCGTCCTGCAACGCACGCAGGAGATGTACGGCTACTTGCCAGTTGCCGCTCTCGACGCGATCGCGGACTACATGCGCGTCTCCGAGGCCCGCGTGTACGGCGTGGCGACTTTCTATTCGCAGTTTCGCCTCAAGCCGCGCGGCCAGCATGTGGTCCAGATCTGCAACGGCACCGCCTGCAACGTAAAGGGCTCCGAAAGCCTGCTCGAAGAACTGGTTGCGGTGCTGGGCGTCCGTCCGGGTGAAACCACGCCCGACGCGAAGGTCACCCTTGAACAAGTGTCCTGCGTGGGCGCGTGCGGAGTGGCGCCTGCCATCGTGGTCGATGGCGAGGTGCACGGCCGGATGACTCCGCGCCAGACGCGCAAGCTGGCCGAGAAGCTTCTCGCCAACCCGAAGAAGGAAC
>PMCR01000592.1:13414-13570 GCA_003155465.1 Myxococcales bacterium | reverse complement strand
CTGCAGCCCCATCGATCGACGAAGCAGGTCCACCGTGTGCAAGAGCTGCTGGTGAATGGTCTCGATCGAGCCCTGCGACAGCTTCTCCTCTTCCTCGGCCCGCGTGCGCACCGGATGCTCGCAGCTCAGGGCCGACGAGATGAGGCGGAAATCGCG
>PMCR01000592.1:0-13395 GCA_003155465.1 Myxococcales bacterium | reverse complement strand
GGGCCAAAGGCCATGATGGCCTCGAACCCAAGCGCCGCCGCGGCCAACGGGCAACCGACCGACAAGGGATGAAAGGTCACCAGGAAGCTGACCAATGCGTAGACCAGCGGGTAGAGAGGCGCGGTGGCCCCGCCCACCACAGACAGGAAAACATAGGTCGCCGAGAGCAACAGCAGGCCCATTTCGAGATCGGAAACCATCTCGCGCCCGCGGCTGCGCCGGCGCTCGCTGGTGCCAATGCGCCCAGCCAGCTTCACCGCCAGGGCCGCCGCCAACGCAGCGGCAGCCAACCCACGCGTCCAGTCAGCGCCAGGCTGGCGCAAGTCCGGAAACCAGCCCAGCCACAGAAGCGCGCCCATCGTCGCCACCAGGGCAAATCCCCACACGAGTTGCCAGGCGCGCCGGATCTCGAAGGCTGCACGAGCGCGAAGCTTGGACAGTCTCATCGCCCCTCTCCGAAATCGAAGAGGATCTCGCCCGGCCGCACCCACCCCATGTCGGCGCGGGCCACCTGTTCAAGGGCACGCGGATCCGTGCGCAGCGCCTCGACCTCACGGGCAAGCCGCTCGTTCTCGGCATGCAGGCGGGTGTTGCGGGTCTGGGCCGCCGCCAGTTCCAGGCGCAACTCCAAGTAGCGGGAATACCCGGAACGCGCATAAAGGTGATACGGCGCATAGCCGAAGGTGGCGGCCAGCAGAACAGCCGCCATCCCACGCAGAATCCAGGTTCTTGCTGACCGGGTATGGCTACGCATGGCTAATCCGTCCCATCAGTATGGGGAGGCTACCGAGGAGCGCAATTTTTCGGGTAATATCCTGGCGACAATGCCGTTGCCCTTCCATGGTCCAACCGCGGGAATCCTGGTCATCGGAGAGGAGATCCTCTCGGCCAAGGTCGAAGAGGAGAATGCCCGTTATCTTGTGCGCGAGTTGCGTGCGCTGGGGGTGGCGGTCCGCCGCATCGACGTCATCCCCGACGAGATCGACGAGATTGCGGAAGCGGTGCGCGCCATGTCCAGCCGCTACGACCATGTTTTCACCTCAGGCGGCGTCGGCCCCACCCACGACGATCTGACCATGGCGGCGGTGGCCAAGGCGTTTGGGCTGCGACCGGCGCGCAACTTGGAGCTGGAGGCCAAGATTCGTTCGGCCATGGGGCCCAATCTGCACGAGCGCGACCTGCGCATGGCCGACATCCCCGACGGCGCGCGGCTCCTCTACGGCCCGGAGGGCGACCGCTCGCGCTGGCCGGTGGTGTCGGTGAAGAACGTCTATCTTCTGCCTGGGGTGCCCGAGATATTCCGACACAAGTTCGAGATGGTGCGCGAGTTGTTCCGCGCCGGCCCCATACTCAGTCGTGCGGTCTACTCGCGCGAGTGCGAGGCCGTCATCGCCGCAACCCTCGACGCGGTGGTGGCCGAGTTTCCCGGCGTGGCGATCGGCTCCTATCCTCGGCTCGGCGCTGCCGAATACAAGGTCAAGATCACCGTCGACGGCCGCGACGCAGCCCTGGTGGAATGCGCCACCACACGCATCGTGGAAGGCCTGGGCCCGGCTGTGGTGCGCACGGAGTAGTCATTCCACATGGGCCATCTGCTATAAACCCAGCCGTGTCTGACCTGCCGCCCACCGTCAAAGGAATGAACGACATCCTCCCGCCCGAGGTGTCGAAGTGGCAATTCGTCGAGGAGAAGGCTCGTTCGGTGCTGGAGTCGTTTGCCTACCGCGAGCTGCGCACGCCGATTCTCGAATACACGCCGCTCTTCGTGCGTTCGGTGGGCGAGGACACCGAGGTGGTGGAAAAGCAGATGTACACCTTCACTGACCGCGACGGCCAGTCGGTGTCCATGCGGCCCGAGAACACGGCCAGTGCGGTGCGCGCGTATGTCGCACGCTCGCAATGGAACCATGAGCCGGTGACCCGCTGGTACTATCTGGGCCCCATGTTCCGCCACGAACGCGCCCAGCGCGGCCGTTTGCGCCAGTTCCATCAAGTGGGGGCCGAAGTATTCGGTCTGTCGTCGCCCACCGTCGACGCCGAGATGATCGCCATGCTGGTCGCGCTGCTGGCCGAGATGGGAATCAAGCCAGCCGACCTTGAAGTGGCGGTGAACACCCTGGGCGAGCCCGCGGAACGCGCAAGCTATCGCGAGGTCCTGCGCGGGTATTTCTCCAATCACCTCGACAAGCTGGATGAAGGCTCGCGCCAGCGCCTGCAGACCAATCCGCTGCGCATCCTGGATTCCAAGGATCCCGATATCCAAGCCCTTGCCGCCCACGCGCCGGCGTTGCTGGATGGACTGGGCGAAGCGTCCAAGCGCCACTTTGAGGCCGTGCGCAGCCACCTCAGCACACTGGGGATCCAGAACGTCGTGGACACCAAGCTGGTGCGCGGACTCGACTACTACACCGGTACCATCTTCGAACTGAAGGCCAAGGCCGGCAATCTGGGCGCACAGAACACCGTGTGCGGCGGCGGGCGCTACGATCGCCTGGTGTCGTCGCTCGGCGGTCCCGAGGTTCCGGCCATCGGTTTCGGCATGGGCGTCGAACGCGTGCTGCTGGCTTTGGCCGAGCCAGCCGCGGACTTCGAGCCCACCCTCGCCCTCTTCATCGCGGTCCTGGGAGACAAGGCGCAAGCCTGGGCCTTGCCCGTGGCGCATCGGCTGCGCATGGGCGGCGTTCGCACCGAGATGGAACACCGTCCGGCGAGCCTGAAGGCGCAGCTCAAGCGCGCCGACGCCCTCAAGGCGCGCCTGGCTCTCATTGTCGGAGAAAACGAGCTACAAAGCGGGAAACTGGTCCTGCGCGATCTCGGCACCCGGCAACAGCACGAAGTGACCGAGGCCGAGTTGGAGGGAAAGATCCGCCAGCTGGTGGACTTCTGATGCTGGCTGGTTGACCACAGAGGACACAGAGCCGGACCGGGGAGGAAAGGGTTGCTTTCTGCGCAGTCCAGAACCCTTCCCGGCCGATCTCTCTGCCCTCTGTGGCGAAAGAGCTAACTTGTCCGCTACGATCGCCGGATTCTCGACGACAACTCGAGCACGGCGCGGCCGTGACGGAAGACGCGCACAGCGCCCGAAGTCTGTGACACCACCACGGCGATGGCTTCCGTTTCATGCGTCATCCCGGCGGCGGCCATGTGGCGCGAGCCCAAGCCCAACGGCACGCGCACATCCTTCTCGTCGAAGTTGAGGTAGCGGCCCGCGGCCAGCACCACGCCGTCTTCGCGTAGGACAAAGGCGCCGTCGAGCACAGCAAAAGCGCGCAAAGCGCGGCGCACCTCGGGGCTCAACATGTTGCGCTCGTCTTCAGAATAGCCCTGGAAGGGATTGAGGCTGAGCGGTCGCGATTGCTCCATGACCTTGTTGGAGTCGCCGATGACGAACAGCGCCCCCACCGGACGGCCTTCCCATCCCTCCACGCCGATGGTGACCGCCAGGTCGATGAGCGCCTCCAGAATCTCGGGCTGCACGCCTTCTGAGCGCAAAAAGCCGAAGCCCACGTCTTCTTCATCGGGGCCCACGTTGACCAGCAGAATCGAGTCGGGCTTGCCCACCGGACGCGCCGAAAGCAGCGCCACCACCACGTCGCCCTCGGAGTACAGCCCGCGTGCAATGCCGCTGACCAGCGCCAGCTTCAGCTTCTCGGGCCGACCCAGATCGTACTGCGGCAGCGGGATGACGGGGACGCCGGTGGCCTCGACCACCGCGCGCTGGGCCTCGCTGACCACCGCCTGCGCCAGTTTCTTGCGCGCCCGGGGTTTGCCGCGAAAGACTTCCTCGGGCAGCAAGAGATCGCCCACGTACAGCAGATGGTCGAAGGTTCGCTTCTGGGCCAGCGCGACCGCGACCTTGATCAGCTCCAGATGATTCTGACTCGTCTTTGCCATGACGTTGGTGTTCTCTCCCGAATCGCAATGCTACGCCAGCCCCTCGCGCACGGCCAGATTTCCATCCTGCGCCTGGAATGCTGAATCTTGATACCCACATTGTGATCAACGCCATGACCGGGCAGCTCCGCCCAGCCGAGATCCGACTGCTATCCGCGGATCACTGGGGCATCTCGGACATCGTGCTCTGGGAGATCGGCAAGCTCAGCCAACTGGGTCGTATCGAAATCGACCTCGACGATGCAGACGTAGGGCCTTTTCTGGGGGCCTTGCACGTGTGGCCCATCACTCTCGACATCTGCCGTGCCGTGTGCACTCTGGATTTCCGCAGCGATTCGGCGGACGAGATCATCGCCGCGACCAGCATCGTGCACAAGGCTCCCCTGCTGACCCGCGATCGCGTTCTCCGCAAGTCGAACCTTGTGCCGTTGGCAGGGTGACCATGGCCACGCAGACTCACCGACGCGACTCGGTTCGGTCTCGCCAGGTGACCTGGCCGCGCCCGTGCGCAAGCAATTCGATGAAGCGGAGTTCGGGCAGCCGCGCGAGCACATCGTCGAGATCCGGGGCCTCTTCGCGTCGGGCCAGACCCACGATGTGCTGGCCGCCAAAGTGATACTCACCGGCGGGCGGCAAGGGCGGGCTTGCCAGAAGAAAGCGCGCGCGGTTCGCGAAGGCGTCGGGCATCCACACGAACGATGCGGGCACGTCGGGGATCACCAGGAGGGGCTGTGGCAGGCGCCCCAAGGGCGAGGTGAACTTGAGTGCCAAGTCCAGGTCCTTCACGCCGTTGCGCACCAGAAAAATCGCGTGGCCCGCTTGCGCACCCTGGGTCACGGCGTCGCGGGCCGCGGTCAAGACCGCCCGGCAGCGACGGACTTCGCCCATGCGGGCAGCGGTCGATCCCAGGCCAATGGCCGCCAGCAGGCTGATGGCAAGCACCACGACCGCCGACCCGCGCGCATCGGCGGCCAGGGCCAGCATGAGCATGAGCCCGACCGCGGGCAGGTAGAAATAGCGCGCGCCCACCACCCACCCGGCCGCTGGCAACGGCAGGAGGGCCAGCAATGTCCAGAGGACGGGGAACCACGCGCGTCGGCTGACATGGGCAGATCGCACTGCGAGCACCCCGGCAGCGAGCAGCACGCTTCCGCCCACCAGCCACGCCAGCGCGTCTGGAAACGGCGCGTAGGCCGTCACGGAATGGACCAGGCCCGCGATCATCTGTAACCCTCGTCCCCACCAGGGCGCAACCGGATCATTGCTTCCGCCCAAGCCCCGCAGCACCGCGAACCGTGCGGCCAGGCACGCCCCAGCCAGAAGGAGATGGGGAACCACAGGCACAACACATGCCCGAAGAAACTCTGTGAGCTCCCCTCTTCCCCCTGTGTGCTTAGCCACACGCGGTTGTCGAGTTGAATTCTCGCCTTTGGTCACCGCCGCGAACTTCGCCGCCACGCCAAGCAGCGGCAGAACCAGCGCCGTCTCTTTTGAAAAATACGCCACCGCCGCAAGAACCACCGATGCCGCCTGCCAGCCTCGCGACGTGCGCAGCAGGCAGATCAGCGCAGCCAAAGTTGCCAACGTGGCCAGAAGATCGGTGCTGGCCGCAAACCACAACGCCGCCTCGCGTTCGGCTGGTGCCACCAGAAACAACGCCCCCGCGGCCAGGGAAACCCGAAGCGTGAACCCAACCCCGCGAGCAAGCGCCACGACCAGCGCCGCGCTTCCCGCGTGCAGAAGGAACCCCGCCAGGGCAAACGGCCATTCCCCGCCCTGCCCCGCCCGGTCGAGCAGCCACCAAAGCAGCATGGGCAGGGGGCGGTAGTATTCGCCGCCGTGCATGTCGCGCACAAAGGCCAGGAGCGGATTGGGCTCCAGTCGGGCGAAGGCCAGAAACAAGTAGTCGTCGCCCACGAAAGTGGTGGCGACAGCGAAATCCCAGGCCACTAGGCCCAGCAACACCGCTGCCGCGACGATGACCCTTGCGCGCATGCGAAAGAGAATGTCACCACAGACCGCCTGCCGCGCCCAGGAGAATTGCCTGCCCATTTCCTTGGCGGTGCTAGCATCAGCGCATGTCAACCACAAAGGTGGCAATCGAGATTTTCGATAGCGGCCTGACCTGCACCGAGGCTGTGGCCATGGCTGGGATGAAACGCCTGGGCCGCCAGAGTGACCTGATCCCGCGCATCGCCACCGGCTTCGGCGGGGGACTCAGCCGCACCAAGTCCGTGTGCGGGGCGCTCACGGGTGGCGTGCTGGTACTCAGCGCGGCTTTTGGCCGTGACAAGCTGGGCGACGATCGCGACGTCCTGGTCAGCAAGGTCCAGTCGCTGGTAGAGGGATTTCGAGCGCGCTTCGGCGGCGACAACTGCTTCACCCTCACCGGTCTGGATTTCAACGACCCGGCTGCGGGCGGCATCTATCGTCAGCGCGTGCACCCACAATGCCGCGGTTACGTTGAATACGTGTGCGAGCGGCTCGACGAGCTGCTGTGATGGCCAGCCGTGACCGGAACCTTGCCTCCGCCCGAGCCCGCTTCGGTCGAGATTCGCTTTCGCTCCGGCACGCTTGAGATCGCCGGAATTCCGGCGGCCTTCGCTGGTTTGCCGTCCGCGTGCATCTGGGATGAGCGCACCGCCTGCTTTCGCGCGCCGGCCTCGGTGTACGCGGATCTTGTCAAGACCCTGCGTCGTCTGAAAATCGCGTATGCCGACCAGGCCCGGCGCTACGAGAGCTTGACCGCAGGCGCGGTGGTCCGGCGCGAGCCACGCCCCTACCAAAGCGAGGCTGTGCACGCCTGGGACGCCGCCGGTGGCCGCGGCGTCGTGGTTCTGCCCACGGGAGCGGGAAAGACCCTGGTGGCCCACATGGCGATCGACCTTCGCCGCCGCAGCACCCTGGTAGTCACGCCCACTCTCGATCTCGTACGCCAGTGGTACGACGGCCTGCTGGCCACCTTTGGCGCGCCCGTGGGCATCATCGGCGGCGGCGAGTACGATGTGCGGCCGCTGACCGTCACCACCTATGACTCGGCCTACCTGCACATGGAGAACCTGGGCGCGCGTTTCGGCCTGCTGGTGTTCGACGAATGCCACCACCTGCCCAGCCCCAGCTACTCACTCTCCGCGCGCCTGGCCCTGGCGCCCTTCCGGCTGGGGCTGACTGCCACGCCCGAACGCGACGCCTGGGCCACGCGCCGCCTGGTGCCCGAGAGCAGCGGCGACGACAGCGCGCTGGACGAACTCATCGGTCCCATCGTCTACCGCAAGGACATCGTGGCCCTGTCCGGTGACTACCTGTCGAGCTATGAAACCGTGAGGGTGGTCGTGGATCTGTCGCCTGCCGAGCGCGCGGAATACGCAGCCGAGCGGGCGCTCTACCGGCAGTTTCTCGACGCCAACGGCATTTCCATGGCCAGCCCGCATGGGTGGACCGAGTTCATCATCCGCTCCTCGCGCAATGCCGAAGGCCGGCGCGCCTTCGAGGCCTACCGGCGCCAACGCGCGATCGCGTTCACCGCCCCGGCCAAGCTCACCTATGTGGAACGGCTCCTGCACCAGCACCGCCGGGACCGCGCCATCATCTTCACCCAGGACAACGCCACGGTGCACCTTCTGGCCAGGCGCTTTCTGCTGCCGGCCATCACGCACCAGACCCGGGTGAGCGAACGCAGCGAAATCCTCGACGGCCTGGCCAAGGGCCGCTACACCGCCATCGCCACCTCCAAGGTCCTCAACGAGGGCGTGGATGTGCCCGAGGCCAACGTTGCCATCGTCATGTCGGGCAGCGGCTCGGTGCGCGAGCACGTGCAGCGACTGGGCCGCATCCTGCGCAAGTGCGACGGCAAGCAGGCCATCCTCTACGAGCTGATCGCGGGCGGCACCAGCGAAACCTTCACCAGCCAGCGGAGGCGCGAGCACATTGCTTACCGCTGACCTCGTGCACGTGCGCCGGCGTGGTGACCGTCTCTTCGTGGTCCCGGTCTCGCAAGCGGAACGTCCCCGCGCGCTGGAGTTGACCACCGCGTATCTCGACCTTGCGCGCGCGCATGTCGGTCAGTCTCGCGGCGCCCTTCTCGACGCCTGCGGTGCGGTCGCCGCGGAGCCGCGCGAGCAACGCTTGGCCCGCGGCCTTTTGAAACTGGTGCTCGACCGCTGCGAATTTGAAGAAAGCGCGACCCTGGATCCCATGGCGTTGCGTCGCACGATCTTCACCCGCGCCGCGGCTGCGCGCGCGGCGGATGAGCATGCGGCCTTTGATCGCGCGGCCATTCTGTCTGCGGTGGCGGCCGAGCACAGCGTGTCCAGTGACACCGTCGAACGCGCCCTGTTTGCCGACTTGCCCGACGCGCACATTCTGCGCGAAGCGCGTTTGCTTTCGCCCGAGGCCCTGCTGGCCGAGCACCACCTCGCCCAACTCCAGGCGGTCCTGCTTCGTGCCCTCGCTGTTCGGGCCACGGTGTGGAGTGCGGCACCCGTCGCCTATCGCCACCTTTTTCACAAGCTCAAGTTCCTTCGTCTGCTGTATCGCATTGAACGGCTGCCAAAGAACGCAGGCTATCGGCTTGAGATCGACGGCCCATACAGTCTTTTCGAATCGGTGACCAAGTATGGACTTCAGCTCGCGCTGGCTTTGCCGGCGCTGATGGCGGCTGACCGCTTCACCATCGAGGCAGATTTGCGTTGGGGCCGGGAGCGGCAACCCCTGCGCTACGCCCTGCGCGGCCCAACTCCAGACCAGTTCTCCAACGGAGATGAACCGCCCCATCGCGGACATCAGGTCGAGGAAATGCCCGACGAAGTGGCCGCGCTGCTTGCCCAGCTTTCTGCCCTGCCCGGTCCCTGGCAGCCAGCCGCCTGCCACGCCATTCTCGATCTGCCTGGCGTGGGCCAGTGCGTGCCTGACCTAGAGTTCGTGCATCGGGAAACCGGGCAGACGGTCTATTTGGAAGTCCTTGGTTTCTGGAGCCGCGACGCCGTCTGGAAACGCATTGAGTTGGCGCGCAAAGGGCTGGCGGCCGTGGTCTTTGCCGTCAGCAAGCACCTGCGCGTAAGCGAGGCGGCCCTGGACGACGGGCTGCCTGCCGCGCTCTATGTCTACGCCCGGGTGATGAACGCCCCCGCCGTACTCCAGCGCGTGCAGGAAGTTGCGGCCCGCGTGCCGCCGGTCGGGAATTCGTAGCTCGAAAGGCGGCATTAGTCTGGCAAGATTCCGTCCAAAGGAGCCTTCGCCATGTCCGTCCACCCCTTCGCCACCCTCCGCGGCTTCGCCTTCGCCGGCGCCGCTCTCACGCTTACACCCCTGGGCTGTGCCAATAACCCCGCTGCCGGCGGACCTGGGACCTACCGTGGCGTGCTCGTCGGTGCCACCGAAATTGGGACGATGGAGGTCACGGTTGCAGAGGCGTCGAGCGGCCCGCTTCCCGCCAGCGGGACGATGGACCTGGCCGGCACGGCGGTATCCCTTTCGGGCGCGCTGGACCGGTCCCAGGCCAGCCTCTCGCTTTCTTCGACCGCCGGCCACCAGCTAGCCGGTGTCTCCCGTACCGAGTATGCCCTTGGCACGTACCAAGGTCCCCAGGAATCCGGAAGCTTCGCCCTGCTTCTGGAGGCCGACAGCGGCAGCCCGGTTCGACTCTTCTGTGGCAGCCTGGTCTTGACCTCCAGCACGGGCACCGGTCCGATCCCCTTCGGCGTCGCGGCCACGCCCTCGGGATCCGCGTTTTGCGTCGCTCCCGGATTCGTCTGGTTCGGAGAGTTGGATGCAAGCGGTGCGCTGTCGTGCGAGAACCGCGGCGGGGTGTTCTTCGGGGACGTGAATGCTGAAGACGGCAACCAATGGGGCACCGGCAGCAACTACGGAACCTGGACGGTTGCGCCTTGTGGCGGCGGCGCGCCCGACGGCGGCGCAGACGGCGGCCCAAACAGCAGCCCAGACGCCGGGGCCGGCGAGGACGTCCCTGCCTGAAGTATTCGCGTGACCCTTTCCCTTGCGCGGGTGCAGCTCGGGTTCCCTTGCGCAGCCGGCTGCGGTATAGAGTCGTGCTCTAATCCCATGAAAAACCTTGTCTTGCCCATCCTGCCCAGCGCACGCAGCGCGATTGTCATTCTTGCCATCCTCTTTCCGGCGACCACCGCTGCGGCGGGTGGCGCCGAGCCCAAGAAGGGGAGCAAGCCGCCCAGGGCCGAAATTTCCACGCCCGTGGAAGCGGCGCCCAGCGACGCAAAACCGCCGTCAAGTCCGATAGCCGAGTTGAAGAAGTCTGACAACGCGCTCAAGAAGCTGTTCGCGCGCCGGCCGCCCTCATGGTCTCCCGAATCCGACGCCAAGCGGGACGAGATGCGCAAGATCGTGGTCAGCTTCCTCGATTTCGATGAACTGGCGCGACGGTCTCTCGCCCGACACTGGGACGGGCTTTCGGCCAAGCAGCGAACCGAGTTCACTGCCACACTGCGCGATCTGATCGAGCGCAGCTACATAAAGCAGGTCCACGGATCACCGAACTACGAATTGGTCTTCGACAAGGAAACCGTCGACGGCAAGGATGCCGACGTGACCGCTACCCTGCACACCACGGTGCGGGGCAAGAAGGTGGATGTGGCGCTGGAATACAAACTCCTCGCCAAGGACGGCCGGTGGCTGGTCTACGACGTCATNNCAAGATCATCAACAAGGAATCCTTCGATGCGCTCCTGCGGCGCATGAAGAAGAAGCTTGAAGAGAAGAGTGATTGACCGAACCGCGTGCACAGGATCCGCTGACGGCGCGCGCCGAATGTGACAGACTGGTCTTCCTCGTGCGCAGGTCTAGACCCCTTCCCCTCGTTCTCGTCTTGCTGGGCGCCCAGGCTGCGCTTGCCCAGTCCAAGCTTCCCGCTGAGAGCCCGGCCGGGCCGACCGGCAGAAATCCGACTGCCACGCACACAGGTTCAGCCGCAAGTGCCACGCCCAACGGTGGGCGCGCCGTGGAGCCTGTCGCACCTGCCGCGAAGCCCCCGGAACCGGTTCCCGCGGTACCCCCACAGCCTGCACCTTCTGTGTCCCCGAGATCCGTCGCGCCCCCGACCGCACCGCCGCCTGCAGATGGACTTCACCCCGGGCTGGCCCCGATCCCGCCTCCCATCCATCCGGACGCGCAGTACCCGACCATCGCGCGCGTCGCCATCACGGAATTCCGGGTTACCGGCGAGGACACGTCTCGCGCCCTGGCCATGCGCCTGCAAGATGGGTTCGCGGTGGGACTCAACCGCGCGGCTCCCATCTACGTGCTCGATTCGGTCGATGTCGCTCGCTAC
The DNA here is from genome assembly GCA_003155465.1 of Myxococcales bacterium. Next base: position 2,201 of record PMCR01000592.1, on the reverse strand, counting down.
ATGGACATCTTCCCTGAACTGCAGAAGTGCGAAGGCTCTATCTGTGTCAAGCGCCTGGGCCAGATGCTGGACGTCAGCCACGTCGTGCGGGTCACGGTAGCTGTCACCGGAAACAGCTACGACATGACCGCGCGTCTTTTCAGCACCGAAGGCCTATCGCCTGCGGACGTGCCGATCGACACGCAAACCCGATTCTGCCCCGTGTGTACCGTCGACGAAGCCCGGCTGAAGATCATCCAGCTCGGTGACGCCATCAAGAACCCAGTCGAGGCCTGGCTGGCCCAGCAACGCCCGCCGCCGCCGCCACCACCGCGGCCCCCGTCCTGGAAACGCCCGGTAGCCGCAGTGGGCGTGGCCCTGGGGTTTGCCACCATCGTCGGGGGAGGCGCGCTCCTGGCCAATGCCGGACACGGCAACAAAAAGTGGCCGGCGGTGGCCGGTGCCATGATCGGGATCGGTGCCAGCCTGGCCGCGCTCAGTTGCTACGTGCTGATCACGGCACCCACTGATTCCGCGAAGTCGACGCTCAAGGTCGCTGTCGGCGGAAGCTTCTAGAAATACGCCGAGATGCCCCAGTTCAAGCCGATCTTCGTCGCGTGGGAATCGTCGCTTCCGAACGAAGAGCTTGCCCATTCCTTGTAGTAGCGAAAGGTCGGGCTCAGTCGCAATGCCCAGGAATTGGCCAAGAAGAACTCGACTCCGACGTCAGCCCCGATGCCAAGCAATTTCAACGTGACACTGCTTTGGCTCAGGTACTGAAAATCGAGCGTCGGTTCGACGAAAAGCCCCGTATTTCCAGTTCTCGAGTAGAGGCGCAGGAATCCGCTAAGGCCGGGACCGTCTACGGTACCTCCGCCTTGGGAAATGTAGAAGTAGCCGACGCTGCCGCCGAGCTCGACGTTTTCCGTGACGAAGTACCCCATGCCGACACCGATTGAAGCTATCGTCGTGTTGCTTCCGCTCTCTGGCGATAGCCGTGAGAAGCCCGGACCGTAGACTGACAAAGCCCCGGGCGAACTGCCCAGCCGCAGCTCGCGCGTGCCTTGGGCCGGCACGGGGTCGGCTCGCACGACGCCAGGACTGCCAAGGGAAACCGCGGACACGATGGTGAGGGCAAAAACTAGGCATTTCATAGCGCAACAGTATACGCGCGCTGCGGCCAAGACACAATCCGCCGCAACAGGCTATCCGCAACAGGCACCCACGCGCCGGCCAGTCAACCCCCTTGCCGCCGGGAGCCGGGCAGGCCAGAACTGTCCCTTTCGAGGCTGAAGTTTCATGCCCCCACACAATTCCGAACGCCGACTCGCGAGCGGCAACGAGGCCGTGGCGCAGGCCGCGCTTGACGCCGGCGTGGCGCTCGGCACCGGGTATCCAGGTACACCGTCGACCGAGATCCTTGAGACTTTCGACGCCATCGGGGGACGGGCCCAGTGGGCGCCCAACGAAAAAGTGGCGCTGGAGGTGGGCATCGGTGCTGCCTTTGCCGGCGCCCGCGCCCTGGTCACCATGAAGCACGTTGGCCTTAACGTGGCCGCCGACCCGTTGTTCACGGTGGCGTACACCGGCGTGACCGGCGGCCTGGTCATCGTTTCTGCAGACGATCCGGGAATGGCGTCCAGCCAGAACGAGCAGGACAACCGACGCTTTGCCGTGGCTGCCGGCGTGCCCATGCTGGAGCCGTCCGACTCGCAAGAGGCCTACGATTTCACCCTGCGCGCCATCGAGATCTCCGAGCGCTGGGGCATTCCGGTGCTTCTGCGCATGACCACGCGGGTGTGCCATTCGGCCACCCTGGTACAGACCAAGGGTCAGCTCGCGCCGCCCGCGCCGCCGACCTTTGTGCGCGATGTGCCCGGCCGGGTGATGATCCCGGCCTACGCCCGGCCCGCGCACCTTCGCCTGCGCGCCAAGCTGGCTGAAATCGCAGCCTGGAACGAAAGCGACGGCCCCACCCAAATCGTCGACGGTGACCGGGTGTTGGGAATCATTACTTCGGGGATATCGTACCAGCATGTCCGCGAGGCCGCGCCGCGGGCGCGCGTGCTCAAGATTGGACTTAGCTATCCCCTGCCGGTCGAAGCCATGCGCGTTTTTGCCGCGAGCGTGGATCGCTGCCTGGTTGTGGAAGAAGGCGACCCCTACCTGTATGAAGCCGCGCGCACGGCCGGCATTGCGGTCGAGCAGAAGCCCGAGATGTA
>PMCR01000319.1 GCA_003155465.1 Myxococcales bacterium | reverse complement strand
GTAGAGCTCCTGAGCCTTGCCGATGACGCCGAGGATGATGTCGGTTAGCTCGGGCGACGGTTTGAGGAGCAGTCTGCCCTGCAGGGTGCGGGTGGTGACCTCGACGAGGGAACTTGGGGGAACGAAACGGAGTGGTCGTGGCATGCCAGGTTTTCGGCAACCGCGGGAAATAGTTGTGAACTTTCCAGCCCCCGACCCCGCCAATCGAGTTCCAACAAGCGTCTGGCACCACCCTCGGGGCACCACCCTCGGGGCTCGCGCTGCGGCTACATCCTCGCCGAATTCACCGACAACCGCGCCTGGGTGGAGGGCATTTTGCTGTCGCGATTGCGCGAGGCCGCGCCCGAGGCCGAGATCGCGGCGGGGCCGCCGTCCCTCACCACCGGCGCGCACACCGGCCCGGGGACGTGGGCGGTGGCGATGCTGCCGGATGCGGGGTAGGGGGCGAGCGGAGATCAACCCGAGCGCACATCGACCCCGCTCATCCACGCGCTTTCGAATGAACCACGCTCCGCACGGGTGCGAACCAGCGGTACACGCGGTGGATGCGTTGGTTCTCGGGCAACTGGCCGCAGAACTCGCAGTCCAGGTCGGCCTGCCAGGCTTGCATGCCCTCGGCCGAAAGCATGTCGTGGCGGAAGCGGCGGAAGTTCGGGCCGTTCCAGATCCCGGCAAAATCCTGGTCGCGGAGGTTGCCCATGGCCACGGCGCACGACTTGCACGCGTGGACCGCGCCGTCCGACTTGACGTGTGCCTGCACCCAGCCGGCGTAGCAGGGAATGCCCGCCCAGCCCGACGCGCCGTCGGTGAACCGCCGCAACGTCGTGTCCAGGTTGTGCGCGAGGCCCTGCGCCTGCAGCGGTGCTTGCAGCGACCTCAGAGTTTCACACACCGCACGGGTTTCCTCCGCGTCCAGCGCCAGGGCCTGCAACCGCCCGCGCCGCGTGCGAAAGGGCGAGAAGTGGATCTCGTCACAGCCCATCGTCCGCGCCAGGTCCACCAGTCCGGCGAGATCCCGGTGGTTACTGCGATTGATGGGGTGGTACAGCCGGATGCGGGGGCGGCCGCCGTGTCCGGCCCGTCGGCGCGACAGTTCGCGCACGTTGTTGACGATCGCCGCGAAACGATCCGGGTCGCCGGGATAGGCCTGGCGGTAGGTTTCGGCGGAGGCTGCCCACAGGCTGACGATGAGGGTGTCGGGCCCGTGTGCCAGCATGGTCGTGGCCGCCGTTTCGTCCAGCAGCGTGGCGTTGGTGTACAGGGTGGTGTGCAAGCCGCGCCTTCGCGCCGTCTCCAGCAGGCGCGGCCACTCGGGGTGGAGCAGCGGCTCGCCCTCGCCGGTCAAAATCAACCGCCGGGTGCCCAGGGCCGCCAGCTGCTGACACAGCCGCTCGAACAGCGGCAGTGACAGATCCGCCCCGACCGCGGAGGCATCGAGGTGCGGCGAATGGTAGCGGCAGCCCGGGCAGCGCAGGTTGCACCGCCCGGTGAGGTCCACCAGCACCAGGAAAGGCCCGCCCAGCGCGCGGTCACCCGCCAGCAGTCCCGCCAGCAGTCGCAGTTTCTGCCCCAGCAAGGCCATGCCTCATTCCTGCTTTGGACACAGCCCCAGCCTCTCGACCAGCTTGATCTCGAGGGGCCAGCGATCGTCGAGGTGCTCGACCCGCCAGCGCGCCAGCGGCCGGTACAGCCAAGCGGCCAGCCGCACCAGTGGGTGCGTCGGCCACAACGGTGTGATGAAGTTGTTCTTCTCTAGGAAGAGCGACGAGCAGTGGAGCATCTCCATCAGCTTCGCGCGGTCCGGCGTGATCCACGGCATGCGCGCCCGGTTCACGGTTCGCCAGTTGAAGGGGATCCAGTCCTCTGCGGGAGCGGTGCTGCAGGAGCGGTGCCAGGGTTGTCCCTCGCCCGCGATGGGAAGGCTGTCCCATGCCTGCGCGTGGACGATTCCCGGACAGCACAGTTCCAGCAGCACGGCCACCGCGGCCCCGGTCGCTGACCGAAGAGAACGCGCCTGTCGGATCACCACGACGACCGACCTTGACGCTTGCCACGGCGGCGAAGCCGGATGGCCACGCCGAGCGCCAGCATCGCGCTCCACGGGGCGGCGCCACGCATATCACCGAGATGACAGCCGCACCCAGATTTTCCCGTGGCCTCTGCCATCTGGACGAGGCCGCTCTGAATGGGACTGGCGTTGCCCTGGATGTCCACCGCGGCGACACCCACTGTGTACGGAATCCCGTTCTGCAGGGTACCCAGGCGCAGGGAGGTCTGGGTGGGGGGCAGGAGGCCCGAGCAGAGGTAGCTGGGGTCGAGGTTCTGGAAAGGCGCAGGCGCGCCGACTTCAACGGCGGTTGTCATCCCGGCTGCGCTTGAGTTCGCGCCGGCCGTGGACGTGGGCGGGGTGCTGGCCGAACAGAGAACCTGGCCGGTCAGGTACTGGTTGTTGAAGTAGCTCGGATCGAAAACCTGCAGGCCGTTTCCACGCATGCAGAACACCAGGTAGCCGGCCAGGTCGGGCCAGTCGGCGGCTGATAGTGGTGTCCACGACACCACCAGGGCTTGGCCGCCGCCCTCCACGGTGATGCCGGAGGGTGCCTCAGGCGCTGTGCCGTCGAGTCGAATGCCCAGGTGGGGTGCGCTGGTGCCGGTTACGCCCGAGTCCGGAAAGCCGGTCCCCGTCGAATCGAGCCAGAGCCAGATCGTCGTGCTGAAGGTGAAACTGCAATCTCCTGCGGGAGCAAAGAGTTTGTCCACGGTAGTCTCCACGGCCCAGTTTCCATTCACCGACAGGGTCTAGCTAGCCCCTCCGCAGCTTGGAGTGCTTGCGGCCGTAGAAGAAGTAGATGACCAGGCCAATCGCCATCCAGGCGAAGAGCCGGATGAGAGTATGCGTGGTAGCCGTGTACATCAGTCCCCCGGAAGAGAGAGCGCCCAGAATTGGGATGACGAATGGCCCGCCGGGTACCTTGAACGAACGTGGGACGTCCGGGCGCTTCAGGCGCAGGATCATCACGCCCAGGC
>PMCR01000250.1:10689-10811 GCA_003155465.1 Myxococcales bacterium | reverse complement strand
TAGTCCCACCAGGTGTACTGGCCGGGTTCAGGATGAAGCTGGCGGAACGCGTCCACCAGGCCCCAGCGACGTATGTCGGCCAAGGCGGACCGTTCATCGGGGTGGCACATGACCTGGTCGCG
>PMCR01000250.1:0-10558 GCA_003155465.1 Myxococcales bacterium | reverse complement strand
GTCTTCTGGCCATACGTGGCCACGTGGTAGCCCAGTGCCTCCAGTTCCAATGCAGGAAATGCGTGGTCTTCGACCTTGGTTTCCTGCAGGCAAAGCACGTCAGGCGCCTGCATGGCCAGCCACGCGCACAGACGTTCCATGCGCGCGCGAATGGAGTTGACGTTCCACGTCGCGATCTTCATGCTGAGCCTAGAATAGGAATAGAAGAAAGCGCCGTGAAGATCTACACAGGATGCGATCATGCAGGGTTCGCCCTGCGCAACAAGTTGGTCGATCGGATGCGTAGCCAGGGCCACGAGGTGGTGGATTTCGGCACCAACTCGGAGGTTGCGTGCGACTACCCGGAATTCGCCGCCCTGGTGGCCAATGCCGTCCGCAATGATGTGGGCTCGGTGGGTGTACTGGTGTGTGCCACGGGGCACGGCACAGCCCTTGCTGCGGGCAAGGTGCGCGGCATCCGGGCTTTTGCCCCCACCAGCGTCGAGGCCGCGCGCCTCTCGCGCTTCGACAACAACACCAACGTTCTGTGCCTGGGAGGCCGCATCCTGGCTGAAACTGATGCTTGCGAGATCGTCGATACCTGGCTGTCCACCGGCTTTGCCGGCGGCCGCCACGGTCGCCGCATCGCCAAGATCTCGGCCATGGAGACTGCGGCGGTGCTCAACTTCCTCGTCGAGAGCGAGCAGCTGCGTCTCAGCGCCAAGGGCATCCCGGCCAGCATCTGGGCCAAGGACGCCGACGCTTTTGCACCCGCTTGCCATGCACGCGAAGGCATCAGCGACAACCTCGGCTGGCTCAACGCACCAAACAACATGGAATCCGAACTGGCCGGCATCGTCGCCTTTGCGGAGGAGGTGCGCAAGGCTGGATTCCGGCGGGCTGTGCTGCTGGGCATGGGGGGCAGCGCGCTGCCGGCCGAGGTGTTGGCGCGGGTCTTTGGGCCGGCCGCGGGTTGGCTCAACGTGTTTGTTCTCGACTGCACCGATCCGGCGGCAGTGACCGCGGTCGAGAACTCACTCGATCTCGAGCGGGCGCTATTCCTTGTCGCTTCCAAGTCCGGCAGTACCCCCGAGGTGTGCGCGTTCGAGCGGTACTTCTGGGCCAAGGTGCTACACCGCTGCGATGGCGATGCGAACCGGGCCGGGCAACACTTCGCAGCCATCACTGATGCCGGGACCGATCTCGATAAGCGGGCATCGGCCAACCACTACCGTCACGTGTTCAGCAACCCGCATGACATCAGCAGCCGCTTCTCCGCGCTCGCCAGCTTTGGCCTGGTCCCGGCTGCGCTCATGGGCATGGACATCGGCCGCCTCGTCGCGCGCGCCAAAACCATGGCGGCCGCCTGCCGGGAATCCACGCCGTCGCAGAACCCCGGTGTGACCTTGGGGACTCTCATGGCCGCGCTGGCCGCGATCGGCCGTGACAAGCTGACCCTATTCCTGTCGCCCGAGTTGGCGCCTCTCGGTGTGTGGATCGAGCAGCTGGTTGCCGGCGCGACTGGCAAGCAGGGACGCGGCATCATTCCCGTGGACGGCGAACCCCCATGCGCACCATCGGGCTACCGTCCCGACCGCCTGTTTGTCGTGGTGAGGCTGCGCGGCGGATCTCCGGCTGCGCAGGCCGAGCAACTGGAAGCCATTACCACCGCCGGGCATCCGGTCTACGAGATCGAACTGGGCGACAAGTACGATCTCGGGGCCGAGTTCTTCCGCTGGGAGTTTGCCGCCGCCGTGGCAGCCAGCCTCTTGGAAGTCAATCCCTTTGATGAACCCGAAGTCGTCGACGCCAGGCAAGCCACCACCCGCTTGCTCGACGGCTATCGACAGACGGGCCGGCTGCCCAGCGTGCCGGGCGCGGTGGCGCCAGCCGACGCTGCCATCCTGAAACATCTGGCAGCGGCCAAGCCCGGTGACTATCTCGCGCTCGACGCCTTCTTCCAGCCTACGCCCGAGCGTGATCGTTTGCTGGGCGCCATCCGGACGCTTTGCCGTGATCGGCTGCGCCTGGCGACCACCGTCGGCTATGGGCCGCGCTGCCTCCACGTCGCCGGGCAACTCCACAAGGGCGGCGCGGGCACAGGTATCTTCCTGCAGCTTTGCGCCTCGGCCACGGTCGACTTGCCCATCCCCGACGAGCCGTTTACGTTCGGCGTTTTGCGCGACGCCCAGGGGCTGGGGGATCTGGAAGCGCTGCAAGCGCGGGGCCGACGTGTCCTGCGGGTTGATCTCGGCCCTGATCCCGACGCCGGGCTGACCAAGCTGTTGGAGACCCTGGGCGCGCTCGGCCAGTAGTGCCGTCGCGCCGCCGACCATGGTCCCCATCATCGACTCACACTGCCACCTGGATTTCCAAGACTTCGCCCAAGATCTGCCCGCGGTGCTGGAGCGGGCTCGCCAGGCCGGCCTCCAGGCCATGATCTGCATCGGTTCGGGCGCTGACCTGGCCACGGCCCATCGAGCTGCCGACCTGGCCACGCGGGAGCCGGATGTGTTCGCGGCGATTGGGATCCATCCCCACGACGCGGCCAAGATCGAGGATGATTGGTGGCCTGCGCTGGACAAGCTAGCCCAGTGCCCCCGCGTGGTGGGCGTGGGCGAGACCGGGCTCGATTACTTCTATGACCATTCCCCACGCGACAAGCAGGCCCAGGCTTTCCGGCAGTTCCTGGCGCTCAGTCGGTCGGTCGGCCGGCCCTTCATCTGCCATGTGCGCGATGCCCACCAGGATGCGCTCGCCATCCTGCGCGCGGAGGCGCTCAGCGAAGCCGGCGGCGTGGTGCATTGCTTTTCGGGCAACTTGGACGATGCGCGCGGCTACCTCGATCTCGGCCTGGACCTTTCCTTCTCGGGAATCCTGACCTTCAAGAATGCGGACGAGATCCGCCGCGTGGCTGCCTTCGCACCCCTGCACTCGATCCTAGTCGAGACCGACGCTCCCTATCTGGCGCCCCTGCCCTTTCGCGGAAAGCGCAACGAGCCCAGCTTCGTGGTCAAGACCTTGGAGGCGCTGGCCCTGGTGCGCGGGATTCCGTTTTCACAGGCGGCTGAGGCCACCGCGGAGAATGCCCGCAGACGGTTCGCGTTGTCGGAGTCGTGCCGATCCGGTTGACCCGCTCCGCGCAGGAGCCGATACTCGATCAGCCGTGGCAATCAACGATCCCTCTTCCCCTGTGGTGCGAATCTACCTGCGCTACCCCGATGCGGACACCTTTGTGGCGCGCTTTGCGCCCAACGTGACTCGGGGTGGTGTTTTCTTGGCTAGCCGCAAACCGCGACCCGTAGGTGAAGTTGTGCGTTTCGAGATCTCACTTGCGCAGGGACCTCCCCTTCTCTGGGGTTCGGGCCGCGTGACATGGGTGCGCGAGTTCAATCCAGCTGAGCCGCATCGAGCCCATGGGATGGGTGTGCAATTCACTTTCGTCGACCCCGAGTGCCGGCCCCTGCTTGATCGCCTGCTGGCGACCAAGAACGCCGCGCGACCCACTCCGGTCAGCGGCGTGCCTATCATCGTGCCCCGGCAGGTCAGCGGACCGTCGCTCGCAGCGCGCAGCCCAGTGACGGCACCCAGCCCCGACGACCCTGGCGAATGGGCTGCTGACGACGCATCTGTGCGACGGGCATCCGATCGTGCCCGCATGCTGGCCGGCGCCGTAGACGAGCTGGAATCCCTCTTGCAGCGTACGCCCGACGAGCCATCCACGCTGGAGCAGGCCCTGGCCGACTTGCCCCGCCTGGTTTCAAACCGGCGGACGACCGCGGCGATGAACGCCGCGGATGACACGGGTGGGGCCAAGAACGGGTCGACGTAGTCAGCGCGTTCCTCGCGCCCGAGCGAAGATCCGCCTCGGCAACTCCCACAGCTCGTCCGCGCCGGGCAGGCGCAGGAGATTCAGGCCAAGACCGTAGCTGACGAACCCCACGCCGATAGTGGCAAAGAGCAGGAGGGCATGGGCCAGGCGGCGCGTCCCCCAGGGCCACGCGATGCCGGCGCGTGCGAGCAGCCAGGAGCTGGCCCACCAGGCTGCTGCCGCCACGGCCGCCAGCACGGCGTTGCACAGAACCAGCCGGGCCACTTGCCAACAGCAGCCCGGTCGTGACGCGCGGCCGACCACCTGGCCGAACCAGAGCCGCAGGATGGCCAGGTTGGCCAGCGCCCCGACGGTCGTGCCCAGGGCCAATCCAGTCGCCCCCAGGCGCCGGTAGGTCAGCCCGTTGAACAGGAGATTGACCGCCACCGAGACCATTGAGGCGAACATCGGAATGCGAGGCCGGTCAACCGTGAAAAAAGCCGGCGACAGGACCTTCACCAGGCTGTAGGGCAGGACCCCCAGCATGTACGCCTGGACGATGGGCACCGTGGCCGCGGTGTTGGCCGCCACGAACTTGCCGCCCTGGAAGAGCAACTCGACCACCGGCCTGGCGAGAACGATGAGCCCCACCGCACTGGGCAGGGCCAGCAACCACACGCCGCGCATACCCTCCTCCACGCGTGCCTGCAGGGACTCGCGATCGCCGCGGGCCGCTTCCTGCGAGGCGCGCGCCGTGGTCACAGTGGCCAGCGCCACGCCAAATAGCCCCACCGGCAGATAGAACAAGCGAAAGGCGTTCTGCAAATAGGTGAGCGGCCCTGAGCCCAAGGCTGCGGCGAACTGTGTGTTGACAAAGATGTTGATCTGTACCGCGGCCAGACCGACGGTCGCCGGCCCCATCAGGCGCACGATTCGGAGCACGTCGGAATCGCGCCAAAGCCCGGCCAGACTCGGCCGCACGCGGTAGCCCAGACGCCGGAGGCTGGGCAGCTGCACCACCGCCTGCACCAGTCCCGAGGCCGCGGTCCCCGCGCTCCATACGATCATGCCCGTGCGGTCCGACGGGTGCACGATGAGCAGGGCCACGCCGCATAGGATGCTCGTCACATTGAACATGGCCGGCGCAAAGGCGGGGGCCAGGTAGTGGTGCTGCGCGTTCAGCATGCCCATCCACACCGCGCTGACGCTGACCAGGGCCAGAATGGGCATCATGATCTGCGCGAACAGGCCGCCCAGAGCGACCTGGGCGAGATTGCCGCCGAAGCCGCGGGCAATCAGCGACACCAGGGCGTCAGAGAAGATCATTCCAGCAAGAGTCAAACCACCGGTCACGGCAAGCACGCCGCCCAAGACCAGATTGCCGAGCCTGAAGGCCCGCTCGCGCCCGCCTTTGTTGAGCGCATCGGAAAAAGTCGGGACGAACGCGCTCGACAGCGCCCCCTCGGCAAACAGGTCGCGCAGCAGGTTGGGGATGCGGAACGCCGCCACGTAGGTGTCGGTTAGCCAGCTGACCCCGAACACGCGCGCAAAGAGGGAATCGCGCACAACGCCCAGCACCCGTGACACGAGGATTGCCACGCTGACCTTGGCCGAGGAACGAAGGGCGCTGGACACTGCTCTGTACGCGACGTTAGCCGCCCCCGGGGCCAACGTCCATTTCGTTGGGGGTGAAGCGGCCGCGACCTGACACGCGGCCGGCGCAGTCGAAGAGGGCGGCTTGTTTCTCGGAGGCGTGACTCACGACTGCGGAAGGCCGGAAACCGCCGCTCACCGAGCGCGCCACCGGGTATAATTACGTTTTGTGGGCGAGATCGCCGTTTCAGCTCTTGCGCATTTTTTGCTATCGCGATCTTGGAGAAGCCCACGGGATCCCCCGACGATGAAGAACATACTGCCCCTTGCGATCCTTCTTCTTTCCGGCGCTGGCTGCGGAAGGACGGCTCTGAATGACTTCGGTGGCACGTCGTCGCGGGGCGGTGCCACAGGCGCAGGCGGCGCCACCTCCACGGGCGGCACGCGCTCAGCCTGTGAAGGGCGCATCCCAAGCCACCATCGCCAAGCGGGTACCACCTGCCCGCAGGAGCGTGGCTCCGGATCGGTCTACGCGAACACGTGCCAACCGGGTATTGTGGCCAACCCATGCGCCCAGGATGCCGACTGCAAGGAGGGCACCAATGGGCGTTGCGTACCCGCGTTTCGTCTGGATTGCGCAGGGCAGTGCAGGTACGACGAGTGTTTTGGCGACTCGGATTGCCCGGCTGGGCAGTCCTGCGCGTGCCGGGCATCGGCGGCGGATAGCGCGGCGAACTCGTGCCTGACCGGAGGCAACTGCCGCACCGACGGGGATTGCGGACCCTGCGGCTTCTGCTCACCCAGCCTGGTTGGCATTTTCTGCGGCTGTACGAGCGAAGCCTTCTGCAAGCCCGACGCCGGTGCCTGCTACGTGGGCGACTCGAGGGAGCCGAGCGGCTGGAGGCCGGTTCCTTGCTCTTGCGGGGATAGCTGCGGTCATGCCTATTTCTGCCACACACCCCGGGACACCTGCGTGGACGACAGCGATTGCACTGGCAATAGTACGTGCAATTTCGATTTGCCGAGCCAGACCTGGACCTGCTCCTGGTGTTGGCCGTTCCCTTGATCTTCCTTCATTCACTCTTGGCGTCGCGGTCGCGCCGCCGCTCCTCGCGTTCGGCGGTGTCGCTTCCCGATCTCCCCCGTGGCGCTACCGTCACTTCCGTTCTCCCTCGTGCCGCTGCCGTCAAATCGAGAATTGCGGAGGGGGTCCGCGAACAGCCCCAGCCGAGAGCAGAGAGCCAGGCGACCCACACGAAGAAACGAGCACAAGCCATCGCAAGCAGTGGAAAACGCGAAGCCCTCCTACGGTCGCCGACCGTTGCGCAACGAAAGCGCAGCCGCCTCCGGGGCGTGCGCATCGACCACCAGAGCCAGGCCGAGTTGCTCGCGCAGGTCGAGGTGCTGGGTGGTCACACTCCAGCACGCGAGATCGAGAATAGCGTCCTCCGGTCGTGCATGAATCGCACGCGCTTCTTTCACCAACTCGCGCGCCGCCGCCACCACGTCACCGCAGGCGATCAACCCAGCCCGGTTCGCGTTCTCCTCGGCAACGACGGCCCATGCATGCAGGTCGATGGACGCGGGATCGGCGACCAACTGCTCAACCGCCGAATTCATGGATATCCACTGCGCTTGGGGCACCGCCTTGTGCAGGAAGGAAAGGTACTTGCGTACCGCAGCCATGTCCGTGTCAGGCAAGTCGAACTCGGGCCGCAGCAGCTTGATCGCCGCAGCCAGGATGACCCGCAACTCGTTCTGCGTCGGCACCACCTGCGGCCACAGCAAGAAATGGTCGGCGCGCAGTCCCACCAGTTTCTTCGCCAACCGAAAGGCCAACTCGCGATCAGTCCGCCCCGACACCAGTCCTCGCCCGAGGACGAACGCGGGCAGCACCTGCTTGCCCTCCAGCAAGATCACCAGGTCGATCTCGTCGGGCGCGGTCGGCGGGACATAGACCGCGGGCAGGGTCACGCCGATAAGTCGGCTGACGTACGCGAGAATCTGTGACACCGACGAGGTGTCCCTGGTCAGATCGACCCTCATGCTGACATCGAGCCCGAAGGCTCGCGCCTCCTTGGCCCGCGACACCGTGACGCCCCCGCTCACCGCGGCCAGCACCTGGGAGATGCGCCGGTCCTGCCGCGGGTTGCACACCCACCCCTGCCACAAAGGCTCGCTCAATCCGGCTTGCGCCACAGGTACGCCCGGCATGGCGTGCTGGCCGTAGAAGGCTTTCTCTTGGGCATTTCCCTTCATCAGCGCGCAAAGCGCCGCGCAGGCACAGAAGGCGCGGTCATAGCGCTGATGCTCGCTGTACAGGCGGGCCAAGGCCCTGATCTGCTTGGCGGCTGCTTCGGCGTCCCTGGTTTCGGCCAGAAGTTGCTCCCGCAGCTTGACCGCCCCGGCGAACCCTTCCGCTCCCTGGGCTTCGTACACCTCGACCAGCGCCTCGCGCTGCTTGTTGTCGTCCGGGGCCAGCGACACGCAAACCTCATAGGCGGCAGCGGCGGCCGCCATGTCCGCCTGGCGAACCCGGGCGATCTCGCCCAAGCCGCGCCACAGGGCAAGCAGCCAGGGCCGCTTGTCGGGGGGCGGAGCAGCGCCCAGGCGCTTGATCATGCGCCGGTAGGCGCGCACCAGTTCCTGCCAGTCTTGCCGGCTGGTGAAGATGCGCTCGATGCGCTCGAAGCTGCGGCGATCGTCCGGGTCCTTATCAAGGGCCTGATTGTAGAGCTCGATGGCCTCGACAGGGGATTCCAGCTCATAGTTCAAGATATTGGCCATCGCGACCAGGTAGCGGGCCTTGTCCTTGCCCGACTCGGCCTGCACCAGTTGTTCCAGCACATCCACCGCGCGCAGCCACTGCTCCTCGATCGTGTAGATCTCCATCAGCTCGTGCAGGGTCTCCGTGTCGTGGGGACGCAGCTCAAGAGCTTTCAGGAATGTCTCCAGGGCCGCCTTCTGGTCGTTCAATTCCTCGCGTTGCAGGCAGCCGATGCGGAACAGAATCTCGAAACGTTCGTCGGACGCTGCGGCCCCTGCCAGCAGCACGCGATTCTGCTCGATGAGTGCCGGAGCGTCGGCCGGCCCCCGCCCTTCCATCTTGGAATTGGCCTCGGCCAGCGCCTCGCGTAGCTCGGGCAGATCGGGCGCCAACTCGATGGCTTTCATGAACGCCGCTGCAGCCTGGGCTGCGTTCCCCAATTCCAGGTTGGCTTGGCCCAATGCCTGCAAGTGCTCGGCGCGATCGACCGCGGTCAACTTGGCTTCGGCCTGGTCCAGAACCAGGGGCACCGTCGTGCGAACGTCATGCCACCATCCTTGTGCCTGCGCGAGCTGCGACCAACAGAGCAGGGTCGGCAGATACCCAGGCTCAGCCGCGTGCGCGCGCCGGTAATTGACCCGCGCCCGTTCCACGTCGCCGGTCATCTGCGCCGACCAGCCCGCCCGTTGCCAGTGCCGTGCCCTGGGTTCGCCGGACTGTTCAGCCGCCTCAGCCAAGGCCTCCAGCAACGGCAGCGCGGTAGCCCAATCCTTGCGGCCCCAGGTGACGTCGGCCATCGCGGCCGTGGCCTGCGGATGGCCGGGCGAAAGGTCGAGCACGCGGCCGTACTGTTCCGCAGCCCCATCCAGGTCGTCGAGCCGGCTGCGATAGATCTCCGCAGCGTCAAACGCAAACTGGACCCGCGCCAGGGGATCAGCGGTGTTGGCAGACGCTGAGGTCAGATAGGCCGCGGCGCGTGACCAGTCGCCGCGCCCGCCATGCAGAGCGACCAGCGCGCGCAAGGCCGCGTGGTTGGCGGGGTCGGCCGCCATGGCCGCCTCCAGCGATTGCTCGGCCGCCGCCGAATCGTCGAGGTTGTGCAGGTACCAACCCGCAATGGCCACCAGCACGTCGGCGCGCTTGGACTCCGGCGCAACTTCGGCCACCAAGCTGTTACATTCGGCCAACAGGTCCTGCCAGCGATTCTGGTCGGTGGCCATGCGCGCCAGGCCGACGGCCAGGTCGTCGTTCGATGGGTCTTCTTGAAACGCAGCCAGCAGGGTGATGAACCCACGGTCCGGGTCGGCCAGATTGCTCTCAAAGATCTGCGCGGCGCGCATCAGGATACCGGCTCGCTCGGCAGCGTCCCCGGTATTCTCGGCACGCCCAATCAGCAGTCCGGCCAGGTCCTCCCAGCGCTCTTCGCGCACGCAGCTCTGCTCGAGCCGATGGAAATCGTCGGCCCGACCTAAGTCCTCTGGCATTTCATCATCGAGCGCGTCGCTGCGCATGTCGCCTCCCTGCGAAACTCGACTAAGCCGGACCCGGGCAATAGAGGCGAGAGACTAGTCGCGCCGATGGGCAACGTCAAACACTGTTCGCCAACCGCTCCAGGGTTCACCCGGGTCCAGATCAACACCATGATGCGGGGTGGCGGTCTACTTGATCCCCAGATTCCTCCGAATTCTGCCCGCAGGTTCCTCGAAGTCCGGCACGAAACCCCGCCCGGTAATCAACTCGTAGAGCGCGATGTAGCGGCGGGCCGCTTCGCAGCGTACATCATCGGAGAGCGGGGGCGGCGGGCCGTCACCCCGGTAGCCCTGATCGGCCAGAATGCGACGCAGGTACTCCTTGTCCAGCCCGCGCGGCTCTTCGGCCCGCTCGAAACGCACCTGGTAGTCGTCCGCATACCAGTAGCGCGAACTGTCGGGTGTGTGGACCTCGTCGATGAAGCAAAGGCTTCCGTCAACCCGCCGGCCGATCTCGTACTTGGTGTCGACCAGGATGAGACCGCGCTGGGCCGCGAGACTCTGGCCAAAAGCGAATATGCGCGCGCACATCTCGGCCGCGCGGTCGAAGTCCTCGGCTGACAGCACGCCCTCCTTCAGGATCTCCTCGCGCGATACGGACCGATCGTGGTCGCCCTTTGCCGCCTTGGTGGACGGCGTGAGGATGGGCTTGTCCAGCTTCTGGTTCTTGCGCATGCCATCGGGCAGCTTGTGGCCACAGAAAAGGCGGCCACCGTTCTCGTAGTGGTACCAGATGGAGGTGGTGGTCACGCCGGTCAGATAGGCGCGCATGACGAACTCGACCGGCAAGAGCTGACATTCAGCGGCCACCGTGACCGTCGGATCAGGCACCGAGAGCACGTGATTGGACGCAATCTGCCGGGTGGACTCGAACCAATA
>PMCR01000192.1 GCA_003155465.1 Myxococcales bacterium | reverse complement strand
GCCTGGAAGCTGCGCAGGATCTTGAGGGCGCACACGCGTTCGACCCCGGCCTGGCCGGTCAAGGCCATGAACACGCGGCCCATGCCACCGCGGCCCAGTTCTTTGAGCAGGACGTAGCGCGGCCCGAAGCGGCGGGGAAAGCGCGCCGGGTCCTGCGGTCCGGTGTTCGTGGTTTGGGTCACGGGGATAGGCCCAGAATGTACCCGTTCCGCGAGACCGAGGGTACAGCAGTTCTGCTCCTCCCGGCATGCCGTGCTGTCGAATTGTCGCTTGACAGCGAGTCAGGGTGGACCAACCCTGTGTTAAGAAAACCCGACGTAGCGGGCTTCAACAACCCCATCCCAAACATGAATGCGTTTCTATGCGGCGGCGCTGGGTTCATTGGCGGCCACCTGTCTGCCCGGCTTCTCGCGGACCCCGCTGTCGAGAGGGTCGTCGTTTACGACAATTTCTCATCGGGCGACCGAAGGCTCCTGTCGGGCAGCCTGGCATCCCCAAAGTTCGCCCTGGTCGAGGGGGACATCAGGGATGTGGGGCTGCTTTCTCGGAGCATGGAGGGAGCCGATGTCGTCTATCACCTGGCGGCCAATCCCGACATCGCCAGGGCGGCCCGCGAGCCCGACATCGACTTTCATGCGGGCACCGCCCTCACGCAGATGGTGCTTGAGGCGATGCGCCTGAACCGGGTCGCAAAGATCTTCTTCACCAGCGGCAGCGGCGTCTACGGCGAGGACCCGGAGATGGAGTTTCGGGAGGACCACGGACCGCTCCATCCCATCTCACCCTACGGGGCCAGCAAGCTGGCCTCCGAGGCCATGATCTGCGCCTACTGCCATATGTTTGGGCTGCGCGGCCGGGTTTTCAGGTTCGCGAATGTGGTGGGGCCGAGTCAGACCCACGGGGTGGGGCACGACTTTCTGCGGCGGCTTCGGCAGGATCCGTCCCGCCTGGTCGTGCTTGGTGACGGCCGGCAGTCAAAATCCTACATCCACATCGACGATGTACTTGACGCCATTCATTTCGTCGACGCCCGCACCGATGCGAAGTACTGCGTTCACAACGTCGCCACCGGCGACTACATCACCGTGCGCGAGATAGCCGAGATGGCCGTGT
Organism: Myxococcales bacterium; assembly: GCA_003155465.1. Next base: position 13,206 of record PMCR01000192.1, on the reverse strand, counting down.
TGGTGAGCGGCCTTCAGCCATCGGCGGTAAGAGTGGAATACACCGGCGGCGACCGGGGCTGGAATGGCGATGTTCCGGTCATCCGTTTCAACCTGGACCGCATTTCATGCCTTGGCTGGAAGGCCCGCTGGGGAAGCCGCGAGGCGGTCAGGATGGCCCTTGCAGCCATGCATCGGGAGATGATGCTGGCGCCATGAACGAGATCGTGCACTTGCTTCCCGCCTCAGTCGGGGCGGCCGGTGAGGTCGAGGTGTCCATTGTTATTCCCACTCTCAACGAGCGGGTGACGGTTGGCGAGTTTGTCGACCGGTGTCTGCAGGGCTTGGCCAGGGCAGGGGTGACCGGGCAGGTGCTGCTGGTTGACAGTTCGACGGATGACACGCCCGCAATCGCCCTGGCGCACGGGGCTGAAGTCCTGCGGGTGCCCAAGCGGGGGCTGGGCAGGGCGTACACTGACGCCACCCCCTATGTGCGAGGCCGCTTGGTCTTGATGGGGGATGCGGATCTGACCTACGATTTTAGGGAAATCGCACCGTTCGTGGAGGCCTGGAGAAGGGGCGCGAAATTCATTATGGGTTCGCGGTTCAAGGGAACCATTCATGATGGCTCGATGCCCCCGCTGCACCGGTACTTCGGCACTCCCCTGACAACGTGGATTCTCAACCGGATCTATGGCGGCCGGTTTTCCGACATCCACTGTGGCATGCGCGCGGTCACCCGCGAGGCCCTTGTGCGGATGGATATTCAGTCCCAATCGTGGGAGTACGCTTCGGAGATGGTGCTCAAGGCGGTTCGGCTGGGGCTCCGCACGAGCGAGGTACCGATCCATTTCTACAAAGACCGGGAGGGCAGGGTCAGCCATCACAAACGCCTGGGTTGGCGTTCGCCCTGGATGGCGGGCTGGATCAATCTGAAGGTCATGCTTGTGTATGCGGCCGACAAGTTTCTCTTGCCGCCGGGACTGGCGCTCTTCGCGCTGGGCCTCCCAGTCTGTCTGGCGCTGCGCGGGGGACCGCGTGTCATGTGGGGCATCGGCTTTCAGTTGCACTGGCTGTTGTTTGGAATGGCCTGCTGTCTCACAGGATTCGGTCTCATCCAGGTCGGGGTTTTTGCGCGGTTCGTCGAGGGCCTTGAGAGCGAGCGGCCGTCCCGTATTCTGAGGGCAATCACCTACAACCGGGGGATTGCCACGTCCCTTGTTCTGGGTGCCATCGGGCTCGGGCAGCTGGGGCGGTTCGCGATGCAATATGTGGGGAGCGGTCTGCTTCTGCGCGAGGTTTCATACCCATCGCTGTTTGCACTTTTTCTTCTTATGCTCGCCTTCCAGTGCTTTGGCTTCGCCCTGACCCTGGAGATCTGCCGGAGGCGGTTCCCGCGCACAGGCGCGGGGGAGGGCGCATGAGTGGGCGGACGGATGCGTCCCACGGGACAAGTCCCTTGACCTGGGCGAACCGGCTGGGTCTGGGGTGCGGCTATCATGTCTGATGATTGGGAGGGCCATTGGCGGGCCTATGCCGAGGCGGCAAGGCTGAATCCGGCGCAGCGCTACCGGCACGCCCTGCTGGTTTCCCACCTGCGCGCCCTCGGCGTGCGGGCCGGCGATCGGCTTCTCGACATTGGAAGCGGACAGGGCGACTTCTTGGTCCTGGCCCGGCAGGCCTTCCCGGGCGTCGAACTCGTCGGGTTTGAGATGAGCTGGGAGGGTGTGGCGATCTCACGGGAGAAGCTTGCGCAGGCGCGTTTTCACCAGGCCGATCTCTTTGATCCCCCCACGCAGATTTCCTGTTACGCCGGGTGGGCTCGCTTCGCCGTGTGCTCGGAGGTGCTTGAGCATCTTGACCAGCCGGAGCAGTTTCTCGCCCGAGCCCGGTCCTATCTCCAGCCGGGCGGAACCCTGTTGCTCACGGTGCCCGCGGGTCCTATGTCCGCGTTTGATCGCCACATCGGACACCGTCGTCATTTCACCGTCGCCACGCTGGCGGATGTGGCCCGTCGCGGGGGGTTGGAGATCGTGAAGATCAGCAGGGCCGGCTTCCCGTTCTTCAACCTGTACAGGGTGCTGGTCATTATTAGCGGACGCAGGCTGGTCAGTCATCCCGCAGACGGTCAGGGGCGTCTGGCGCGGCTGTTGTCGCTCCTTTTCGGGGTTTGTTTTCGAGGCAACCTTTCCGCCAGCCGCTTCGGATGGCAGTTGTTGGCGTTGCTGAGATGCCCGGACAGTTCCCAGGCTTCGCATGGCTGAACCGGTTCGCAGTCGAATTGTCGGCAGGCTTCCGTTGCTGTCAGCGATCGCGCTCGTGCTCGGGTACTACGCCTGCATACCGTCGCTGCGGGAGGGGCTTTCCTCGGACTACTATCCATCCCTGGCCCAGGCCTTTCTGCAAGGCCGTCTGGATCTTGGCCGCGAGGATGCCTGCGCCAAGCTTGCCCAGCTTCGCGATCCGTATGATGCCGACGAGAACGCCAGGGTAAGGCTGCAGAACCGGGTGCACGACCTCAGCTACTACAAGGGGCGCCTCTACATGTATTTTGGCCCGACCCCGGCGGTCTTGGCCTTTGTTCCCTGGCGACTGCTTTTCGGCGCTGACCTTGATTCAGCAAGAGCCGGGCTTGCTTTCGCGTGGGTCGGATACCTGGCCAATGCCTGGCTTCTTCTTTCCCTGCTGAGCTTGATTGTGCCAGGGCTCTCCCGCAGGGGGCAGGCCGTGCTTGTGTTTGTGCTTGGTTTTGCCACCTGGTGCCCGGTTGTGCTCAGAAGGCTGGCGGTTTATGAGGTGGCCGTCCTCTGCGCATACGCCTTGGCCAGCATCGGAATGGCCTGCCTGTGGCGCTATCTTCGCGACGGGGGGCGTCGGTGGCTGGTCGGTTCTGCCCTTTCTTTCGGTCTCATGCTGGGGGCGCGTCCGAACCTGGTGGTTCTCGGGCTCTGTTTGCCACTGGCGATCTGTCTTCGACAGGCGGGCCTGCCGGAAAAGGATCGCATGAGAAGGATTGTCGCGGATTGCGCCACGGCCGGGAGCGTCCTGGCCGGCTGCCTCGCGTTGCTTCTCTGGTACAACTACGCCCGGTTTGGCAATCCCCTGGAGTTTGGTCAGCAGTACCAGATGGCTGGGGTGCGTGTGCGTGGCCGCAGTTTCTTTTCCTGGGGTGCGGTTTTTCGCAGCCTGTATGTCTACCTTGTCTCCCCGCCCCGCCTTGCCGACCATTTTCCTTTCATCATGTGCCGGGGGTGGAGGCCCACTGAGCTTGGAGGGGGGAAAGTCGCCTATGCGGTTGAAGGCGTTTGCAGCGTCGTGCTGCTGTCCCCAGTTTGTGTTTTCGCCGTCATGGCCTGGCTCAAGCGGAGACGCGCACCGACAGTGCCGGCTGCGGGCGGACATATGTTGCTGGTGCTGGGTGTCGCCATGGCGGCAGCCTTTGCCACGCTCCTCGCCATCAGCGGGGCGGTGGTGCGGTACTTGCTCGATTTTTCTCCCTGGCTGATGACACCGGCGCTAGTCGGTGTCGGGCTTGTGCTGGCAGATCGGCGGGGCCGGTTCCAACCCTGGCTGGCGCGGATGTCTTGCCGCATGACCGTGCTGTGCGTTTTCTTGTACTCGGCCGGGTACCGGGGGCTGATGAGGGACAGTCAGCCCGCCGCATTCGGGCTGGTGGCCCTGGCGGCAGACCGCCCGGTCGCTTGGGCCGAGTCCCTTTGGGGCCTGCAGCACGGTCCGGTCGAGGTCGAGTTCCGGGTCTTCCGGCAGTCGGTGGGCCGTGTCGAGATGCTCATCGGAGCGGAGGGGGTTTCGATCCCGGGAAGGCCCGATCGGCACGAGTACTTTGCGGTTGAATACATGGGCGGGGACCTGGCCCGCTTCTATTTCGTGCAAGACGGGGGGGCGCTGGTTCTACGCAGCGACCCCGTGCCGCTTGGCCCGGACGCCACCCATCGGCTGACGCTCGGGTTCGGCGCCCTCTACCCGCAGGGCCCCCCTCCGCGCTTCGACGACACGTCCCTGGATGCGCTGGCGGATCGTGTCTTGCTTGACGTCGACGGGAGCAGGCTCATCGAGGCCCGCTACCTTCGCATGGAGCCCTTTTCTTCGCATCCGCGCTTTGGCAGTGGGCCGCAAATCACCGGCCTTGCGCCGTTCTCGGGAAAGGTCATCGCCGTGCGCCGCCCGTCTCCGTGGCCCGCTTCGGCCCAGTGAAGGCTTTTCTACTCGATGACCAGCACGCCCGCGCCACGGATGGCGTCGTGTTTGAGGGCAATGAGGGCCTGGTTGGCCTCGGCCAGCGTGAAGCTTTGCACGTGGGTGCGCACGCGCAGGCGCGCGGCCTCGGCCAGAAACTCGCGGCCGTCGGCGCGGGTGTTGTTGGCCACCGAGCGCACGGCGCGCTCGCGGTAGATCAGCTCATAGGGGAAGCTCGGGATGGGCGACATGTGGATGCCACCCAGAACCAGCGTGCCCCCTGGATGAAGGGCGGCCAGGGCGGGCGGAACGATCTCGCCTGCGGGCGCGAAAATGATGGCCGCATCCAGCCGCACCGGCGGCGTGTCCAGCGCGCCACCCACCCAGGCTGCGCCCAGTTCGCACGCCAGCGCCTGGTGCCGGTCGCGGTCGCGCGTGCATACGTACACTTCGGCGCCGCGGCCGCGGGCCACCTGGATGGCGATGTGGCCGGCGGCGCCGAATCCATACAGGCCGAGGCGCGCGCCAGACCACGCGTCGATGCCGGTGAGCTTGAGCGCGCGATATCCGATGATCCCGGCGCACAGCAGCGGCGCTGCGGCCAGGTCGGAAAGGTCGTCGGGCAGGGGATAGGTGAACTCGGCCGGCGCCTTGATCTCGGTCGCGAAGCCGCCGTCGGCGGTCCACCCGGTAAAGTCAGCCGACTCGCACAGGTTTTCGCGCCCGGTGCGACAGAAGCGGCAGACGCCGCAGGTGCGGTGCAGCCAGGCCACGCCCAGCCGCTGTCCGACGGCTGTCTCGGTCACGCCAGCGCCCAGTTCGGTCACCCGGCCCACCACTTGGTGGCCGGGAATCACCGGGTTGCGCCTGGCCGGCAACTCGCCCTCGACCACGTGCAGGTCGGTTCGGCAGATGGCGCAGGCCGAAACGCGGATGCGCACCTCATCAGCGGCAAGCTCAGGCGAAGGCATCTCGCGCAGCTGCAGCGGCTGCGTGGTCACCTGGGCAGGGGCAGACAAGACACAGGCTTTCATGGCTCGACCCAAGTAGATCCTACCACCGGGTGATGGTGCTGAGGCGAAGCAGCCGGTGTGAGCGATATCACACAGAGCGCAAGAGTTGACCGGTACGCCGTTCAGCGAGACCCAGCCGACCAGGACTGGACGACGCTTGCCGCCGCGCAGTCGGACGTCCCCTGGCTTTCACCGGTGCTCGGGCCGTAGCTTTGCACTGCCAACCGTCGCCGGACCTGGTGTAGCCTGGCAGGCAGAGGACTGGTGAAAAAGCAGACCAATTGCAAAGGGCTCGTGGCTGTCACGGGCGCCGCGGGCCATATCGGCGCCAATCTCGTGCGCAGCCTGCTTGCCCAGGGGCGGCAGGTGCGGGCGCTGGTGCGCGAGCACACGGCTGGTATTGACGGCCTGCCGGTGGAAGTGGTCCGCTGCGACGTGACCGATGTACAGGCGTGCCGTCGCGCCTTGGCCGGCGCGGAGATCGTGTACCACCTGGCGGCGCGCATCTCGGTGGGCTGGGATCCCCCCGGTCCGGTCGAGGCGGTGAACCTTGGCGGCACGGGCAACGTGGCCGAGGCGTGCCTGGATTGCGGCGTGCGGCGTCTGGTCCATTTCAGCTCGATTCACGCCTTTTCCGCCGAGCCGATCGACGGCGTGATCGACGAGTCGCGCCCGTTGGCGCAGAACCAGCCGCAAACGTTGGTCTACGACCGAACCAAGGCTGAAGCCGAACGCCAGGTGGCGGCTGCAGTGGCGCGCGGGCTGGATGCGGTCATCGTGAATCCCTCCTCCGTGATCGGTCCCAATGATTTCGCGCCCTCGGCCATGGGCGAGGTGCTGCTCGACCTGGTTCACGGCCGCTTCCCCGCGCTGGTGGGCGGCGCGGGCTTCGACTGGGTTGACGTGCGCGACGTGGTCGCCTCGGCCTTGGTGGCAGAGTGTCGCGGCCGTAAGGGCCGGCACTACCTCCTTTCCGGCCACTGGCTGTCCCTGGTCGACCTGGCCCGCCTTTGGGGCCGGGTGTCGGGTGCGAAGATCCCGCGTCTGGTCGCGCCCATGGGTCTGGCGCGCGCGGCGGCGCCGTTCGCCGCGGCGTGGGCCCGGCTGCGGGGCCGGCGGCCGCTGTTCACTTCGGATTCGCTGCGCGTGCTGCGCAATCACCGCCGCATCAGTCACGCCTGTGCCAACGCCGAACTGGGGCACAACCCGCGACCGCTTGAGGAAACCCTGCGCGATACCTACCAGTGGTTCAGGCAGGCCGGCAAGCTGTCATGAGCGAGCCGAGGCTGTTCGGCTGGCTCCTTTGCGCCTGGGTTGTCGTGGCGCTGGCGGTGGTGCCCTATCTGTTGCTGCGGCCTGCCCCCTACGGCCGCCACGGCCGGCCGGGGTGGGGACCCGTAGTGAAGGCGCGGCTGGCCTGGGTCCTGATGGAGGCGCCGTCGCCGCTGTTCATGACGGTCATGTTTGCTCTGGGAGATCGCCGCGCGAACCTGGCGGCGCTGGCGGCGCTGGCGCTCTGGCTCGGGCACTACTTCTACCGGACCTTTGTGTTTGCTTTCTTGCTCCCGTCCACCAGCAGGCCCATGCCGCTCGTGGTGCTGGGCTCGGGCGCGTTCTTCAACGTGGTCAACGCCTACTTGAACGGTCGTTGGCTCTTCACCCTCTCACCAGTCCGGCCCACGGCTTGGTTGACCAGTGTTCCTTTCCTCGTCGGCGTGCTCCTGTTCGCCGCGGGGTTCTTGGTGCACGTGCTGGCGGATCGCGAACTGCGTCGCCTGCGCCGGCAGTCAGGCGGCGCATACGCGGTACCGCGTGGCCCACTTTTTCGCCTGGTGTCCTGCCCAAACTACTTCGGCGAAATGATCGAGTGGACGGGCTGGGCCTTCGCCACGCTTTCGTGGCCGGGAGCGGTCTTTGCCTTGTGGACTGCTGCCAACCTGGTGCCGCGCGCGCTTCAGCACCACGCCTGGTACCGCGCCAACTTTGCCGACTACCCACCGTCGCGGAAAGCCATCATTCCATTTGTCCTGTGAGGCCGTCTGCTACTGAACCCGTTGACACGGCACCCGTGGCTCGCACCCACCGGTGGTGCCGCAGTATTCGCTGTAGCACATGTTGTCGCCAGTGCAGCTAACGCCGTTGGCGGCATAGTCCTGACAGAGGCCCGCGACGCAGACGGCTCCGGGCTTGCACTGGGCGCCGAATCCGGTGCCACAAGGCTGGTTGGCGTCAGGAATCGCGGTGCAGGTGCCTTTGAGCGCGGCAAGCCCGGTGCCAGTCAGGCAGTAGTTGCCCATCGAGCAAGCCTCGGGGATGCCGGGCTTGCACGCTTCGCCTGTTGGGTAGGTGCCAGTCTGGACGCACGACCAAACCACCTGGGCCGTGAGCACATTGTAACTGTCGGCGACGCAGGAGAGGCCTGAGGTACAGAGGATTCCCGCGACTGGATCGCAAGCGTCACCCTGGGCAGCGCTGAACGCGTCGGCGGCACCGCGACACATGCCAGAGGTCTTCTTCTGATCGTCCTTGCCCAGGCAAAGCAAGCCGGGGCCACAAGGGGGCGAGCCGTATTCGCAGTTGTCGCCGGCGGCGGCCGGCTTTACGCAGAGCTTGGTCTCGCTGGAGCACTGCAGCCCGTCGTCGCAATCGCTGTCGGCCGAACAGCCTTGTCCCGCACTCAAGAGCGCAACGCACTTGCCGGGACACATTCCGGCGCTCGCCTGACAGATGGCGCTGCCCGTGCATTCCTCGTTGAGATCACACGCGCCACCTTGAGCCACCAACCCATCTAGCGCCGCCAGACATTCCGCTTGGTGACGCTTGAGCAGCCCATCGCAACTGAGCTTGGCGACGGCATCCAGGCACGCCTGGGCCTTGTTGCCATCGTATCTGACGGTACCCGCTTCGATCTTCTGCTGGGTGAGCGGAAGGGTTCCGTTCTGCAGGCGCTTGGTGGTCAACTCCGTACAGTTCGCGCCGTTGAGGAACAGGGAGAAGATCGGGCCCAGGCAGTTCTCATACGCCGTGCAGATGGCCTCGGCGTACTTGGCGGGCAGTGCTTCGAAGGCGATGCCCCCGTTGCCATCTGTGGAGCTGCTGCTGCAGGCAAGCCCGACTCCGGTCAGTAGCAAGAGCGAGATGGAAGAACGCAGTTTCGACATGGGACCTCCGAATCAATTTGATTAGGCTGGCGTGGCGAGTCTCTTCGTAGCTGATGTGGGCGTGGACTTGGGCAGAGCCGGCGGCTGCGAGGTTCGGGTTTTCGGCGTCTCTATTTCGTGGACCGGCGGACCCAGTCAAGATACGGCGCGTGCCCGGCGACAAGGGGCAGGGCAATGATCTCCGGCACCTGGTAGGGATGAAGTGCGGCGATGCGGTCACGGAGCGCAGGGAACAGATCCTGCCGCGTTTTCATTAGACACAGCACCTCGGCTTCGTCGCAAAGTTTTTCTTCCCATCGATAGATCGAGCGCAGGCCAGGAAGGAGGTTCACGCAGGCGACCAGCCGTTCATCGAGCAATGTGCTTGCGATACGGCCTGCCACGTCCGGATCGGGTGCGGTCATGAGCACCACGACGAAGTCAGCAGGGCAGGGCGTGGCTGGGTCAGGGCTTGCCATGGCCGTATTGTAGCCGGACGCCGCCAGTCCGGTATTTGCGATCGGCATTCGAACCGGACCTGTTCGAGCGTGGCGTCTGTCGGAATGGTGCGGGCAACGTCATGGTGTTAGCGCTTGAAATGCAATCGGGTTTTCTATATACGTCGTGAAACGGGTAACGTTCGTGCTAGGGACCCTCTCTGCGCCGGGAAATGACAGAACTGGTTTGTGACAGACAAGCGAAGATGAAGGACAACATGGCCGAGACTCAGGAAAGCGTCATCCGGGAGATCTGTGGACGGTTCGGCAACGAGCCGACGCGGCTGATGGACATCCTGCTCGAGGCGCATCGGCGGCTAGGCAGCGTGTCGGGCGAAGCGGTGGATGCCGTCGCGCGGGCATTGTCGCTGCCGCGGGTGGAAGTCGAGAGCACGCTGTCGTTCTACGCGTTCTTCTCGCCCAAGCCGCGGGGGAAGTTCGTCATCCGCTTGTGCAACGACATCATCGACCAGATGCACGGCGTGGAGCGCGTGGGACGTGCCTTCCGCGAGGAGCTGGGCATCGATTTCGGCCAGACCACGGCTGATGGGCTGTTCACCCTTGAGCACACGCCCTGCATCGGCATGTGCGACCAGGCTCCGGCTGCGCTGATCAACGACAAGGTCGTGACCAATCTGTCGAGCGACCGGGCGCGCGAGCTGGTCGAGGCCCTGCGTGCGAGCGGCGACGTTGAACACCTGAAGCTCACCCTGGGCAACGGCAACAACAGCCATCCTCTGGTTCGTGCCGTGGTCAGAAACAACCTGCGCGAGCGCGGACAGGTCATCTTTGCACCCTTGGCCCGCGGAATGGCTCTGCGCAAGGCCCTGGCGGAAAGCGCCACCGAGGTCATCAAGAACATCAAGGTTTCCCGTCTGCGCGGGCGCGGGGGCGCGGGCTTCCCCACCGGCATGAAGTGGGAGTTCGCACGCGCGGCGACGGGCGTGAACAAGATTGTGGTATGCAACGCTGACGAGGGCGAGCCCGGCACGTTCAAGGATCGTGTGATCCTCACCGAGGCGGCGGAGCTGGTGTTCGAAGGCATGACCATCGCCGGTTACGGCGTGGGGGCGGCCACCGGGATCGTCTACCTGCGCGGCGAATACGCCTATCTGCTCGCCTTCCTGGAAAGCCTGCTCAAAGAACGCCGCGAGGCCGGTCTTCTCGGCCGCAACATTTTGGGCAAGCAGGGATTCGATTTCGACATTCGCATCCAGTTGGGCGCGGGGGCCTACATCTGCGGGGAGGAGACCGCGCTGCTCAGCTCGTGCGAAGGCAAGCGCGGTGATCCCAAGAATCGGCCGCCTTTTCCCGCCCAGTCCGGGTATCTGGGTCGGCCCACCGTCATCAACAACGTGGAAACCTTTTGCTGCGTCGCCCGCATTCTGGAGAACGGACCGGGCTGGTTCAGCTCGATCGGCACCAGCGACAGCACGGGCACCAAGCTCTACAGCGTTTCCGGTGACTGCGACCGGCCAGGCGTGTACGAGCTTCCCTTCGGCGTGAAGGTCGTCGACCTGCTCAACATGGCCGGCGCGCACGAGACGGCGGCGGTGCAGGTGGGCGGTGCTTCGGGACAGATGATCGGCCCGAGCGACTTCGGCCGTACCCTGCGCTTCGACGACTTGGCCACCGGCGGCGCGGTGATGATCTTCAACCGGCAGCGCGATGTGCTCCGGGTGGCCGAGGCGTTCATGGACTTCTTCTGCGAAGAGAGCTGCGGCTACTGCACGCCCTGCCGGGTGGGCAACCGGCTGCTGCGCGAGCGCCTTGGCCAGGTGGCCGACGGCAAGGGAAGCCCAGAGGACCTCGCGTATCTGCAGAAGCTGGGCGAAACCGTGAAGGCCACCAGCCGCTGCGGTCTGGGGCAGACCTCGCCCCAGCCGGTACTGACCACCCTGCGCTCCTTCCGGTCGGAGTATGAGCGACGGGTGCGGCCGCGCGAGGCGGATCTGCTGCCCACCTTTGACGGGGCTGCCGCGGTGGCGGTGGCCGAGTCGCTGGCGCAGCGCCGGTCGGTCTACTTCGGGAAGTGAAAGGGACACCATGAGCGGCGAAATCACCTTCACCATCGACGGCGCGCAAGTGCGCGGCCAGGCCGGCCAGAGCATTCTGCAGGCCGCGGCGCTGGCCAACATTTACATCCCCCACCTGTGCGCCAAACGCGGATTGACACCTTGGGGGAGCTGCCGCGTGTGTACCGTGCTGGTCAACGGCCGACCGCAGGCGGCGTGCATCCAGCCCGTCGCAGAGGGCATCGTGGTGGAGAACGACACCGAGGGCCTGCGCGACATGCGCCGCGAGCTGGTCGAGATGTTGTTCGTCGAGGGCAACCATTTCTGTCCCTTCTGCGAGAAGAGCGGCAACTGTGAGCTGCAAGCCATGGGCTATCGCCTGGGCATGCTGGCGCCGCAGTACCCGTACTTCTTCCCGGTGCGCGATGTGGACGCCAGCCACCCCGACCTGTTCCTCGACCGCAACCGCTGCATCCTGTGCGCGCGTTGCGTGCGGGCCTCGCAGGAGCTGGACGGCAAGCACGCGTACGGCTTCGTGGGTCGCGGCGCGCACAAGCACGTGGCCGCCAATGCGCGCGAGGGGCTGGCGGGGACTGACGCGTCGGTCACCGACATGGCCAGCGAGGCCTGTCCAGTTGGCTCGCTGATGAAGAAACGGGTGGGCTACGCGATCCCGATCGGGCAGCGGACGTACGACGACAAGCCCATCGGGTCGGACATCGAGAAGGGCGCCGCGCCGGCGCAGGCAGGAGGCGCGCGATGACCGCCAAGCCCAAGGTTGCGACGATTTCCCTGGCGGGCTGCTTCGGCTGCCACATGTCCTTGCTCGATATCGATGAGCGCATCCTGAAGTTGATCGAGCTGGTGGATTTCGACAAGTCGCCCATCAACGACATCAAGGAGTTCACCGGCCGCTGCGCCGTGGGCCTGATCGAGGGCGGCTGCTGCAACGAAGAGAACGTGCACGTGCTGCAGAAATACCGCCAGCACTGCGACACCTTGGTGGTGATCGGCGAATGCGCGACCATGGGCGGCCTGCCAGCCATGCGGAACGGGATTCCCTTGCGCGAGTGTCTGGACGAGGCGTATCTGCACGGGCCCACCGTCCACAATCCCAGCCAGAGGATTCCCAACGACCCCGAGATTCCGCTGCTTCTCGACAAGGTCTATCCCTGTCACGAGGTGGTGAAGATCGACTACTTCCTGCCCGGCTGCCCGCCCTCGGCGGACACCCTGTGGGAGTCGCTGGTGGCTTTGCTGACTGGCAAGCCGGTGAAATTGCCCTACGGGCTCATCAAGTACGATTGAACGTACCAAGGAGTGTGACGTGAGCGTCATCAAGCGAGTGGTTATCGAGCCCGTAACCCGAGTCGAGGGTCACGGAAAAGTCACCGTCCTTCTCGACGAGGCCGGCAAGGTCNNATCTGTCCGGTCAGCCACCACCTGGCTGCGGCCAAGGCCATGGACATCATCGTGGGCGGCGAGAAGCTGACGCCCACGGCAGAGAAGCTGCGCCGTCTGATGCACTACGGGCAGATGTACCAGTCGCATGCACTGCACTTCTTCCACCTGGCGTCGCCTGACCTGCTCTTCGGCTTCGACGCCGATCCGGCGATCCGCAACGTCATCGGCGTGGCGGCCAAGTATCCCGATCTGGCCGTGCAAGCCGTGATGATGCGCAAGTATGGCCAGGAGATCATCAAGGCCACCGCAGGCAAGAAGATCCACGGAACCGGTGCGATCCCGGGCGGTGTGAACAAGAACTTGAGCCTGGCCGAGCGCGATGTGTTGCTCAAGGACGTGGACCAGCAGATGACTTGGGCGAAATCGGCGGTGAAGATCGCACGCGAGTACACCACGGCCCACTTGAAAGAGCTCCTGCCCTTTGGCTCGTTCGATTCCAACCATCTGTCGCTGGTGCGCGCCGACGGCGCCATGGATCTGTACGACGGCAACCTGCGCGCGGTGGACGCCCAGGGCAAGAAGATCTTCGACCAGGTCGACTACCAGAAGTACGTGGACCTCATCGCCGAGGACGTGCGCGACTGGTCGTACATGAAGTTCCCCTTCATCAAGAAGCTGGGGCCCGAGTCGGGGTGGTACCGGGTGGGGCCGCTCGCCCGCCTGAACACCGCGGATTTCATCGACACCCCGGCGGCCGAAGCCGCGCGCAAGGAGTTCCGCGCGGTCACCGGCGGCAAGACCAACAACGTCACCATGGCCTATCACTGGGCGCGCATGATCGAGCTTCTGCACTCGATGGAGAAGATCCAGGCCCTGCTGCACGACAAGGATCTGCAGGGCAACGATCTGGTGGTCAAGGGCCAGCGGCGCGAGGAGGGCGTGGGGGTCATCGAGGCGCCGCG
>PMCR01000008.1 GCA_003155465.1 Myxococcales bacterium | reverse complement strand
GCTCGTTCCCTGGCTCCCGGCATAGACCTCGTCCCCTGGGAGCGAATCGCAGCGGGGGAGATTGACCTGTTTTGAGGTGCAACGAGATCGCCTTTCACAGCTTGGTCGCGGTGATGGTGACGTCGTCGATGTAGATGTCGACGCCGACCGGAGCGCCGGACACGCTCACCCCCGCGGCCGTCAGAGTTCCCGCAATGGTCGGCGTGAACGAACCCGTCACCTCGACCCAGTCAGAGGGCGCCGCTGTTTGGGCCGTACTCACGGGATAGTGAGAGCCTGCGGCGTCGTTGCTGGCGAAGGTCCAGAATACGGGTGCGCTCGCGGCACCGGTTCCGAGACGCACCCACGCAGAGAGGTCGTAGCGGTAGCCATTTTGCAGGCTGCCTTTGAATCCCGTGTTGGAATCGGCCAGAGCCAGGTCAAATTCCGGACCGTTCCAGGTCTGGGTGCGATTGGTGACTCGGAGGCTGTGCGTCCCGGTGTGCGCCACGTCGGTCGATAGGCCTTTCTTTGCGTCACCCCAAGCCATCCAACCCTCAGCGTTCTCCTCGAAGTCAGAGGAGAGAGCCAGGTTCCCCGTGCGCACGCAATCTGGCGCATAGGGCGGCGGCTCGTCGTCAGCCCCTGCTACCTTTGGCACCAGCACCGAAACCGAAAAACGCGGCATTGTGTAGCTGAATGTGCCGGAGCCCGTGCTCGCGATGCTGGGCGCGCCCCTGACGTAAGAAGCTCCCTCTGCCAGGACGAAGACATTGGCCCTGGCAAACGACGCCGGGGCACCGGTGATGTTGATCGCAGCAGTGACGGCGTCACTGGTCTTGTTGATGGCGACAATGACCATGTGCGAAGCATCCTGGGAGGCGAGGCTGGCATAGACCGACGCGGCCGCGACGTCCGAGGTCGTAGCAGATATCGACGTGTCGCCAAAGTGCCCGCCCAGGCTGTTGTAGCTGCGAAATGCCTGCATCGCGCCCCAGGCATAGTTCTCCCATTCGTAGAGCACAAAGCTTGACGCTAGGTCGACCCCCTCCCGGCCGAAAATTCCGAGGGTGTCGGCATTGGCGAGGCCCCCACTTACGTGGTTCCCCCCGCCGAAGTTCCACTCGGTGATCGCAAGCTTGATACCCGGATACGCCGCCGCAATCCGGCTCTGGAGGTTCGGAATAATCGGAAGGGCTTTGGGCCATCCCTGGCTTGGGTCCTCCAATTCCGCGTAACAGTAATCGGCCTCTACGTAGCTTGGATCCCAAAGCGCCCGAGGCGCCTGGAGTCGGGTGGCCACGACGCCGGCGTCTGAGTTCGTGTAAGGGGGCGGCGTGTTGAGACTGAGCAATTCTACGGGTGGATTCGAGCCCGGCACCGCCGCTTCCGTATAGTAGTGAATATCCACGTAATCGACGGGCCTGATCCCGGAGGCGGTTTCCTCGGCCTTCAGCTTGGACAGGAAGTACTCGAGGAATGGTCCTTTTGCGTAGAGGTCCGCCAAGTCGCTCGCGGGTGACTGACAGCCGTGTTTGAAGCCGTTCATCGCCTGGATCCCGCGCCAACTTCCCGCAACTAGCCCCACAACCTGAGCCTGGGGAGCAACGGCCTTCACCGCGCGCGCCTGAATGATCGTTCTGCTCACCAGGTCATCGTAGAGTGTCGGGAAGGTGGGGCAGACTTCTGGGTACACCTCGTTCCAGCCGTCGGGTTCGTTGTCGAGCTGGAAGAGCACCGGCACGTTGGCCGGCTGACTGTGCATCACCCAATTGACGTATTCGTCTTGGTACACAAACCCATCGGTGACGTCCGGAGCCAGGCTGAAGGGCGCGTTCTTGGCCGGCTTGTTCTGCTTGAAGCGCGTCGAGAGCACGGTCGGATCATTCGGGTCCATCACGCCCGCAGTGTCACCGGCAACATAGTCTTGCAAAGACAGACCGACCAAGAGTGCGGACGAGCTGGCTTGCGCTGCCCAGAAGCCATCGACCACCAGTTGTCCCGCTGAAACGGCATCGGACGGAAAGCCGGCATTTTGGGCCGTCGTGTTTCCGCCGCCGTAGTTTACCGCGTCGTTCTCCCAGTTGTATAGCGTGTCGCTACCTGCCTCGACCCGAAGCAACCCCAGTCCGAATCGACGGAAGTCCTTTGACAAGGCTGCGCTCGACCACCACGGGAACCCATTGCTGCCGTAGACATAAGGCGAAATGGGGTGCTTCTTCGTGGCGTCAGTCGCGTCGATGGCGAAGGTGACGCCGGCCGGGTGCGGAATGCTCGGCATCGGTGTCGGATCGAACGCCACGTCTGGGCACAGCTCGACCGGATGCGGGCCGAACAGTCCGGCCGGCGTGAAGGACAGGTCGGTGACCGAGATGTCAAAGGCCTTGCCTGGCCCCGTCACGAACTGAAGCTCGGTGAGCTGGGTCGGATCAAACGCCGCTGTCGCCGCGTCGGATCCAGGGTTCCGCTGGGTCAGGTCGGTGAATGCGATCGTGTATTTCTGCCAAACCGTCGCCAGTGCAATTGGTGTCCCGAAGGCTG
>PMCR01000255.1:565-13784 GCA_003155465.1 Myxococcales bacterium | reverse complement strand
TTCCGTGTTCGGACACGTGTGACTAGATCCACAGATTCAACGACGTGCGCGCTTCCGGCGGTGTCGCGAGGAGGCGCGCTGGTTTTCCGATTCAGACACGCGCGGAGGTGATCTGGACGCGTCTCTTCGGGCTGCTCTTGAGCCACACGACGTATACGTTCTCGATTATCCTGGCGATGTTCTCGATCGGGATCGGCATGGCCACCCTCCGCGCCTACTGGCAAATCGCCGTGACCACCATCGGTGTCAGGTATGTGGTTGCAGCGCCATCGCCGAATTGACCGTAGTCGCTGTTCCCCCAACATCGAACCCCGCCAGTTGTCATCAGCGCGCAGGTATGAGACCTGCCCGTGGCGATGGCATAGACCCCGGCAAGAACATCGCTCGTGGGAGGAGTCGATCGATTGGTCGTGGTGCCATCGCCAAGTTGGCCCGCGTCGTTCTTTCCCCAGCATCGAACCCCACCGGTCGTCATCAGGGCACAAGTGTGAGAGTAGCCCGAGGCGATGGCGCTCACGCCGGTCAGCCCATCTTTCGCGGGCGGGCTCGTACGAGATGTGGTCGTGCCATCGCCGAGTTCACCGTCGGAGTTGTATCCCCAGCACCGCACGCCGCCGTTCATCATCAGGGCGCAGGTGTGAGATTCGCCCGCGGCGATGGCCTTTACCCCGGTCAGCACGTCGCTGGTCGGCGGACTGATGAGCGTAACGTTGCTGCTGCCATCGCCGAGCTGCCCGCGGTAGTTGTATCCCCAACACCGGACGCCACCGGTTGTCATCAGGGCGCAGGTGTGAGACGCGCCTGCTGCGATAGCCTGAACACCGGTCAGCTCGGTGTCGTGAGGGCTCCAGGCGCCGACCCCGGGGCCATCACCGAGCTGGCCGTGGACGTCGCATCCCCAGCATTGGACGCCACCACTGGTCGTCAGCGCACAGGTGTGAGATTCGCCCGCCACAATCGCCTTGACGCTGGTGAGTGCATCGCTCAACGGCGGTAGCGGGCGATCGGTCGTCGTGCCATCGCCAAGTTGGCCGTACAAGTTGTGTCCCCAGCAGCGGACACCGCCCGCGATGGTCAGGGCGCAGGCGTGCCAAGCTCCCGCCGCAATGGCCTGCACACGGGCGAGCACATCACTTCCCCCCGGACTCGATCGGTTGGCTGGAGTGCCATCGCCGAGCTGGCCGTAGTCATTGATGCCCCAGCAGCGGACTCCACCGGTCGTCATCAGAGCACAGGTGTGAGACTCGCCCGCCGCAATCGCCTGGAAGTTGCCCGGCACGTCGCTGGTCGGTGGGGACAGTCGGGTCGTCGTCTGGCCGATGCCAAGTTGGCCGGCGTAGTTGCCTCCCCAGCACTGGAGCCCGCCGGTCGCCATGAGCGCGCACGCATGCCCCCCGCCGACCGTGATGGCTTGGGCACCCGTGAGCGCGTCGCTGGTCGGTGGGCTCGATCGGTCGGTGGTGGTGCCATCGCCAAGCTCCCCGGAGTCGTTGTTGCCCCAGCATCGGACCCCGCCCGTGGTCAGCAGCGCGCAGGTTTGATTCTCCTGAGCCGCGATTGCTGCGACCCCGGTGATGGCGTCGAAGGCCGGTGGGCTGGAACGATTCATCGTCGTGCCATCGCCGAGCTGGCCGTGGTCGTTGTTGCCCCAGCATCGGACCCCGCCGCTCGTTAGCAACGCGCAGGTGTGATAGACGCCCGCGGCGATCGCCTGGACCCCGGTGAGCACGTCGTTCTCAGGTGGGCCGATCCGGGAGTAGCTCACGCTGCTGTCTCCTAGCTGGCCATCGAAGTTGGAGCCCCAGCAACGAACCCCACCGCTTGTCATGAGGACACAGGTGTGATCCCAACCCGCCGCGATGGCCTGTACGCCCGTGAGGAAGTCGCGCGGGGGTGGACTCAAGTGGAACTCGGCGGTGTCTCCGATCTGATTGCCGTGATTGTCTCCCCAGCATCGGACTCCGCCGGTCATCATCAGCGCACAGGTGTGAGAAACACCTGCGGCGATGGCCTGGACCCCGGTAATCACGTCGCCGGTCGGCGGACTCCAGCGATCGGTTGTGCTGCCATCGCCGAGCTGGCCATTCCAGTTTTGTCCCCAGCATCGGACTCCGCCTGTCGTCATCAGCGCACAGGTGTGCTCGGACCCCACTGCAATGGCCTGCACGCCCACTAGCACATCGTTCGTGTCCGGGCTCCAGCGATCGGTTGTGGTGCCATTGCCGAGCTGACCGGAGGAGTTCTGTCCCCAGCAACGGACGCCTCCGTTCGTCATCAGCGCGCAGGTGTGGGAATAGCCGGCCGCAACAGATTTCACCAGGACAGCGTCCGCGCTACTACACGAGATGGGAGCTTGGCCTCCACCCGATCCTCCCGCGCCGCGACTATCGGCGTTGAGCCCACCCATGCCGACCGCCGTATCCGCGCCGCCGGCCGCACCTCCGATGGCGACCGCCACATCCGTGCCGCCGGCCGCACCTCCGATAGCGGCCGCCACATCCGTGGGGGCAGCAGCGCCAGCATCACCCCGACCGAGTCCAGTCCTCCCGCACGCCCCCGAGGCCAGATTCGCCAGAAGAACGATAGCGACAGCGCGAACCACCATGGGCCCAGCAAACATCTGTTGCTGCACTCCTTTGCCTTCCCCTAATCGCCCGCTCAGCGGTCGGGCGTCACCAGATCTCCCCAGCAAGTGGCATAGCCGTCGGACCTCAGCCCGCAGGAGTGCCTCGCGCCGGCGGAGATCTGGATGAAAGTGCCTGCTGGGGCTGTGTTCTGACCGGAGGTGTTGTCACCCCAGCAAGCCGCGGTCCCGTCAGCACTCAACACCCAGATTGCAATAGCGCAAGGTCGCCCGAGGGCCGAAACCGTAACCTCAAACATGGGGTACAGTTTACCCCGTTTTCGTTCTCGCTACGCTGGTTCTGCACACCTCCACCATCGCGCGCGAGTGGCCGACCTGATACGCTAAGCGACCTCTATCTATGGAGGACCAATGACACGCCGTCGTGCGACACCGCTGTTCGTGTGTGCCGGACTGGCGCTGGCCGTGGGTGCAGTGGCAAGCCGAGGCGCCCACGCGGCAGAGCGCCCAGCGCTGCCAGAATGTGACACCACGGATCTGCTCGCGGGTCTGATGCCATCCGCCCAGCAAGAAATTCGCGGCAACGCCGCGCTGGTCACGGACGGCACGGTTGCGCAAGAATGGACATCCTGGGACGCGCCGGCGGCCGTCAAGCTGGCGAGCCCTGCCGCATCCATAACCTATGACCTGGGCGAGCCGCGAAAGGTGAGCGCGCTCTATCTACAAGCCGACGCCAACGACACCTACAAGATCGCCGGATCGAGCGACGGGCAGACGGGAAGCTTCCGGGTGCTGGCGGAGATCGCGAACGTGGTCGACGGGGGACCCGGTCTGCGCACGCGCTCCGTCCAGATCGAACCCCAGACCGTGCGCTACCTGCGCATCGGCGAGGCAGAAGGAGATGGATTCTTCTCGGTCTCCGAGTTCGCCGCGTATTGCCTCGCCCCGACCCCTTTCCCGCCGGTCATGCGCATTCTGGACGCGCCCCTCTCGGCTGCGCCGCAGACCCCCGGACAGCCGGGAATGGCGGAGCCCGCGCCGCCCGCCTCGATTGGCTGGCTTGAGATCTCGCTGGGCGTGGCGATCGTGTTGCTTGCCGGAGTGCGGATCGCACGCCGCCGCAAGACCGTGCCGCTGGTTGGCCGCAGCGCTGACGAGCGACCTTTTGCGCTTCTCCTGGTGTTTTTCCTGGCCAGCGGATGCGCGGCGCTGATCTACGAGATTGTCTGGTTCCAGATGCTGCAACTCGTGCTTGGGTCTTCGGCGGTCTCGATCGGGGTGCTGCTGGGGACCTTCATGGGCGGGATGTGCCTGGGGAGCCTGGGGCTTTCTCGCTTCGTCTCCCGTACTCGGCACCCCTTGCGCGTCTACGCCGTACTCGAAGTCGCAATTGGCGTTTCCGGGATCTTGATGCTGGGGGCGATACCTCTGGTCCAGTATGTCTACACGGCGGTGGTCGGGCATGGCATCCCGGGATTGCTACTGCGCGGTTTTTTCGCGGCGATCTGTCTCTTGCCGCCCACCATGATGATGGGGGCTACCCTGCCCGCGGTTTCCCGCTGGGTGGAAATGAACCCACGCGGGGTCTCCTGGCTCGGATTCTTCTACGCCGGCAACACGCTTGGGGCAGTGTTCGGCTGTCTGCTTGCGGGTTTCTACCTTCTCCGGGTTCACGACGTGGGTACCGCGACTTTCGTCGCCGTTGCCTTGAACACGGTGGTCGCCTTGGCTGCGTTCGCACTCGCGCACGCCTGTCCCGGGGCTGATCCGCGCGACGTGAGCCGCGACCCCGGGACCGCCGCGACTGCCGCCCCGACCACACCCGCCTGGATCATCTACCTTGCAATCGGGCTTTCAGGGATGAGCGCGCTGGGCGCGGAGGTCATCTGGACGCGACTCTTCGGGCTGCTCTTGAGCCACACCACGTATACCTTCTCGATCATATTGGCGGTGTTCTTGGTCGGGATCGGCCTGGGCAGTGGCGTCGGCTCGTCGATCGGGCGCCGCACGCCCCATCCGCGCCGGGCGCTCGGCTTCGCCCAACTTGCGCTGGTCGCGGCGATCGCTTGGGCGTCGTGGAACATCACCCGCTCGCTGCCCTACTGGCCGGTCAACCCGCGGCTGGCAGACACTCCGTGGCATCAATTCCAGATCGATTTCGTCCGCTGCCTCTGGGCAATCCTGCCTGCGGCCTGCCTGTGGGGTGCCAGCTTTCCGCTGGCGCTTGCCGCCGTCGCGTCCAGGGGAAGTGATGGCGGCGTCGTGGTGGGCCGGGTCTACGCGGCGAACACAGTGGGCGCCATCGTCGGGGCGCTCGGAACCAGCCTGGTGCTGATCGCCGCGGTCGGGACCCAGAACGGCGAAAGGATCCTGATCGCGCTCGCGGCCGTAGCCGCCGCCATCACCCTCATACCGGCGCTGCTGCCTGATCGCGCGGCGCCGCGGTTCACCATACCGTATGCTATCTGGACGTTGGCCATAGTCGAGCTGGCCGTCCTTCTGGGACGCAATGTGGTCGCGGTTCCCCCGCTGCTGGTCGCGCACGGTCGCTTCTCGGCCGTCGAACGAACCACGAAGGAAACCTTCCTCTACGTCGGAGAAGGGATGAATTCGTCCCCGGCGGTTTCGCGGGATCTGGGCGGAATCATCAGCTACTACAACGCCGGCAAGGTCCAGGCGTCCACCCTTCCCCAGGACATGCGGCTGCAGCGCATGCTCGGGCACCTCACGACGCTGGTCCCGGCAGAGCCGCGCGATGTCTTGGTGATCGCCTGCGGCGCTGGCGTGACCGCCGGCGCGGCCAGCATCGATCCGCGCGTNNCGCGTCGAGCACTTGACCATCGCGGAAATCGAGCCGCTGGTCCCGAGCGTAGCCGCGCAATACTTCGGCGAACACAACCACAACGTCGTCCACAATCCCAAGGTTCACGTCGAAGTGGACGATGCTCGGCACTTCCTGACGACAACCAAGCAGAAGTTCGACGCCATCACTTCAGATCCGTTCGATCCGTGGGTCAAGGGCGCCGCCAATCTCTACACCAGCGAGTTCTGGGAGCTCGTCAAGCGGCACCTCAATCCAGGTGGGGCGGTGACGGTGTTCGTGCAACTCTACGACAGCGGAATGGCGGCGGTTAAGAGCGAGGTCGCGACGTTCTTTGGGGCGTTTCCAAACGGGATCGTGCTGGGCAACACGGTCCAAGGACAAGGTTACGACGTCGTGTTGGTGGGGCAGGTGGAGCCGATCCGGATCGACGTGGACGCGATGGAGCGCCGCTTGCAGAGCCCAGAGTTCGCTCCGGTCGCACAGTCGCTGCGACAGATCGGCTTCGATTCAGCCGTGGCGCTGCTCTCCACCTACGGCGGTCGCGGCTCCGAGCTTGCACCCTGGCTGAGAGACGCCCAGGTCAACCGTGACGACAACCTGCGCCTGCAGTTCCTGGCTGGATTCGGCATGAACGTCGATCAGCGCGCGGAGATCTATCGGGGAATGCTCGCGCTCAGGCACTACCCGGAGGATCTGTTTGTTGGCTCGCCCGTAGAGCTGAATGCGCTGCGCTCCGCAATTGTCGCGGGCGCGCAGTGAATCACGCTTCGCCGACGTCATCCAGTGGCATGCGGCGGTTGCCCCAGCGCCCAGGGGCACCGGCGAACACACCCGGGCAAACGGCGCCACAGGCGGCGCAGCGACCGTCGTCGGTGAGGCCCCAGGTCGTGATTTCGTAGCAATCGCGACCGATCAGCCGACTTGTGCAGTCAACACAGGTCGTAGTGCCGCCGGTCTCGTCGCGCACGTTGCCGGTGTACACGTAGCGAAGGCCATTGCCGAGAGCGATCCGGCGTGCGCGGGTCAGGGTTTCGGGCGGGGTAGGCGGCTTGTCGCGCATGCGGAAGTCAGCGTGAAAGGCCGAGAAGTGTAGGGGCAGGTCGGGCCCGAGGTTGGCACGCATCCAGCGGGTCATCTCATCCAGCTCGCCATCACTGTCGTTTTCGCCAGGAATGAGCAGGGTTGTGACTTCCACCCAAACCTTGGTCTGTTCGCGCAGGAACACCAGAGTGTCGAGCACGGTCGCCAGCTCGCCGGCGCACAGCTCGCGATAGAAGCGATCGCTGAACGCCTTGAGGTCCACGTTGGCGGCATCCATGTGGCGATAGAACTCCGCGCGTGGGGCCGGGCACACGTATCCGGCGGTCACCGCGACGGTCTTGATGCCGCGTTCGTGGCAGGCGTCTGCCACGTCGATCGCGTATTCGTGAAACACGACCGGATCGTTGTAGGTCATGGCCACGCTGGGGCAGGCGTGCCTACGCGCGGCCTCGGCAATCTCGCTGGGCGAGGCGGCCGCGGACATGCTCTCCACTTCGCGCGAGTGGGTGCTCTCCCAGTTCTGGCAGAACTTGCACGCCAGGTTGCAGCCGGCGGTGCCGAAGGACAGCACCGGGGTACCGGGCAGAAAGTGATAGAGCGGCTTCTTCTCGATCGGGTCCACGCAGAATCCCGTCGAGCGGCCGTAGCTGGTGAGCACGACTTGCCCGTTCTGGCAGGCGCGCACGAAACACAGGCCGCGCTGGCCCTCGCGCAGGCGGCAGAAGCGCGGACACATCTCGCACACCACATGGTCCTCGCCGTCGCGGCGAAAGTACCGTGTTGCCACGGCCCCGGGATGGCCGTCGCCCCGATGCGAAGCCTTTGCGGGCATGCTCAACCTTTGCTTTCCATGCAGGGAATCTCCTGCCAAGAGAAGGACCCCATTTCAAGGCTACCGCAAGATGGACGAATCGCTCGAATCCTTCAGCTTGCTGGCTCGTTTCGCGTGTTTGATCAGGGACGCCAGGAGCGAATAGGCGTGATACCAGTGGATGTTCTTCCCTTCGGCGTGGGTTCGCGGTCGATAGCCGATCGGTACCTCCTGCAAAGTGAAACCGGCTCGGACGATCTTCGCCGCAATCTCGGTCTCCACGCCAAACCCGCTGCTCTCAATGGGCGCGATGCGGTCGTACACGCGCCTGGTGAACGCCTTTGTGCCGCTAATCGAGTCGGTAATCCTGCGGTGAAGGACCGATTCTATCACCATGTTCAGAGCCAGTCCTCCCAGGTGATAGAAAGGATTGATGTAGGTGTTGGTTGGATTCAGTTGGCGAGAACCGAAAACGACGTCAGCGCGCCGTTCAAGCAAGGGCTTGAGTACGACTGGAATCTCGCGGGGATCGTATTCGAGGTCATCATCCTCCATGACAAGAAACTCGCCGCGGGCTCGCTGAAAACCGGTTCGGAGTGCACCCCCCTTCCCCGTGTTGCGGGGATGGCGAATTGCGGTTATCCCCGCCAGGGCTTGCAGCTTCGCCCAAGTCTTGTCCTTCGAACAATCATCCACCACAATCAATTCGATTTCGTGGCCCTCGATGTCTAGCGTCTTGATTCTGCCCACCACGTCCGCGATGGTCTTCTCGCTATTGTAGGCGGGTACGACAACGGAAATCAGAGACATTGGGTCACACCTCAAACTGGCTGGTTTCTTCACGAGAGATTCGCGGTACAGTATGGGGGATGGAAACGCGTCCTGCTGCGGTAGCCGGGATGTTCTATCCTGGGGAGGCCAAGCCGTTGGCTGCGGCGGTCGAAGCATACCTGGCCGATGCGCGACCTGCGCCCCAAACTCAGCCGCCCAAGGCAATCATCGCGCCGCATGCCGGCTATCGATATTCCGGGCCCATCGCTGGCAGTGCCTACGCCAGCCTGATTTCCCACGCGAAGGTGGTCGAGCGCGTGATCCTGGTGGGCCCGTCGCATCGTGTGCCCTTCGCCGGCGTGGCCTGCAGTCGAGCCGCAGGGTTTGACACGCCGCTGGGCGCGGTGCCTGTGGATCGCGACGCCATCGAAGCCTTGCTCAAAGACGGGTTGATTCGAGAAAACGACGCCGCTCACGCCCGCGAGCACAGCCTGGAAGTACACCTGCCCTTCCTGCAGCGGGTTTTCCCGGGTGCGCGCGTGGTGCCACTGCTGGCTGGCGACCAGGACCACGGGAGCGTGGCCGCGATCCTTGCCCGCCTGTGGGGAGGACCTGAGACCGTCATTGTGGTCAGCTCGGACCTGTCCCACTACCACGACTATGACACTGCCTGTCGCCTCGACCATGAAACCGCCGAGACCATCGAGGCGCGCCGTGCGGGCGCGGTCGATCTCGACCAGGCCTGCGGCGCCACGCCGGTCAATGCTCTTCTGCAGATCGCCGCAGACCATGGCCTTTCGGCTACTACCATCGACCTGCGCAATTCCGGCGACACGGCCGGCCCGCGCGACGAGGTCGTGGGCTACGGCGCGTTCGTCTTTGGCTAGCCCCCGCTTCAATCCGCGTGCACAGCTCTCGCGTCCGTGCCGAAGATCGACGATAGTGGCAGCGCATGTGGGGACCAATCGCAGCCTCGCTGTCGGCCTGGGCGGTCACGGTCTTGCCAGTAGGCACGACCTGCCCGAGCAGGGACGCCATCGCCGCGGAATTGGACCGGCTGGGCGCCACGACTGCCCTTGCTGCCTTGGGCTCACCAGAGATCACAGTCAAGGACACTAAGTTGCATGTGGCCCTGCGTGGACAGGACGGTTCCCTGCTGGGTGCTCGCGAAGTCGCGGCGCCCGAGGCTTGCATCGAGCGCGCGACGGTGGCCGCCGTCTTCATCGCAGCCTGGGTCGGGGCGTGGACCACCGCGCCCATGGCCGAAGGCCAAGATTCCCAGCGCGAAGCCCGGAGCCCGAATTCGGCAGCTTTCCCGCCCAGCATCCCACGACCGCGCCCAAACACCGCGAATCCCGCAGGCCGGACAGGCCTTCCCCTGGGCGAGCAGCGTGCAGTGGCGAAAGCTGACGACGCCAAGCCACCGGAAGCGGCGCGAGCCCCGCCCGGTAGGTCCGCCACTCCGCCAGCGCCGGACGCGAGGGCAGTTCCGTCCGGTACCCAGGCGCCTGTGGCTGTGCCAGCAGCCGCGGCCGAGACCAAGGCCCCTGCCGTCGCGGCCAAGCAACCGAAGCGAGGTCTGCAGGGCGAGGTCGCCGGGCTGGGATTCGGCACACACGACGGAGACGCCGGTACATTTGGCGCGGGCATCCTGGTCGGGGTTCGGCCAACCGGCGCACTGGTCTTGGCCGCGCTTCTCGAGGCCACAGGAGAGCGCGAGCGGAACCTTGACCCAGGGGTGGCGGCCTACCGCACCTTCCGCTTTGGCGTTGGAGCCGGCGTCCTGCGTAGTTGGAACCGGGTTTTCTGCGATGTCGGGATCTTCCCGGAGCTGACGCTGCTGACTCTGAACGGCAAACAGCTTGCGTCTGGGCGCAGCGCAACCGCATGGGGAGCGGCGGCAGACCTGCGCGCGCGCCTCGGACTCGCCTGGGGCCGCTTCGCGCCCTTTCTGTTCGCGGGCGGCAGCTATGCCCTGCGCGGGGAGCGCCTCTCCCTCGATGACCGTCCCCAAAACATCACGCTCTCGCGCTGGAACGTCAGCGCGGGTGCGGGGCTGGCCGTGCTCCTGGGTGCAAGGTGAAACGTTTGGCGCTTGGCCGTCACTAGATAGGGCGACTTGACCAATCCCGACCTTCCGCTCGATGCGGGAACTATCTATCGGATGCAGGTGCATCAGGTGGCGCGCTGGGTTGCGCGCCTGGGCGGGCCAGCCCTTGACTTGGAAGACGCCGTGCATGAGGTGTTTACGATTGCCTGCCGGCGTCTGTCCAGCTTTCGCGGCGAATCGAGCATGTCCACCTGGCTGTTCGGCATCACCGACAAGGTCGTGCGCCACCGCCGTCGCAAAGAGCGCTGGTGGCGCTGGCTGTCAGGCTCTGCCAACGCGACGGCGGGACATGTCGCGGGGGCCGGCCCGGATCCCCTGCGCGTCGTCGAACAGAACCAGACCGCGAGGGATGTCTACCGCATACTCGACCTCCTGCCCGAGGGCGACCGGCGTATCCTGATTCTGTTCGAACTGGAAGAGCTGGCCGCGTACGAGGTCGCCGCGTTGCTGGGAATCAAAGCAGCCAACGCACGTCTACGACGGCACCGAGCGCGAGCGCGCTTCTTGCACGTCTATCGGCGGGAATTTCCCTCTTCCGAAGCGAACGTCACTCGACTGAGGTGTGAAAATGTCAGCCGATAGGAAAGCGCACGGCACAGACAACGAACTTTCCCAGCAGGGCCTGAGCTTCCTGCACCAGGCGCGCGACCTGCGTGGCTTGCAGCCGTCCCAGGTCGAGCGCATCGAGCGACGCCTGCACGAGCGGAAGGGCCGCGCGCGGCGGATGGCTCTTTGGCCAGCCCTGGCCGCGCTTGCTTCTGTCCTGGCTGCGGGTGCGACTTTTGCGGTGGCCCAGCGCGGACTGCGTTCGCTGCCCCTCATAGGAGCGTTGTTTGCGCCACCGTCTGTCCCGACAGCTGGGGCCACAAAGCCCGAGAAACGCCGTCGGCCTGCGGTGCAGAAGTCGCTCGCAGAGGATCGGTCTGCCCCGGTTCCGTCGGCGCCGTCCATCGCGCCGAGGCCCGCGCCTGTCCCTGAGCCAGCGCCAATTGTCGAGATAGGGCCGGCCGAGGCCGTCGAGTTGCCTACCCCACCCGTGCGCCAGGCAGTCACACGCCCGCGTTCGTTGGCCCTGCGCGCTCCTCTCGCCTCGCCCGAGGGAGTTAGGCTGGTCGAGGCGCCCGAGGCGCCTGCCCCAACCCTGTCTGCCGCCAAGGAAGAGAACCCCATCGTAGCCGAGAGCCATTCGCTTGCGTCGGTGATTGAGCCCTGGCATCGCATCCACAATGCAGGCGCCGCGCTCGCACTGCTCGACGCCCACGAGCAGCGGTATCCCAACGGACACATGGGCCTGGAAACCCGTGTGTTGCGCGCAGAAATCTATCTGGCGCAGGGGAGCGAGACCGAGGCCTTGGCGGTGCTGGACTCCCTTGTGCTGTCGGGGATCCCGCGCGTGCGCGAGCTGCAGACCGTGCGCGGCGAGCTGCGCATCAAAGCTGGCCGTTGCCCTGAGGGCAAGCTGGACCTCGGCGACGTTCTCGAAAAGAGTGTCGCCGATTCCCTGGCCAAGCGAGCCGCGCAGGCCCTTCACCACTGTCCCTGAAACGTTTGCCCAGGTGCCGTCACTAGGAAAGACATGGACCAAATGAGGACTGCCATGAAAAAGACAAGCATGTTCCTTTCGTTCGTTCCGATGGCCTACTTTGCTTTGACGTCGCTTGGTTGCATGAAGAGCGATTCTTTAGGCGCGGCAGGCAATGACGACAGCGGGGTGGGCGGGAGTGTGGGAAGTGGCGGGGCGACGGGAGCAGGGGGTGCGACAGCATTCCCTGTGGGTGGCAACGAGTTGGTTGAAACAGGCGGTGTGACAGCATTGCCCATGGGTGGCAACGAGCTGATTGAAACAGGGGGTGCGACAGCAACCGGCGGCATAGGCGGCCCCGGCGGAACTGGGGTTGGCGGTGCCGCCTCGGCGCCCAACCCGGTCGCGTGGCGAACCTCCACGGTGTCGCTGACGGCTGACGATTTCTGGATCGTCGCGGACGGCAAGCGCTTCACGAGCAAGGTCGCCGCTGTCGACGTGCACAGCGATCCGGGCTGGGCGACCTACACCACCCTGGAGATCACATGGGAAGAACTGGGCCGCGAGATGCGCCTGTGCATCTACTTCCGCGCCGACCCGACGGGTTGGTGGTCAGACGAAATCCGGACCTACAACGGGCAAACAACGAACTCCGATTGGCTCTACTACACGGGTACGTTCTTCAAGTCAGCGATCGGCGCGGCCTATCGCGGGGACGTCGATCTCAGGAACGCCGCCGACGATCCGTTCCAAGGCGAACTCCATCTTCATGGGTTGGTACTCTCGACGACTCTCAGCGGCGGGGCAGGCAACCCGTCGCTCGTCGATATGCTGCCGGCTGATAACGAGGTCAGCACCTGGACGCGCGCCGGTACTCCCACCCTGATCACCGACGAGACAGGACTCTACAGTCGAATCGATGGCGGCGCGCCCAAGTACATTGATCGCGGCTGGGTCAGCAGTGTGTACGCCGAATACCGCCAGGGAGCGCGTGCCATCCAGGTTGCCATTCACGACATGGGCAGCGCTGCGAATGCCCAGGCCATCTACAACTACGCTCTGCCCGTCTCGCGCCAGGCCATCGACGGCCGTGACAACGCCGTGGTGGACATGGGGCTGATCAGCGCCTATGACGCTCTCGCCTATCTTGACCGCTTCTACATCGAGCTCAACATCTCCGAGAAATCCCAAGCTGCGCTCACCTCGATTGAGCTGTTCATGAACGACATCCTCAATCGCAATAGCAAGGGTGGGCCTGACGCCGGCAACCCAAGTTGCACGTGTGACCTGTGGTCGTCACCGTGTCCCGCAGGGGAAGCGTCATGCGTCGTCTGCTCGGGTTCCTCCTCGATGTGTTCCCAATGTCCAGTGCCAACCAACGCGCAGCCTGCGTGCAGCACGCTTGGCCTTCATTGTGCCTACGATCAGACCTGGTGCGATTGCGTATCCGGCGATGCAGGAGCGCCCGTCTGGTCCTGCATGTTCCTCATCCATTAGGGCGAGAGAAGCAGCTCGCACTGGTCCGGCATGGCTGGCGCGCCCTCGCCGGGCGGGCC
>PMCR01000255.1:0-476 GCA_003155465.1 Myxococcales bacterium | reverse complement strand
ACGAAGATGCGATCCACGGCGGGATCCGTGGCCGCCGCTTCGATCAAACGCGCCACGCGGCTGTTCCAGGCGGGCAGCAGCTTGCTGGTGCGCAGGTCCACCAGCACGGGTGCCACGGGCGATTGGCCTAGGGAAGGCGGCTTGGCCGGCGGTCCATACCNNCAGATCGCGCAGGTAGGCCACCAGCAGGGGATGGCCGAACTCGCGCTGCCGCTCGGGATGCTCGACCAGCCAGCCTGGGCCACGCAAAGGCAGAGCCACCGCGCCTCGCACGCAGCCGGCGCCTGGTTGACCGATGGCGCTCGGCGGACCCGGCTTGGGCGTCGCAACACGACTCCAACGCGGATCGAAACTCCGAACCGAAGGCTGCGACGGAGAGATGGCGGAACCGTCAGGCACGCCACTGTCAGGCGCCGTGGAGGCTGCTGACAGGACGAAATAGGGGAGGCACCAAAGCGTCAACAGTCACAATCTGC
>PMCR01000446.1 GCA_003155465.1 Myxococcales bacterium | reverse complement strand
GTCATAGAACGCAGCCGCTGCCATGTTCCAAAGTGCACCGTATATCACGACCGAGACGGGGGACCACAATCGGCGGAGCACCGAGGCCGCAGAGCGTCAAGGCGTCTTGAACGACCATAAGGTGACGTGATACCCTGCCCTGCGTTGTTCCTCGCAGTTGCCTGGACCGCTCCGCTTCATGGAGGTTGAATTCAATGCAGACTGGATGGATTGAAAGTTCGAACCTACGGTTTGACATCATGGCCGCTGTGGGGCTGTTGTGCGCGGCGAGTGTCGGGCTTGGCTGCAGCTCGAATAGTCAGACACAGATCGCGCTTGCTGGAACCTGGGCTCTTTCCAATGTCAATCTCGACACGGGCAAGGAGCCCGGAACCGACGGTATCGTTGCCACCTTCGATGATGCCCGGTATGAGATAACCTTCTTGCCTTCCGGAGCGGTGGACACAGGTACGATTGAAGAGTTCAAGAACGACGCCCAATTCTTCGTGTTGCGCGTTACGCGCGACGATCGCTATCCCGAGGATGTCGGGGTCGGGATCTATCAAAAATGCTCCTGGCAGCTCCCGTCTGCCGATCGCATGATCCTGAGTGCTTACCCAACGAAGACAACCTTCGCCGAGGCAAAGGCGTCGAACACCGTCGTCTGGGGCCCGACGCCTCCGTGGGTGCGCCAGTAGCTGTGGGACCAGTTGCCGCGTAGAATGCCGTGATGGTTCCCGAGCAGGAGATGGCACAGGCTGCCCGGCAGGCCGGTCTTCGGCTGCTGGTGCTCTTCGGTTCGCGCGTGCTCGGAAATGTGCACGGCCATTCCGACTGGGACTTCGGCTATCTGGCCGGCAAGACTCATGACGACGAGTTGTTGCGTGAGCGGTTGATGGGAATCCTCGCGACAGACCTGGTCGATCTGATTGACCTATCCAAGGCCAGCGCCCTGTTGAGAATCCAGGTTGCGGTTGGCGGAAGACCTGTGTTCGAGGACGACACCGGCGTTTTCCAGACGTTCCAGATCGATGCCGCCAGCTTCTGGTGCGATGCCGAACCTGTGCTGCGCGTGGCCTACAGACAAGTCCTCGACGGCTTGCAAGCAGCATGAGCCCTGACACGGCAGTACTGGCAGAAAAGGTGGCAGCCGTCGAACGGCACCTCGGACGTGTCGCTGATCTGCTACCCAACCGCCCCGAGAACCTGCTGCCGATGACCGTCGAGTCCGACGCCGTCATCCTGCATCTCTGGCAGGCGGTGCAAGTCGTCATCGACCTGGCGGTCTCGACCTGTGTGAAATCCGGCCTCGGCTCGCCGACGAGCTATGCCGAAGTCTTCCGCAAGCTCTCAAGGGCCGGCTCGATTGAAGCCGGTCTTTCCGAGCGCCTGACTCGCGCTGCCGGCTTCCGCAACGTTGTAGCCCACGCCTATGAAGACTTGGATATGGCCCGCGTCCACAAGACGGCCATGCAAGGGCCGCCCGACCTGCGCGCGTTCTTGGCGGCCATGGCGACGCTTGAGGCCGCAAGTAAACGTTAGTACTGCCTCTCGAAGATCCGTGGCTGGTTGAGCATCCTGGGGGATGGCGGCGCGGCCGGAAGCCAGAGGCCGGGACAAGCCCCGAATCCGCATCCGGACCGGCCACCGACTCCGGTAGTCCTACTTCTCGGCCGCCTTCGCCCCGGCCAACCACGCAGCCGCGATCTCCACCCGCGCCGCCGAATCCAACTTGGGGAATTGGGCCAAGGCCCAGTCTGCGGCGGCCAGACGTCCCGGACCGGCAGCCAGGGCCGCGTAGGAGGCGCGCCAGGCATGGCCCTCGGGCGCTGAGGCTGCGGCCAAACGCTTCTGCGCATCGACGGCTGCGCCGCCCAGGAAGCGCACCTCGGCATCCTTGTCGCCCGCCAGGTCGGCCTGCAGCTTGCGCGCAGCCTGATCGCGACGCACGACCAAGGCCCGCGCGCTGGCCAGACGAACCCGCCGATCACCCTTGCTGTGGACAAGCTTGCCCAGCATTTCGGCCGAAGCCTCTCCCTTCATGCCGCCCAGTTCTTTCGCCACAGTCTCGCCCGGCCGTGGGTCCTTGTCTCGGTAGAGTTGGAAGAGCTGGGGGATCATCGCCTCGCCCCCGGCCCGCAGCAGGGCCGCTGCCGCGGCTGCGCGCACCTCGGGCGCCGGATCGTGCAGAAGACCGGTCAGGCGAAACACTGCAGCCCGACCTGATCCCGGCCGGGTCCCGGCCAGCAAGGCTGCGGCCCGAATGGCCGGGGGAGCATCGTTGGCCAACCCCTGCAGGGTCTTGTGCGCTTCGGGATCGTCCAGTGTGCCCAGGGCTTGGGCCGCCGCCACGCGCTCCGTCTCGGACGCCGACCGGTCATTGGCCACCGCCAGCACCCCCGGCAAGCACTCGCGCTCGAGCCCAAGCCGCAGGGCCGCCACTGCCGCGCCACGGGCCTCGCCCGCCGGCCCTGCGAGCTGCTCCTTCACCAAAGGACACAGCGCAATCGCAAACCGCGCCAGCGCGTGCGCCGCTGTCTCCACTTCCTGGCCTTGCGCCACTGCCTGGCGAAGCTTCTCGACTCCCGCACGATCGCCGCCCGCCGCACGGGCGGCAGCCACGGCCAGCCCCTGCTCTGCCTCGGCGCTGTCGAGCCACGCCCAAACGAAAGATGAGAAGCCCTGCTCGCGCGCATCGTCGCCCGCTGCCTGCAAGCGTTTGATGGCGGCACGATCGCGACCCTGGGCCACCAAACTGCGTACCGCCTGCGGCAAGGGAAGCTGCGCTTCTCTTACCCGCAGGTCAGAACACCGGCGATCGTCGCGCGCGAAGGTCCACAGGACGTGAGCATTCCCGTCGTCGGAAAGTACTTCCTCGGGCGCAACGCCATAGGGGGCGTTGTCGCGGACCACCTCCAGCGCTGACGTGTCGAACTCGGACGAACCCGAAGGAGAGGTCACCAGGGCACTCACCAAGCGGCCGCCCCGGGCCAGCACCAGTTCGACCACCGCGGCGCGCGTGGCGAGGTTGACGGGATGGTCTTTGGGCAGGCGCGCCGTCGCCATGGCCAGGAAGCTATCGGCCCAGGCCCGGTGCACCTTGGTGTGCAAGTCACTCAGGTAGGCAAGAGTTCGACCTTCGCCCTGCACGGGCGGCTCGTCGGCGGCCTGTGCCCTGCCGGCAGCCAGAACCAGGGGCGGCACAGCAGCCAGCAGGACGAGAGCGCGCTTGCTTGTAGTCATCGTCGTACCTTTCGGGTCAAAGTGGCGCAACTATACCCGGGTCAGGCGGCCTCGGTCCAACCGTCCCACTCCCGCTGGAATTCGGAGTGGCGGCGCGACCCATGCCAAGATGGCCACCCGGCTGGTCCCCGAGTGGAAGACGCGACTCGGCTGGTAGCGGAAAGCCTGAATCGGGGTAGTATTCGCAGGTATCCGATGTCGTTGCTTCGCGCCTGCGGTTTGGCCCCCTCGCCGGTTGCCTTTGCGCAGCCCGGCTGCCCACTCGCGTCGGCGCGGCTCGCGCTGCACAGGTTCTTGCTGGCGTTGGTTGCCTTGGCCGTGGTGATTGGCACGGCCCCGGCGGTCCAGGCTGCGCCCCGGCGGGCGAAGGGCCAGGCCAAGGCCAGCGCCAAGGGCAAGCCCACTCGCGCTGCGGGCAAGGGCAAGGCAAGGGCCACTGCGGAGAATGCCGCCGGGGCCGCGGGTAAGGTTGCGGTCTTCGCCTTCTCGGGGGAGGACACATATTCCGTGCGCGATCATGTGATTCAGGCACTCACGGACAGAGGGATGAAGGTCGAAACCGCGCTGCCACCCGTCGACACCGCTGAGCAATACCGCGACATGGGTGCCGTGATGGACGTGGCCGCCTACGTCCACGGACACGTCAAGGAAATGCCCGCGGATCACGCCGTGGCCACCATCGTGATTCGTAGCGGCGTCACCGGCAAGAAGCTCACCACCGCCACGTTCACCGGATACCGGCGCGGCCTTCCCTACGACGTGGAAGAGAAACTCTGGCAACGGTTGGGCCCCGCATTCAGGCGCGCCTGCGTGGAGGCCACCAAGCCCCGCCCGCACCACAACAAACCGATGCTTATCGAAGCGGGAACGCCGCTCTGATCTTCGAGACCAGCTACCCTGCGGCTCGCTTCTGCGAACGGCCACCCGCCCCATCCTTCTCCCGCTTCTCCTTGTAGTCGGCGATCATGGCGTCGCGCGCCTGCTTGGGCACCTCGGCGTAGCGCTTGAATTCCATACTGAACTCGCCCTTGCCCTGGGTGGCAGAGCGCAAATCGGTGGCATAGCCGAACATGTCGGCCAGCGGCACATCGGCCACGCCGGTGACAAACGCTTCGTGCTTCTCCGTGTTCAGGATGTTGCCCCGGCGCTGGTTGAGCTGTCCAATGACCGCGCCCTGGAATTCCTCGGGGAACTGCACCTCGACCAACATAATGGGCTCGAGGATGGTGGGTTTGGCCTTGTTGTAGGCCTCGCGGAAACCCATCAAGGCCGCCGTGCGAAAGGCCAACTCGGACGAGTCTACTGGGTGCGACTGGCCATCGTTGATGAGGCAACGCACTCCCACGATGGGGAAGCCAATCAGCGGCCCGCGCTTGATCGCCTCCTTGAATCCCTTGTCGCAGGCCGGAATGAACTCACGTGGGATAGAACCGCCCACGATCTCATCCACGAACTCGTAGCCGTCTTCATGATCCGAGGGCAACGGCTCGATGTAGCCCGCCACGCGCCCATACTGGCCCGAGCCGCCGGTCTGCTTCTTGTGCGTGTAGCTGAACTCGCCACGCTGGGTGATGGTCTCGCGGTACTT